>PMJO01000210.1 GCA_003158455.1 Myxococcales bacterium | reverse complement strand
TGCAAACCGCGGAGAGGACGGAGACCTTCAATGTCCCGACCATGATGCGTTGAATCGCGAGAAGAACATCGTGCCGATCCGTCGCCAGTGGGCGCGGGTCGAGCCAGTAGGCTCGAAACTCTTGAAAACGCTGGATCGGTCCAGACAAGAGGGTGAGAAAGTTGATCTGATAGTTGAGATACGAGCCCAGGGTGAAGTCCGGAATCTGGGCCTGTAGCACGTCAACGAGAAAGTGGATCTGCCGGAAGAGGATGTAGCTGAGACCGACCACGACCAGGGAATGGTGAAGAACCTCGACGGGCAAGATCGGCGTAAGGACGTCGTACTTCTTGATGACGATGAAGGTCGCGACCATCGCGGCGAGATATCCGAAGAACAGGGCGCTGCTCGGGCGCCTAAGCAAGAGGCGGCCCACGCCGTAGCCCGACAGGACGAACACGCCGAGCGCGATCCAGCTCCCCCAGTTGGGCACGGAAAGATAGAGAAAGGCGACATTCGCGAGCGCCAGGGTGGCGCGGCGGCTGCCTGCCCCGGGGAGCCTGAAGAAGGCCGCGGCCAGCAGCAGGAACGCTACGATGAATTCGGCGCTACAGACGCTCATCGCTTAGCGGCGAGTTTGCGAGAGAGAAGTTGGCAGAAATTGCCGAGGTTCTGTCCCTCTGATTTGAGGGCCGCAATCTCGGCTGCGGCGAACTTCACCCCGAAGCGCTTCTCGACGGCGATGATGATGTTGACGTGCATCAAGGAGTCCCATCCGTCAATCTCATCGCCGGTCGTCGCGTCGGTCACAACGATCTCGTCATCGCCGAAGACCTCGCGCAATACGGCCTGCAGACGTTCCAGAATGTCATCCATTTCGGCGTACCTCGATGAACGTGGGCAAGGGAGTGCGCCCCGAAAGAGTCAGCTCCCAGAGGGTTCGGCCGTCGGGGGCGGGCGTGCCGGTCATGCACGCAGGCGCAAAACCGAGCCCGGGGTAGTGATCGGCGACCAGACTATTCTTCGTCGTGGGGATATACGTGCCACGAATCATGCGCAGGCCCCGCTGGGTGGCCAGGTCGCATAATTCGTCGAGCAGCATGTTCTCGACCCGACGCTTGAGGACCCGGCAGCTCATCACCCAGGTGTCGATGTCCATTGCGTCTCCATCGAGCCGGACCATCAGCACGCTGATGAGCCCGTTGTCTCCAAATCGATCGGCGAGCGAGACGGTCAAGGTAATCCAGGCTGGGTCGGCCGTGATGGCCAGGATTTCCCCCGAGGTATAGCGCCGGGTGGTGAGGTTGAACTGGTTGGATTTGTTGATGAGCTGGGTACTGCGCTCAAGCGACATCGAACCAATCGGCGCAACCCGGACGACCATATTCAATGACCGGAGGAAATCCTCCAGCCCGCCCGCCGCTTCCTGGGCGGCCTCCCGTGCGGCGTTCGCCCGGTAGTACTCGGCGCGCTGGTAGTCCTCATCGCTGATCGACACGGTCTGGAAGTAGCGATGTCTGTCGAGGCAGCGGATGTATTCCGCTGGATCGGTCGTCATCTCTGGAACTGCGACCTCGGGGGCCATCTGCCGAACCAACAATCGCTCGGCCGGGTTGTCGTCGACCAGAACCAACGAGTTCAGCCCGATGTTGAGCCGCCGGGCGATCTCTCGCAAGTTCGTGGCCTTGTCGGACCAGTTGGCCACGAAACACGATATGTCGTCGTAGGTAAGCACCATCTCCGGATGCTTGTCGAAGGCTTCCTTGGCGATGGCGTGCTCGTTCTTGCTGCAGACCGCAAGCACTACACCCCGCGCCCTGAGCGCCTTCGCGTAGCGCTGAAACGCCAAGAATGCTTCCCCCTCGGCGTCGCCCTGACCCAGACGAATACCGGCCACACCATCGTCGCCGATCACGCCCCCCCACAGCGTGTTGTCGAGATCTAGGACAAGACACTTCTTGCTCAGGCCCTCCTGGGCAAGGATCAATGAGGCCAGGCTGTGCGCGTAGTCGACCTGGCATTCCGGAGCGCAGGGAATCTTCGCGAGATGAAAATAGTGCTCATCGTTCCAGATCCACCGACCGTGCGCGGCCGCCAGGTGGTCGAGATCGTGAATAGTCACGAAAGGGGGTGCAACTTCCTGCAACGCGATGTTGACCCGAGCGACGAAATAGCCAAGGCCTGCGGGATCACGGGTCTCCAGATTGTCGAGCGCCCGCCACGGAGGTGCGTCGAAGTTGTTCTGGATGACCTGGCAGCCCAGACGGCCGTGAATGGTCTCCCACATCGCCGACCAATGGCTGACCTCCGCGGTCACCATCCGATCCGTCGCATCCCTTTTTTGGCTCGGACTTGGCCTGTGAACCAAATCCCGCCAGCTCGTGGCCAGGATGACGGTGGCCGGCTTCTGCGCGAAAAGCTGAGAATCGGGATCGAGGACTTCCTGGCGCATTAGTCCATAGTCCGGGAGGTAGATATCGGCGTGAACTCCTCCCGCGAACAGGAACAGCTCGACCAGCGGCTTCAGCTGGGTCGCCGTGAAGCTGCTCACCAGGGCGAGCTTGATCACCTTCGCGGCGGGCACCTCGCCGCGAAGCCGCTGCAAGTGTCGATGCAGGGCCAGCGCGGCAGTGATGTCCAGCGTCGGGTCGATGCCCGACCGCAACAGCCCGACGGCTCGGTCGAACTGTCGGGCGGCGATCGCAGCCTTGATCTGGGGCAACAACTCCGCTGCCGTGGGAAGGCCCGCGCCCTGTGCGGGGGACGGCGTGGCATCAGGCTCACCGTGGAGCGGGCGCGCGATGGTCAAGGAAGCCTCCGGTCATCGTCTTGGTGCCTGATGGTACGACCAAGCCAAAGCTGGGTCTAGTGTTCGAAGGCAGGCTAGGCAGGTTTGGCGGCCGGAGCACTAACGCACTCGTCCATCAAATTTGCATCCATCGAATTTGCCATTGACTCCACCCACATCACGCTCCTAAACTCCCCCCAAATCTGTCTCGCTACGTTGCGGTCCACAGGAGGGTCACCATGAGAAGCATTCGATGGGCGTCTGGAACTACGTTGGCAATTGCACTTGGGGTTCTTGGCTGCGGAGGGAGTTCCACCACGCCCAAGGATGCCTCGGTTGACCGTCGGGGCGCAGAGAAAGACTCGGGCGGCGCCGGCAGCCTGGACGGCGGAGCGGGGGATGTGGTTGTCGTGGATAGCGGGGTTCGCGATGGCGCCACCGAGCGGTCAATCCCCGCGGAGGTAGGCCGCGCTCTCGACTTGGCGGGCACGGATGCTCCGGGCACGCCAGATGCTCCCGCGGACAAGGCCGCTGGCGGGCAAGACAGCGGGTTGTATCCGGTCGACGGCTCTGTGGGGTGCGGTCTCGGCTACCATGATGGCGGGGACGGGACCTGCGTGGTCGACGGGACTTGCTCGGCTGGGTACCACAACAACGGCACCGGGCTTTGCGTTGTGAGTGGGTGTGCTGCTGGGTATCACGACGGAGGTGATGGCACTTGCCGGCTCGCTGGGGTTTGCGTGGTCGGCTATCATAATGACGGTACCGGGGCCTGTGCTAGGAGCGGGTGCGCTACTGGGTATCACGACGGAGGTGATGCTGCTTGCGTCGCGGCGGGGAAGTGCTCGGCTGGCTACCACGACAATGGCTCCGGAGTTTGCGTTCAGGCGGTCTGTGCTAGCGGCTACCATGATGGTGGCAACGGGACCTGTGTGGGGACCGGGACTTGCGTGATCGGCTACCACAACGGCGGGAACGGAGTCTGCGCGTCGATTGGGACTTGCGTGACGGGCTACCACGATGGCGGGAACGGAAGC
>PMJO01000220.1 GCA_003158455.1 Myxococcales bacterium | reverse complement strand
GGCCTTGCAGGGGTTGTATGCGGTTGAACCGCCACTGCCACCCATGGATCCATCGGGGGTCGATTGACCGCCTGTACCACCACCCTGTCCCCCGGATCCGCCGCTGTTCCTGCCGCCGGTGCCGGGCGCCGCTCCGTCGCGGCCCGCGCCCGCGTCTGCGCCCGAGCGCCCACCTGAAGCTGGTCCTGTGCCGCCTGTCCCCGTCGAGCCTGCGCTTCCGCCGGCGCCGCCGACCGCGGTGCCACCGGTTCCGCCGCCTGCCGTGCTGGTAGTTCCGCCGTTGCCAGCCGACCCGCCGGTGCTCGTCACTCCCCCAGTCGGTCCGGAGGAACTGCCGCCTGTCGCAGAGGTGCCGCCTGTCGCAGAGGTGCCGCCTGTCGCGGATGTGCCGCCTGTCGCGGAGGTGCCACCCTGACCCGTTTGGGCGGTGCCAGTAGTGCCCCCAGAGTTGGCGCCGCCACTCGACGCCACACCACCAGAGCCCTGGCCGCCAGTCCCATTTGGTGGCGTCGGAGCATCCGACGAACAAGCGATAGCACCAAACGAAACAGCGAGGGAAAGGAGACTGATTAGCGAGCTTCGTGTCACGATATTCCTCCGCAGGTTTTCGGTAGAATTCCCATCTCGATATGCAGTAGCGGGTTGGACGCCTATTGGCTCAGACTTTGGGCCAAGATTGTGTTCGCGAACAACTGCCATTGTATCGCACCTACGCCGGCGGTGGCTGCCGGATGACTCGGGAAGCCGCGTTAGCCCATGGCGTCTAGTCTGTCCCGTTTCAGGCGCCCTCGCCTGATCGTGTTGACTCACAGAGCGGCTTCTTTGGTATGCGTCACGTCTCCGGCGGCGGCCAAGACGATGATCGACTACTTCCAGCTGATTCCCATCGTCGGCAAGTAGACGACGTCCGGATGGGGCTACGCGCCCGTGGGTCCTCGGGACCCGGGCAACGGCATCGAGGACACGGCCAATTGGCGCTATTGGGATGGAAAGATCATCAAGGCCAGCGACGGCAGGTACCATCTCTTCTGCAGCAAGTGGCCAGTCAGCCATGATTCCGCACCGGAATCATGGTCGGCCAGCGTGCGATCGATACTTGGCTCACGGGCAATCCATTCATCAATGCTCAGGCATCCTCCAGCTTTGAACTGACAGGACGTCGAAGCGCGCGATGGAGTAGACTACGGTGGATGCGGCCTCATCAGCAGATGACTTGAGCGCCGACAAGACTTCTTCAGTAGAGTCCACCTTGCCGGGCATTGTGCCCACACGCAATCAGGCGATGAGAAACAGACAACTTTCGGCCAGGAAGTCCGTTCTTCCCGTCAACGCGGCTCTTTGGGCGACGTGTTGCCTCGTCATCGGTTGTTCCGACCAAGGATCGGGCGGTCCGGCTGGGGGTGGCGGAAAGATAGGCGCGGGCGGTGCCGTCGGATCAGGTGGACAGGCGGTGGGCGGAAACGTGGGCTCTGGCGGAACCACGGGCGGAGTTGTTTCATCGGGCGGCTCCGGCAGCGCGGGCGGCGCTTCCAGCGCGGGAGGCGTTGCTGCGGGCGGTACCACGCAGGCCGGAGGCAGCACGGTCACCGGCGGCGCCACGGGTGGCGCAACCTCTGCTGGAGGTGCTGTCGATGCCGGCGCCGGTGGGCGGACCAATTCCGACGCCGGCCGCACGGGAGGAAGCGGTGGTGGTGGCGCCCTCGCAACCGGAGGCGCCCTCGCAACCGGAGGCATCGTCGGCGCGGGCGGCTCAACCGCCATTGGAGGCGGTGCCGGCGGTGGCTCCGGAGGTAGCCCCGATCGATGCGACGTGGGCGTCTACGATTCCGCGTCACCGCCCAAGGTATTTTCCCTCACTGGCAATCTCGTTGCCCACGATCCGTCGGCCATCGCCGCAGACAACAGCTACTACCTTTTCTGCACAGGCCTTGGCGCCGAGACCTCCACCAACATGACCACCTGGAAATCCGCTGCCAAGCCGTTTGCCGCTCCGACATGGCTGACCGACACCATCTCGGGCGTAACCGATCTGTGGGCGCCGGACATTTCGCAATTTGGCGGCAAATACCACCTCTACTACGCGGGCTCGACCTTTGGTTCGAACAAGTCGTGCATTGGACACGCCACGCGCGATTCGCTCGCCTCCGGATCTTGGACCGACGACGGCGCAGCCACCATCTGTTCCAACGTGGACAGCAGCGACAACTGGAATGCCATCGATCCCAATGTGGTCATCGACACCGACGGGAAGCCTTGGTTGACTTTGGGCAGCTTCTGGAGCGGCATCAAGGTTATCCAAATCGATTCCGCGGGCAAACGGGTTGGCACCACGGTCACGGCCATCGCCGACCGTCCGAAAAGCGGTGGCGCCTTGGAAGCGCCCTTCATGGTCAGGCGTTGCGGGTACTACTACTTGTTCATGTCCTGGGATACTTGCTGCAAAGGCGCCAACAGCACCTACAACATTCGAGTCGTGCGCGGCACGAGTGTGACCGGACCCTTCGCGGACAAGGCGGGCACGGCAGCGCTGCAGGGGGGCGGAACGTTGATGGCCGAAGGGGACGCGAGTTTTGCAGGGCCCGGCGGGCAATCCGTGATGTTCGTTGGCAACCAAGCCTACCTGGTCTACCACGCGTACGCCAAGCCCGGCGGCGCCATCACGCTGCGTATCGCGGAGCTTCTGTGGGATTCGGATGGCTGGCCGGTTCCCGTCGGGCCGTAGCGCTGGCATCGCGGCGCGCCCGTCGGCCAATACGATCCGGCGCTCGGTAGAGCCCGGAAAGGGCGTACCCGATCACGACCAGCTCGTTTTGGCTCGCCGGCTGCCTCGGAGTGGCGGCAGTCGCCGCTACATATAGATCCGTCTTCGAACATTTCGACCATTGCTCATTTCCAAGCGGCTGTGCGTTTTCATCTTGCCACCATTGGAACTTGGGCAGAAAGTGGCGAAACGATATGACAATGCAATTCAGCACAGGTACATCGAGACCGAGAGCTACTTGCGGCCCTCGTTGCCACCGTTCGGCGCCGTTCGTGGCGACTGTCGCGGTCGGACTACTGGTTCTGACATCTCCGCGGGTA
The DNA here is from genome assembly GCA_003158455.1 of Myxococcales bacterium. Lineage (GTDB taxonomy): Bacteria > Myxococcota_A > Polyangia > Fen-1088 > Fen-1088 > Fen-1137. Next base: position 14,265 of record PMJO01000220.1, on the reverse strand, counting down.
GCGAGCGCGATCACCTACACCATTAGCGTGGACGCAGCAAAGCAGGCCGCGGGGAATCCGCGCTTTTGGTCCGCCAGCGTGGGCACCGGTACGGCCAGCCTGACTTTGCGTTCGGATTTGCAGACGCACTACAAGATTGCAAACCGTGAGCTCGGCATGATGCGCGTGCGGGGCCACGGCGTCCTAAACGACGACATTGGCATTTACAAAGCAGCGGGCTCCTACGACTGGACGAAATTCGACACCTATTTGACCGCCATCGTTTCAGCAGGAATGCGGCCGCTCATGGAGCTGGATTTCATGCCTACGGCGCTGGCGATTGGCGGCGACTATCACAGCCCGCCCAAAGACTACGATGCGTACAAAGATTTCATCACAGCGATAGTCCAGCACTGCGTGGACAAGTACGGCGCAGATGACGTTGGCCAGTGGTACTGGGAGGTGTGGAACGAGCCGGATTATCCGGGGTTCTGGAACGGCATGGATGCGAACGAGGCCACCGCCCAGAAAATGAGTGACTATTATGTCCTGTATGACACTGCGGTCGACGCCGCGACCTCCGTGCTCCCCAATATCTTGATTGGGGGTCCGGGGTCGACCTACTATGGTCCGATCGGCGATTTCTTGCAGCACTGCAAGAGCGCGAACAAACGCGTGACATTTGTGTCGTCTCACTGCTACCCGGGCGGCGATGGGAGTTCACCGGTAAACGCCACGAGCTGCGTCGATGACAACAGCAACCGGGTAGGACAGATCACCGGCGCAGGCTTCACCACTGCGGCGGTCAAATCGTTCAACACGGAATGGAATTCGTCGTATTCGGGCCAGGGCGGCGGCACGAACGACGGGGTCGTGAGCATGGACAGCCATGCCAATGCGCCGTTCATCTTGAAGAGCGTCAAGCTGCTTTCCGACAAGAACAATGGCGACACGCCGCCACTCGATGTCTTCTCGTACTGGGTCGTGTCGGACGTGTTCGGCGAGCACGGCAAGGATGCGGATTCGTACATCCTGCAGCAGGGCGGAGCCCTTCCGTTCGGCTCGGTGTTCGGCCTCATGACGTTTCAGGGCATCCGCAAGGCCGCGTTCAATGGCTTCAAGATGCTGAACTACCTTGGTCCCAAGCGTTTGCAGTCAAGTGGGGGCGTGGGCGGTGACGGCGTCGATGCCATGGCGACCGAATCCGACGGCGCGGATGAGATCCAAATCATCGTCTACGACTACTTCGCGACCATCAAGACCACGGGCTCCGACAGCGTGACCGTGAACGTGAACAATTTGCCCCCTGCCCTGGCAGGGAAGGAGATCTTCGTAACCCAATTCATCGTTGACGCGACCCGCAGCAACCCTTACTCGGTCTGGGTGAATCAGGGTAACCCCAAGAGCCCAACCGAGGCGCAGTTGCAAGAGATGCGAAAGGCGCAACACCTGGCACTGCTTCAACCAGTCAGCAAGCAGACAGTGGACACCTCGTTCAGTACCTCGTTTACGCTCAATAGGCAGGCGGGCACGCTCATTATCCTTGGCCTGAAGCGCCCATTGACCGGCCGCAATGCTCTCGTGGAGATCGAGGGCGAGGACTACGACGGCCAATCCGGCGTGACCAAAGAGGACAGCAACGATGATACTCTGGGGCAATCGATATCGGCCGGAAGTGGCAGCTATGTCTACTTCGAGAACGTTGACTACACTGACGATGGGGCAGCCAGGGTTCAGCTCCGGGTGAAGTCCCAGAGCGACACCACCCTCGAATTGCATGCGGATGCGCAGGACGGCACGCTGCTGGGCAACTGCACGGTGAGCTCCACTTCCAATGTCTGGGCGACTCAGACCTGCACGCTTGACCAGCCAGCGACCGGAGTGGCCCGCCTGTACGTCGTGTTTGGTGGCGCCGTGCATCTCAATTGGCTGATGTTCCAACCGCAGCCCGGCTTGCCGGGAACCGGGGGGATCGGGGGCTCGATCGACGGCGGAGCCGGGGGCGCTGCCGGGGGGGCAGCGGGTAGCGCGGCAGGCGGTGCTGGCGGCAGCGTGAGCGGCGGCGCAGGTGGCAGAGCCAGCGGCGGCGTGGCCGGCAGCGGGACCGGAGGCTCGGGTGGCGGTACGCGTGGTGGTGTGGGCGGCAGCGTGGGCGGCGGCGCAGGGGGCGGCGGCGCGGGTGGGACATCGGCTGGCACGCAGGTCGGCAGCTCGGGTGGCAACGTCGAAGCCAGCGGGGGTGTAGTGAGCGGGGGCAATTCCGGGTCAGGTGGATCTTCGTCCGCCGGCGGCTCGTCTTCCGGCTGTTCCTGCGGCATCGGGGGCACCCGCGGACCGTCCCGAACGATGCTGATTGTCGGCCTGCTCGCCGGGGTGTTCGGCCTTCGCAGGCGAAGATTTCGATTCCGTGAGGCGACACCAGGCAAGGCAGCCGCGCCGGACTCGAACGCCTAGTTCCTGTGCCCGAACTTGATGGTTGACGGCATGCCGTAGCCATCCTATGGTCCCGGGCCACACCATGAACAATCGTAAATTGTCACATTCAAGATCTCGTGGGCTTCTAGTTCTCGGCAGCAGCTTGCAGTTGTTGCTTGGTCTGGTCTCCTGCAGCGGCGGACCTGTCTCGACCACAGGAGGTGGCGTGGAATCCGCCTCGGTGTCGCTAACGACTACGGCGGTGCCGGCAGACGTGAAGTGCATCGTGCTGACCGCCGCGGCCACTGGTTCAACCGTGACCCGCAGTTTTGACGTGACGCCCTCCCAGGCGGCCACCATGACCGCGACGGGATTGCCGACCGGAACTGTCACCTTGACCGAGGGGGCCTACAATGCTGCCTGTTCTCAGGTCACTGCCCAGACTCCACTCACCTGGGTGAGCGACGCACCCGTTGTGGTCCAATTGGCTGCAGGCCAGTCTACCCCGGTCACTATCGTGCTTCGCCGGCCGGGCGGGGCCGTGATCTCAACAACTTTCTCGGACGACGCTGGGGTTAACAATCCTCCGACCATCGCAACGGTAGCTTTCGCCAGCCCCAGTACCGTCACTGGATCCTCTACGACTCTGTCGGTCCTCGGCGCCGATGATGGCGGGGAAGCGAACCTGACGTACACTTGGACCACGACTGGCACACCGCCCGCGTCGGTTTCCTTCAGCGCCAACGGCACCAACGGGGCCAAGAACACGACGGCGACCTTCACCGCAGCCGGCTCGTATTCGTTCCAGGTGACGGTCAAGGACCAAGGGAACCTGACGGCTGCGAGCGCCGTGGGTGTGACTGTCAACCCGACGCTGACCAGCATCGTTGTCACTCCTGCCTCCGCAACCGTACTCACCTCTGCGACACAGCAGTTCACAGCAACCGCGCGGAATCAGTTTGGGACCAACATGACTCCGCAACCCAGCTTCACTTGGACCGTGACTGGCGGTGGCACCGTTAGCACGGGCGGCCTGTTCACGGCTGGGACCAGCACCGGCGGGCCGTATACCATCCAGGCCGCAAGCGGCAGCCTCATCGGCGTGGCGACCATCACGGTTGGATCGGCACCAGCGCCAGTTGCCATCTATAGAATCAACGCCGGCAGCAGCAGCGCAGTTTCGCCGTTTGCGGCCGACGCCTATGGATCGGGCGGAACCCAGCATACCGTGACGAACACCATCAGCACAACCGGCGTGACGAACGCCGCGCCCGCAGCCGTGTACCAGAGCGAACGCTACGGCAATTCCACCTATACCTTTCCGAGTCTTGTCGCTTCCACGCAGTACACCATCCGCCTGCATTTCGCCGAGCTTTACTGGACGGCCACTGGGAAGCGGGTCTTCAATGTCTTGATCAACGGCACCACTGTGTTGTCGAACTTCGATGTATTTGCCGCGGCCGGCGCACAGTACAAGGCCGTGGTGCGTGACTTCACTGCAACGCCCGATGCTTCGGGGCAGATCGTGATCAAATTCAACACCGTGACGGACAACGCGACCATCGGGGGCATCGAAGTCCTTACTACTTCCTGCAGCGCGGGACTGCAATACTGCGGTTCCGCATGCGTGAACGCTGGGGCATCCTCGCCGCCAACGGGGATCACGCTCTCGGGAACAACCCCTATCTGCTCAGGCACTCAGACAAAGCTCACCGTATCAGGCGGTTCGCTGGGGGCTGGCGCTTCCTGGGTGTGGTACACGAATTCATCCCACACTGGGGCCATAGGCACCGGAGCTTCGATTACCGTATCGCCCGCTTCAACTACGACGTACTTTGTTCGCGCAGAAGGACCTTGCAGCAACACTTCAGATGCATCTCAATCAGTTTCTGTCTACCCTCCGCCTCAGGTTACCGTGACTCCTTCGTCACAGGCTCCAGACTGCACAGTTGCCTATATCGGTTGGACCACTTTGTATGCAACCCTGTCAAGCGCTTCGGCCCCGCCCAACTCTATACAATGGTACTACACGTCGGCTGCGACTTCGACCAAGCTGCTGCTTACTCCGAAATACGTTAAGAACGCCTCGGACACGACCTTGAATCTGACAATGTCCCCACAAGTCACCCAAACCGACTGGATTCAGGTCATTGACGTTTGCGGACAGGAGGGATGGGGAAGTTCAGATATCATCCTACCTGATATGTGTGTCTGTTTTGAGTGTTGATTCTGCACAGCTTTGCGATTCCCCGAAGGCGTGTTGCCAGCGGCGTGCCTAAGCCCAAGGTATGGTGCTCCAGGCATGGTGCCAAGGCATGGTGCCATCGACGCGTAGGCAACTTCCGGGCATGGGTGCCAGGGGCGTGCGTAAGCCTTGAGTCCCCACCGAGGTTGATTCTGAGGAGCCTTTTTGCGGGGAATGCCGCCAAGGATATGGCCGATTTCTGGGGGCGCTGCTCGGGGACGGGCGGGTCAGCGTCGCCGACCTCGGCGAGGTCGGACGTGCCCGAAAGCTCGGTGTTCGGCCTTCGCAGGCAAAGGCTTCGATTCCGTGGCGGTCGCCGAAGATAGGACGTCTGCGCCGCCATAGACGCTGAAGCCGAACGCGATTGGCGAGGGGAATTGTGGTATCAGGGGATTGCCTCCACCATGAGCACTCTCAACCACGGCATCTTTCTCGGCCTCGTTCCCCTCACCCTCGGCCTCGCTGCCAGCTCGGCGGTCGCTGCCGACACCGGCCCCCGCGAACGTTTGCTGGCGGACTTCGGTTGGCGGTTCCATCTAGGAAACGAATGGGGGACGGCGCAAAGCCTGGCCAAAGCTGGCAGTGGGTACGGACCGGCCAGCGTCGACTTCAGCGATGCCAGCTGGCGGCGCGTGGACTTGCCGCACGACTGGGCGGTGGAGTTGCCATTCGATGCCAAAGCCGATGGCCCGCACGGCTTCAAGCCCGTGGGCGACGGCTTTCTGCAAAACAGCGTGGGGTGGTACCGCCGCACCTTCGAATCGCCGAAGAGCGATGCTGGCCGTCGTATCTGGTTGGAGTTCGACGGGGTCTTCCGCGACAGCACGATGTTCGTGAATGGATGGTTCGTCGGCCGCCACGACAGCGGCTACGGGAGTTTTCGTTACGACATCACCGACATCGTGAACGTCGGGGGGAAGAACGTCGTCGCGGTTCGCGTCGATGCCTCGCAATTCGAAGGCTGGTTCTATGAGGGCGCGGGCATCTACCGCCACGTGTGGTTGGTGAAGACCTCGCCGCTCGCGATCGCCCCGGACGGTGTTTTCGTCTACAGCGGCTTCAAGAACAATGTCCCGGTCGGCCCGGCCGAGATTCATTTGCAAACCCGGCTGGGTAATACCAGCGGTAAAACCGCCCAGGCGAGTGTGACGTGGACGGTTTTCGGGCCGGATGGGAAGGTCGTGACCAAGACTCAGCGCTCCGCGAAGGTCGACGCCGCAGGCTCGGTCGAGGTGGAAAAGGTCGCCGGCGTGCGCGCGCCGGAATTGTGGACGCCGGAGACGCCTAGGCTCTATCGCTTGGTCACCGAAGTCTCGAGCGGAGGCAAGGTCACCGACCGCCTGGAGACGGAATTCGGCATTCGCACCGTGGCTTTCGACTCTGACAAGGGATTCCTCTTGAACGGAAAGCCCTACGTCATCAAGGGCACGTGCAATCACCAAGACCACGCCGGCGTTGGCTCGGCGATGCCGGATCGGCTTCAGTACTTTCGCGTGGCCAAGTTGAAAGAGATGGGCACCAACGCCTACCGGACCGCGCACAATCCGCCCACGCCGGAGCTGCTCGAGGCTTGCGACCACCTCGGCATGTTGGTCATGGATGAAAGCCGGTTGCTCGCCAGCGACTCGCTGCATTCGCGTTGGCTCGAAGAGCTCGTCCGTCGCGATCGTAACCATCCCAGCGTTGCGATCTGGTCCATCGCGAACGAAGAGTGGTCGGTTCAAGAGACCCCCGCGGGTCGTCAAGTCGCGGCCAGCATGCAAGACGCGCTCAAGCGCCTGGACCCCTCGCGGCCGGTGACCTACGCCGCGCCCGTCGGCAACGAGTTCACCGGGATCAACGAAATCATTGAAGCACGCGGATGGAACTACCATGTCGGCAAGGACATGGATGATTACCATGCCGCCCATCCGCGACAGCCGAACCTTGGCAGCGAACAGGGCAGCACCGTCTCCACCCGCGGCATCTACGCCAACGATAAGCAACACGGTTACGTGAGCGCGTACGACGACAACAAGACCAGCTGGTCCAACACGGCGAAAGAGTGGTGGAGCTTCTTCGACGCGCGTCCGTGGCTGTCAGGCGGCTTCATCTGGACCGGCTTCGACTATCGCGGGGAGCCGACCCCCTACGGCTGGCCTTGCATCAGCTCGCACTTCGGAGTCCTCGACACCTGCGGATTCCCGAAGGACAACTTCTGGAACTATCAGGCCTGGTGGACCGAAAGGCCGGTCCTGCACCTCTTGCCACACTGGAATTGGCCAGGTCGGGAAGGGCAAGCGATCGACGTCCGTGCGCTCTCCAACTGCGACGAAGTGGAGCTATTTCTCAATGGTAGGAGCTTGGGTCGGCAGACCATGAAACGCGTTTCCGAGCTCAAGTGGAAAGTGGCCTACCAGCCGGGGGTTCTTTCCGCCAAGGGATACAGAGGCGGGCAAGTCGTCGCAGAAGCTAAGGTCGAAACCACGGGCGCATTTGCGGCGGTCAGGCTGGTTGCCGATCGCTCGATCCTCGATGCCGATGGCGAGGACATCGCGGTCGTCGCGGTGTCGGTCGTCGACGAGCAGGGCCGCTTTGTCCCGGCCGCGGCAAACCTAATTACTTTCAAGCTCGAAGGGCCGGGGCGAATCATCGGCGTCGGCAACGGCGACCCCAGCTCCCACGAGCCCGACAAGTTTGTTGCGGCGCCGACCTTGCGCACGCGCGCGCTGGATGACTGGCGCTGGAAGAAGGTCGCCGATTCGTACGCCCCTGACTTGCCGGAAATCTCTGCCAATTTCGACGATTCCCGGTGGGCCAAGGCCGACGTGCGCAGCGAGCGCGGCCCGCTTGCCCCGAACGACCGGGCGGTCTTTCGCACGCGTTTCACGGTTTCGGCGGAAGACTTGGCAGCCTCAGGTGTGGAGCTGTGGTTCGGCAAGATCGACGGCGGCATCGCGGTCTTTCTGAATGGTCGCAAGATCGCCCCGACCGGCGACCCACGCGCGCCATCGGTGTACGACGTGAAGGCGCTGCTCCGTCCGGGGGAGAACTCGGTCGCGGTTACCTTGGCCAACTGGGGCGACGCCGCGGGTATCAACAAGGGCGTGATGCTGCGTTTGGTAGAGCAACCGCGCTCGCCCGAATGGCGCCGCAGCGTCTTCGCTGGACTAGCGCAGACCATTATCCAAACAACGAGTCAGAGCGGCACGGTGAGGCTCACCGCACAGTCGAGCGGCCTTTCTGCGGCAACGATTTCCCTCGTCACGCGCGCCAGCAACCGGCGCGCACTGCTGCCCTAGTCGGATACAGTCTGATTCATGACCCGCTTCATCCTTGGTCTTTTCGCCATCGCATTCTCCGCAACCGCGGCCGAGTCCGCGCCTTCAGCCGACCGCATCCTATCCGCTGACGTACGGGTGGTCGAAGGCCCGCTCAACCCCATGCCCAAGGCATGCGTCGGGGCGGGTAGGGTAGCGGAGGGATTGCGCGCTGACTGGCAGCGCCAGCTCGCTTACGTCAAGCAGGAATGTGGTTTCACCTATGTTCGCATGCACGGGTTGCTCGGCGACGACATGGGTGTGTACCGCGAGGATAGGAACGGGAGGCCGGAGTACAACTGGCAGTACATCGACGAGGTCTATGATTTCCTCCAGCGCATCCACATGAAGCCGTTCGTCGAGCTCGGCTTCTGCCCGGGCGCCCTCGCCAGCGGCAGCAAGACCATCTTCTGGTGGAAGGGCAACGTTACCAAGCCCAAGGATGCGAAAAAATGGGAAGACTTGATTCGCTCGCTCGTCAGGCATTTCACCGAGCGCTACGGCGAGGCCGAGGTGCGCACCTGGTACTTCGAAGTGTGGAATGAGCCCAACCTAGATGGGTTCTTCGCCGGCACCCAGCAGGACTACTTCGACCTCTACGCACGTACCGCGCGCGCGATCAAAGGTATTTCGCCGGCCTACCGAGTGGGCGGTCCGGCCACCGCGGGTTGCGCCTGGTTGCCTGAATTCATCAACTACTGCGCAGCCAACAACGTGCCCGTCGATTTTGCCTCCACCCACGACTACGCGGTCGACGTTGGCCACTTGGACGAAACCGGCAATGCGGGCACCATCCTTTCGCACAATCCACGTAGCATCTACGGCAACGTGCTCCGCATGCGCGAGCAAATCGCGGCCTCGCCGCTGCCGAAGCTAGAGCTCCACTTCACCGAGTGGAGCACCTCGTATACGCCCACCGACCCGGTCCACGACAGCTATCACAGCGCCTCGTTCATTCTCGATAAGCTCAAGAAGTCGGGCGCGGCTGTGAATTCGATGTCTTACTGGGTCTTCACCGACATCTTCGAGGAAGCCGGGCCGCGCTTCACGCCGTTTCATGGCGGTTTCGGCCTGCTGAACTACCAGGACATCCGAAAGCCGGCCTTCTTTGCCTATCAATTCCTGAACCGGCTTGGCCCGACCGAGCTGGCCTCGACTGACCCGGCTTCGTACGTCACCAAAGACGAGGCGGGCAACCTGCAAGTCCTGCTTTGGGACTTCACCGTCGCCAACCCTGAGAGTTCGGAAAACGACCAGGTCTTCTACAAACGGGATCTGCCGGCAGCCGGCAAAGGCAAAGTCAAGATCCACATCAGCCACGTCCCCGCGGGCCGCTACCAGCAGACCATCTATCAGGTCGGCTATCGCGTCAACGATGCGTACACCAGCTACCGGGATCTAGGCTCTCCCGGACAGCTCACCCGCGCCCAGGTCGAGCGCCTCCAGGCCGCGAGCTCGGGCAAGCCGATCGAGGATCGAACGGTCACGGTTCACGCCGACGACACCTACGCCCACGAATTGTGGTTGCGCGAGAACGATGTGTTCCTGCTGGTGCTGCGCAGGCGGCACGACAAGAATTCGCGCTGACTTGCGTTCTACCGCAAGCCTTCGCGTTCAGGGGATGAACGAAAGGTCGTCGATCACGATGTCGACCGGGTAGGGCGTGCCTCCGTACGACCACGGCAAGGTCCAATAGATGCCCGTGATCTCCGCCGGCGTGGCGACAGTGGCTTCCGGGCTGCCGCCGGTAAGATCACTCCATAGAACGTTCACCACGGCTGGCGTCGAGGTCACTGGGATTGTCTTGGTTGGGGTCGAACAGCCTTGTTCGGAGTACTGGCCGGTACCGGAGGTCGGAATGCACCGGCCGGGTGCGGTGGAGTTTCCGCCGTTGGTATTGATCCATCCGGCGGCAATCGAGTCGTTCAACGTCGAAACCCCGAAGGTGAGTTGGTTGCCGCCCATCGAACCCGAGATTTTGAAGGAAATCCCTTGGTACTTGGAGGCGTCGACCACGTTGCAGCCGTCGAAGTAGAGGCCGAGGCCCGAGTAGGTGCCCACGTTTCCGCTGATGTGCCAGTTGCTGGCACTCACGTCCGAGGTGAGCGGATAGCTGTCCGTACCGGTTGGGTAGACGTACTCGCCGCCCGACAACGAGCCACTACTGCCGAAGGGCACCTTGGTCGTGTCCGTCGTACCACTGTCGGATGGCGTGAAAGTGAAGTCGGTGATGAGCGGGGTGGCGGGCAATGGGCACAGCGTGCCGTCGTTGCCGGTGATGGGGCCCGCGTCTGGCGTGCTTACGCCTGGGGCGGTCATCACGCTGAATTCGGCGATGGCGGGAACGTCCCGGGCGGAATCGATGACGAGCGCAATGGCCTCGGCGGTCGTCGAGTTGAGCTGCCATAGCTGGCGCTGCCCGATGACCGTGCCCTGAATCTTCGCGCCTGACGTGGTCAAGGGGGTCGTGTTCCAGGCGCCGTCCTGCTTGATTTCGACGTGATACTTGCTCACCCGCTCGCCCAGGTCGATGGGCTCGCGGATGCTGATCACGTTGAAAGTGACGGGCGAAGCCGGGGTGACCTCAAGCCGCGCGGTGGTGGTGCCGCTGGCGGCAGCCCAATAGGTACATGGGTCGCCGTCCACCGCCTTGCCCGCAGCGAAGCCCGCGCTCGCCCAGGTCGAGTCGGCCGTCGCAACCTGTCCCTGCAAGAGATTGCTCGCGTAGAGCGCGGAATACCAGGTACCAAACTGCTGCAACAGGTCGACGTCCGCCTTATCGAACTGCCCGGTGTTGCTCGGCGGGACGTTGAAGATGAGCGTGCAGTTCATACCTACTGTGTTGAAGTAGACCGACAGCATCGAGCTCAGCGATATCGTCGATTGGTTGGGATGCCAGAACCAGTTCGGCGTGCGATCCGAGGTATTGCATTCGTAGGGGCACCAAGTGTTCCCATTTCCGCAGTTGCTGGTATCGAGGCTCGACGTGGTTCGGCTCGCCTTCCCGTTCTCGTTGCCGATCCACTGCACGTCCGGAACGGCGCCGGTCTTGACGATCTCAGGACCGGCCCAGACCAGGATGTCGGGCTGCAACTGCTTGGCCAGCGCAAACACCGACTTCCAGTCGACGTTCGAGGTGGGCGCATTGAAGCCGTCAAACTCGATTTCGTGGACCGGACCGTAGTTGGTGAGAAGCTCGGTGAGCTGAGTCTTGAAGTACGTCTCGTAATCGGCCTTCGAGCTCGGGTACGACTGGTCCCAGGGCGCAAGATAGAGCGCGACTTTGAGCCCGGCCGCGTGCATGGCATCCGTGAAGAGCCTGACGACGTCTCCCTGGCCACCCATCCAAGGGCTGCTCTTGACGGAGAAACTCGTGGTCGCGGTCGGCCATAGGCAGAATCCCGTGCTGTGTTTTGTGACCAGCATGGCTTGACCAATGCCGGCAGCTTTGAGAGCGCTCACCCATTGGGCCACCGCGGTGGCGTCAAGATTCGTCGGATTGAAAAGGGAGGGCTGGTCGACGGACATGTTGCCCTGCTCGGTGCCATCGAAGGTGGCCATGCCGAAGTGGATGAAGGCGGTCAGCTCGGTGCGCTGGTAGGCGAGTTGAGGCGCGCTGGGATGGGGCGCAAGAGCGGTCGGGCCACCCGAAATGGTCGGGCAGGCTTGGCTGCCGCCCGTGGGGCCGTCCGTGGGGCCGCTGGAGGCTTTCGTCGTGGAGCCACAAGATGCGTTCAAGATTGAAATTGCCGCAACCGCCAAGGTGCAAAGGAACAAGCGGGATGCCATAGGGACTCCTAGATCGAGCAAGACTTGTTTTGCGCAGAGAACACGAGAAATGATGTCACACACGATTCGGCGAGGTCGAGAATGCGTCGAATCAAGGTTGGGTCATGGGGAGGACGAGGGTCACTACCATATCGTGATCGGACTGGAAGTGTCGACGATCTTGAAGCAATTGACCAAGGGGGTCTGGATGTTCGGAATATGATCGTTTTGTGACGCGGTTACAACGGGGCCAAAGGCTCGGCGTGCTTAGAGCCGGCCGTGGGCAGTTGGCTCGGGAGTGCACCCCCATAGCAGTTCGCTTCGCACGGGTGGGCAGCTTCGTACTGCATCTGTCGACAAGTCGCGTGCGACCGCCGGCTTCCGTCTGGTATTCCGAGACGTACTTTGGTAGACGACTCTGCCATCATGCGCGGATCTCGCCGCTCCTCCCCCTCGTCGACAGTTCTTCTGTTCTTTGCGGTTCTCGGAACGCTCGGTTGCTTGCGGCCGCCGCCCAGGCCGCCGAACACCGTGACCGCCGCGGGTTCACCCGCTACAGCCACGCCGCTTCCTTTGGAGAAGATGGCGGACATCGACGCGTGGACCGCGGTCTCGCTGATGAGCCCCGGCATCAATATTGGCAACACGTTGGAGAACACCACCGTCTGGGAGACTGGTTGGGGCAATCCGCTCATTACGAAAGAATACGTCCAGGCGTTGGCGCGCCTCGGATTCAAGACGGTGCGCTTGCCGGTGGCGTGGGACACTTTTTCGTCGGAGGGCCACGTCGAGCCCGACAAGATGGCACGGGTGAGCGAGGTCGTGCACTGGATCACGGAAGCCGGCATGTTCTGTGTGATCAACATTCATTGGGATGGTGGTTGGATCGACTCGGACGTGAAGGATAAATACCCGGACACCTTCGCCACGTTCAGTCCCGAGGCTGAGAAGAAGTTTCGCTCGTACTGGACGCAGATTTCGACCTTCTTCGCGGGCAAGAACGAAAAGGTCATTTTCGAGTCGCTGAACGAAGAGACGAACTTCACCAACGCGGGCTCGACTGAGAAGGCCTATGCCACGCTGACGCGCGTGAACCAGATCTTCATCGACACCGTACGAAAGACGGGTGGCAACAACGACAAGCGCTTGCTCATCGTCACCGGCTACGCCACCGACATCACGAAGACGTGTGCGAAGGCGTACAAGATGCCCCAGGATGCGGTCCCGAAGAAGCTCTTCATTTCGGTCCACTACTACACGCCGTGGCAGTTCTGCGGACTGACCGAAGACGCCGACTGGGGAAAGATGATGACGACCTGGGGAAGTCCGGCGGACGTCAAGGAGTTCGAGAGGCTCTTTGACATGATGAAGGACTTTTCTACTCGCAACGATACCCCGGCCTTCATCGGGGAGTTTGGCGTGGCCGCCAAGAAGGAGTCCGACTCACGCACGCGCTGGATTACGGCAGTAGCGAAAGGCGCAATTGCCCGCAAGATGGTCCCCGTACTCTGGGATACCGGCAACGAGGTGTCCCGGCATGAGCCATACACCGCGACGGATGATTTGATCCAAATGCTCCGCAACATCGGCGCAGGATCTGCCGGTGCCACCGCGGCACACTAGACATCCATGTCGGTTCCGGAAAGCCGGGCAACGTACAGCACCGATGGGACCACCTTCCCCGGCCTGCGCACTAGCAGCGATCAGCGCGAAACGACCGTGGCCCATCCGTTGCCGGGCATCGCGAACTGCAGCTTCTTGTTCGCGATGGACACGGTCATCGTCTTCGCGGATCCGGAGTTGTACGCTACTGCGACGATGGTGCCGTCGGCGTTCTTGAACGCCACCGCGTCACCGCCGCTCGTCCCGACGACCGTCGCCCCCGGCGCGACGAATTGCGAGAAGTGACGGAAGACGTAGTAGGCCGGCGTGATGATCAGCTTCTTCGCCGACGTGTCCACCGTCAAAATGGCGTTCTGCGGCCAGGGGTGCGTTGTGTCGAGACTGAAACCGACCGTGTCCAGCACCATGTTCCACACGCTGTACGAGGTGACGCCAGCCTTGATCCAGTCTCTGATGAGGCCCCAGCTCTCGACCGCGTATGCCTGATCGTTGGGCGCCATATTCGGGTTGAATGGCGTCGTCCAGTAGTAGTTGCCGCACTTATGCTCCGTCTGCCAAATGGGGACATTGTACTGTTTGGCGCTGCTGACGTTGATATCCATGCCCCACTGATAGCCCAGGACCCTGATATAGCCCTTCGCGGTAGCGTCGCTCATCACGGCGCTGACGATCGATGTATCCCCCGAGCCGCCGTTGAAGGTGCCGAGCATGATTTTCGTGGTGAGACCGGCGCTGGCGATCCCTGGGCCGAGATACTGGCCAACGAAAGTGGCGTAGGTCGCCGGCGCCCACCCGCAGGTCGGGTAGGTTCCGCTGTAGCCCGGCTCGTTCTGGGGGGAGATCACACCGATGGAGATCCCCTGCTCAGCGTACGCCTGCACAAACTTGATCAGGTATTGAGACAACGCTTTGAGCGTGGCGTCGTCCTTCTTCATC
>PMJO01000153.1:29543-31351 GCA_003158455.1 Myxococcales bacterium | reverse complement strand
CGCGCCGCCATTGCCCGTCGCGCCACCTGCGGCCGTCGCTCCACCGGCACCGGTCATGCCGCCATTTCCGGTCGCCCCGCCGTTGTTGGCGCCGCCGTTGCCAGTCGCGCCACCGTTACCGGTTGCACCACCACTGTAGGTCGCGCCACCCGTGCTGACCGCACCACCGCTGCTGGTTTCGCCCCCGCTGTTGCTAGCGCCACCGCTGCCTGTTGCGCCACCTTTGGCAGGGCCGCCGCCGGTGCCGGATGTGCCACCGAGACTTGTTGAACCGCCCGAGCCGGCTACTCCGCCCGAGCCGCTTACTCCGCCCGAGCCAACCGTACCTCCGGAGGATGTCGCGCCACCGCCGCCGGTCGCGCCTCCGCTGCCAATCGCGCCTCCGCTGCCGGTCGCGCCTCCGCTACCTTTGGAGCCACCCGTGGCGGCGCCACCGCCGCCCGGCTGAGAACACCCGGATAGGGGGAGCAGAAACAGGGACGCCAGGATCATTGCTGGAACTAGACCGAAGGCTCTCCTAGGTCTCATCGTCAATCCTCCGAAGTGTCGATTTCGCGCAGGTCGGGGCGAGAAGCCAACCAAAGTGGGGCCGCCAAGGCCGTATAGCGATTGGTGTGCACCGGACTCATTGCAGGGTTGGGGTTGTCCAGTCGATCACCTTGGCATAATCCAAATCGAAGCCGCTCTTGGGGGGCTTAATGGCGACGCTGGGGCTGGTGGTCCCCCCCTGGAGGAACCGGTCGACAAATGCCTTGACGCTGGCGACTTGAGTTGCAGGAGCCGCGCAGTGGCTGTGGCCACTGGTGAAATCGTAGCCAATATGGTCTGCAACTCCCATAGCTTTGAAAACCTCTATGGCGGCCATGGTCGATTTGTATCCGGATTCATCACCCAACCAGTCATAGTCGTCGTTTCCCAAGATAATGGCGGCGCGGGGGGCAATCATGGCGATGAGCTCATGATGATCGTGGGGCAGGCTGTAGGGGTCCAGCCTTTGCATGCTGGACAAGAACCAGCTGTAGTTCGTGTTGTCGATCTTCTCGATGCTAGTACCCGTGCGGGTTACGAAGTCCGCAGACGTTCTCCAGGCGTCGATTCCACCGCCTCCCGACTCCTCTACGATGGTGAGCGCAACCCGTTCATCAAATGCCCCGCCAAAGAGGGACATCTTTCCGGCGTAGGAACAGCCCCAGGTGCTGATTTTGGTCATATCGATCTTCAGCTGATCTTTTACCTGATCAAGACCGTCAATCAGACGGCTGATGCCCCACGCCCAGGCACTGTAGTTTCCGATCTTGCCCCACAGTGAGGGGTACACTTTGTAAAATGGATCTGACTGGGTCTGTGTGCTGCTCGAGGTGTATGTGACCACCTGGTCGTGCGCGAAAGGAACCTGAGTACAGCCCGTCACCAGGCTTGTGGTCGCGTTCATGCCGATGACCACACAACTGCCACTCCCGGACACAGTCGAGGTGAGCGTGATAGAGCCTGAGCTTGTTGTTACCTTCACGCTCAACGCGGAACCGGAAAGGGTGGCTGCAACAGTTGGCGGCTCCTGTTTTGGGCCAATTTCATATTTCTCAAGATCCGCCTTGATTTCGTTTCTTCTGCATTCCCATTGCGCCTTGGTGGTGATGAGGGTCCCATCGTGCATGGCGAATGGATTTGGCAGTTTGGTATTCTTCGTCTTGAGCATGGCAGCGGCAGTCGCATTACAGGCGACGCCGCTGTTCTCTGGGGAACCAGCCCCGCCGCCTGCGCCGCCGGTACCGGGGTTGGCCCCGCCGTCAGTGCCTGCACCGCCCGTA
>PMJO01000153.1:18177-29491 GCA_003158455.1 Myxococcales bacterium | reverse complement strand
GCCTGCACCGCCCGTACCGGGGTTAGTCCGGCCGCCAGTAACAGCACCGCCCGTACCGGGGTTTGCACCGCCTGTACCGGGGTTGGCCCCACCGCCAGTGCCCGCACCGCCTGTACCGGGGTTAGCCCCACCGCCAGTGCCTGCACCGCCCGTACCGGGGTTGGCGCCGCCTCCACCGTGAACCCCACCAGTCGCCAGAACGCCACCCGCGCCGGGCGCACCACCCGTCAGTGACGTTCCGCCGGTACCGAAATTTCCGCCCGTGCCGCCGACGCCGCCAGAGGCGGCGCCGCCCGTCGCGGTCGGAGAGCTACCACCTTTTCCTCCGGTGCCTTGCGGCTGCGGGGGTTGAGTCGAACCAGAGCACGCTGCGAAGATCAGGGCAGCGAGGGGTGCGCATATTCGTCTTCTCATGGGTGTTTCCCTCCGAGTGATTTGGGGGCTCATCGACAAGAGCTGCACGGGAGTGTTGCCGGGCAGTGCCCGTGACCATGCAGGATCGGCTCAACAAACTCAGACGTTCGGATGCGCGATGACGCGCGGAGAGAATCCGACTCATTCGAGCAACTCGTCCAGGCTACTGACAATAGCGTCCAGGGTTAGGTCGCCGGTCGCTCACTCTTACATGAGCCACAACGAAGGCATCATGGACACTGCGGGACATGAATCGGCATCTGACTCACGTCCTCGCGATCGCAACGCTCTCTCTGGGACTGCTCGTGGTTGCGCCAGCGCGGGCGGCAACCTTGACCGAGGTTACTCGCTCCACCTGGGCAGGCAGCGTAACCCTATCCAGCTACGTCCAGATGTACATCTACGTTCCGGACAAGCTGGCGACCAAGCCGCCCATCGTGGTTTCTTCCCACTCTTGCGGGTCGACTGCTACTGGGCAAATGGGCAATATTACCAAGACCAAGGCGGCGGCCGACAAGAACGGCTTCATCCTCATCCTTCCGGACAACCCCGGGCAAAACTGTTGGGACGTGGGTTCGGCGCAATCCCTCAAGCACGACGGCGGAGGCGACACTCAGGCGGTCGCCCAGATGGTGAAGTACGCGCTCTCGAAGTACAATGGCGACGCAACTCGCGTCTATGCAATGGGCGGCTCATCGGGAGGGATGATGACGCAAGCCTTGATGGCCGTGTACCCTGACGTCTTCAAGGCTGGCCATGCGAGAGCGGGGGTTCCGGCTGGATGCTGGGCCGACGGCTACGCCAGTAGCAACCAATGGAGCAACAACTGCGCGGGTGGCAATACGACCAAGACGGCACAGCAGTGGGGAGACCTCGTTCGCTCCATGTATCCGGGCTATACCGGACACCGCCCGCGCATTCAGCTCGTCCAGGGCGAGTCTGATACGACGATCAGCTACAAAAACATGGCTGAGGCGATCAAAGAGTGGACGAACGTCCTTAGTTTGAGCCAAACCCCGACTTCGACAGACACAGGGTACACGGGCGATGTCGCCTCCTACGACCGCCAGTTCTGGAAGAACGCTTGCGGCTTCACAGTTCTCGAAGCCTGGTCAGCGCCAGGCAAGGACCACAGCATGGGTTACGAGGAAACCGGCATGTTGAAGTTCTTCGGCCTCGATGTGGCCGTCGGTGGTCCCGATCCAGAGGACGCGGCCTGTTCGGGTGACGGAGGCGTCGTTGCCACGGGTGGCGTGAGCGGCTCGGGTGGAACGTCCGGGGCCGGCGGTGCGGGCGGAGCCAGAGACGGAGGACCCGGCAGCGGTGGCACGCAGGGGAGTGGCGGTGTGCAGGGGACTGGTGCCAGCTCGGGCAGCGGTGGCGCAGTCGGGTCTGGCGGCAGCTCAGCCGGGACCGGCGGCCGCTCAGACAGTGGTGGCACCAGCGCCAAAGACGGTTCCAGCAGCAGTGGTGGTGCAGTCGGTAGTGGCGGCAACCCTGGCAGCGGTGGCACCAGCGCCACGGGTGGGACCAGCGGCAGCGGTGGTGCGGCCGGAACCGGTGGTAGTGGGGGAAGTGGCGGAAGCTCCGCCAAGGGCGGCAGTGGCGGCCAGGTCTCGGGCGGAACGCAGGGCAGCGGTGGGGCCGCCCCACAAGGCGGTACCTCCGGCAGTGGCGGTTCCACGGCAACCACGGCTGGCACCTCTTCCAATGGGTGCAGCTACGCCGTCGGCGGCCGTGCTGAGCGCTCGGCTTCCCAGGTGGCGACGCTTCTGCTAGCCACCCTCGGGCTTGTCTTCCGTCGCCGGCGACACGCGCGCCGCTGACAGCGAACTCGTGGCCTCGGCTTGCAGGAAGACCGAGGAGTACAAGCAATACTCTGGCGAGGCGGCAAGTTGGAATCACATTCGGTGCTCCAACAAGACACCGAAATCTTCGACCGCGTCGGTGGGGGCGATTCTTTTGCCTCGGGATTCATCTGTGGTCTGCTCGAAGGGCGTGGGCTCGACTGGGCCCTTCGCTGTGGAGTTGCGCATGGTGCCCTCGCCATGTCGACACCGGGCGACACGTCGATGGTTTCGCGAGCAGAGGTCGAACGACACATGAAAGGCAAGAACGCGAGGATTTCTCGATGAACCGTGCAGAAATCGCCAACCGCATCGAAGACACCGGGATCGTCCCCATCATTCGTGCCCCATCCGCAGAATTGGCAGCGAACGCCGCGCGCGCGGTGCTCGCCGCGGGAATCGACGTCCTCGAAATCACGATGACGGTGCCCAATGCCCTCGACCTATTGCGACGGTTGCACGAGGAGATAGGACAAGAAGTCCTGCTTGGGGCCGGCAGCGTGCTCGACGCCCAAACCGCTCGCGCGTGCGTCGATGCGGGGGCGCAATTCATCGTCGCGCCCGGATTTGATGCGGAGACGGTTCGTACGACGCAGGCATTGGACAAGCCGTGCATGCCTGGCGCGTTGACGCCAACGGAGATAATCGCAGCGTGGAAGGCAGGCGCCGACATGGTGAAGATCTTTCCCTGCTCAGCGCTGGGGGGTGCCAGCTACTTGCGGGCACTGAAGGCCCCGTTGCCCCAAATCAAAATGCTGCCGACGGGAGGCGTGGATGTGACGACCGCCGCGGATTTCATCAAGGCCGGCGCGGCGGCGCTGGGTGTGGGCGCATCCGTGGTTGACCTAAAACTGCTCAAGGAACGTGGGCCAGGTGCCATCACGGAAAGGTGTCGACAACTGGTTGATATAGTCCGTGCCGCACGCCGCGATGGTGCGTAGCTCATTCTAGGCTGTGCTTCTCCAACACGTCATCCGCGACGGGTGTTTCCCGACGGTAGCGATGATGGGCCTCCCGAGCCAGCCCGGCCCGCCTGCTGCCCGCTGGCAGTAGCGACTGCTACGAGCAAGGCAGGACGCGCAGGATCCTAATCTTGGTGCCGGTGCCGGGCGCTGGGTACGCGACGCTGCCGTCGGGGAAGGCGCGGAAATCCTGGTAGCGGCTGCCGAGCACGCCAAGGGTGGCGGGCAATAGCAACGGCCCGGCCGAGGCCGACGTCGAGCCCGCCGGCGCTGTGCCGGTCGTGCTGTCGAGGACTTGCAGGTACATCTGGCGCTTGCTGTCCTTCTGCGCAAGGTCGCCGGTGACGGTGGATTCCTCCCACGCCGCGAGGACCATGTTCGCGCCGTAGCCCGCCAGGTGCGGGGCGCGGTCGTTGTTGCTGTCACTCGCCATCGTGAGATCCTTGTCGGGCGTAGGTGCGCTGGTGCCGGCGACGTGCAAGAGGTGCACGTCGGCGAGACCGTCGGCGTTGGCGGTCTGGCCCGCACGAATGTCGCTGGTGACGATCCAGTAGCCGCCGCCACCCGCCAGCATGACGCTGCCGAGATTCGAGTAATTGAGGTCCACGGGATAGATGGTGGTGGTATTCGGGGCAAAGGCGATTCGGCCGGACTTGCCGCCAGTGGGCGCGTCGTTCTTGCATACGGTTACGAATTTCTTGCCCGTGGGATCCCACACCACGCGTTGGAAACCGCTGTGGCTGCAACCCCAATCGAAGCCGCTGGTCTGCAAGGCGCCACTGCTGCTGACCACCTTCATGCGGTCGCCTTGGTGGATGTTCACGCCGGTGGTCAGCGTGCTGGAACCGACGCAGGCTTGATTGGGCACGGTGATGGCGGCCCCGAAATAGCCGGCATAGTTCGAGCCGTCGAAAGCGATGCGCCCGTTGTGCGCGTACTCGGACCAGATGAAGATGACGTTGCCTCCGGTCGTGGCGCCGAGCCCGTACGCGGGCAGCGAAGCGGTCGTATCGGTGAGCTTGGTGGCCCAGGTTTCGCTCGCGCCGTCGAAGCGAACCATATACATGTCGTAGCACGACGCGGCCGTCGGGTAGTTGCTGGTCAAACCGCACAGGTTGCTGATGTCGCCGCAGTTGTTGTTGGCGGTGGAGCCGAGCGCGTTGCGGCTGATGAGCAACACGCCCCCGCTGACGTCGGCGTAGATGTCCTGCACGTCGTAGCCGGGCAAGCCGATGAGCGAGCCGGCCACTACCTGATCGCTGGCATCGAGGGTGACGACGTGAACCAGGTTGTCACTCTTGCCGAGGAATGCCACGCGCGATCCGCCGCCTGGTATGGGCGAGATCGCCAAGGGCGTGAGGCCGAGGGCGGCACCGTTGCTGTCAACCTCGTTGTAGTCGTAGGCCACGCCAAGGTCGATTTCGCTCACGCGTATGCGGGTGGAAAGGTCGGAGGTGCACGATCCGGGCGGCCCGGCATCGACGACAGTTCCGCCCGTCGTCGTCACACCGCCGGTTCCTGGTGTCCCACCTCCCGCCCCTCCGGCTCCGCCGACTGCCGCATCAGCCTTGCCGGTCGCGCCGCCGGTGGCTGGCGATCCACCAGAGCCGCTGCCGCCGCTTCCCGGGGTAACACTTCCACCAGCACCGCCTGACCTAGCGCCACCCGTGCCCGGCCGCGCACCACCCGAACCGGTCGCGCCGCCCGAGCCCATGGCACCACCCGCCCCGACGGTACCTCCGGTGACCGCGCCGCCCGTACCCGCGTGCGAGCCGCCCGCGCCGCTGGCCACCCCGCTCGCGCCGCCGCCACCACTCCCGCCGCGGACGCCCCCCGTACCGCTTTTTCCGGAACTGCACGCGGCGATCGCCAGCGAAAAAAAAGCGGCCGCAACGATGGTTCGGCAAAAATCGGCTCTCGGCATGGATTCCTCCTGGCAACACGAGGTCGCATGAGGCTGAGGATATCCACCAAGCGGACCATGCTCTGTCCCATTACGATGGTCAGTCTTCATCGGAGAACCTCCATCTTGCCCCCAGCCAGCGCGCAGGGCCACGCGCAAGTGACTGACATAGGACAGTGCGGAATCCATTCTCGCACCAGCACGAGTGAGCCCAACACCGATCGCAGCTCAACCTCGACCCGCGTGGGAGGCCAGCGCACGCCGATCCCGAAACAACAGCATTCCTGCGTGCCCTGCTCGATTCTCTAGCTGTCAACCACGACGTTCCGGGGCGCTAGACGCCAACGCGGTGTCTCTCAGTGAGAGCACCGATTGATGTCACGTCGGGTGAATCGCATCGACGCTGATCCGGGGTGAACGGCATGCGGTCTTTGCCCGCGATGTTGCCGGCCGCCTTCTGGATCACGGACCAGCGTGCCCGCCTGGGCACGAATCCGTTCTCCGGATTGTCTCGTCTGTTTGAGCGACTATTTGCCGTAGACGCTCACGATGCTCTTCTGAATGGCGTCGTCGGTTGCGTTGCTCGTTTCGCCAGCTATGACAGCGCCCTCGGAGAAGCCGCCGTTGCCATTGTGGTCGCCTGCGCCGCCTTCACCCAGCCCCAGGCCACCGAGTTGTTTAAGGGGTGAGTATCCTTTGGGTAGCGCAGACAGGTCGATGTTGACTGAAAGGGCCCCCGACTTGGCATTCCCGGTCTTTAGTGCCCAGTGGTCGACGCCGTTGTGCTTGAACAACGTCGTCACGATGGCGAACGTGACGGAGGGATTGGGGTTCTCTCCAGTCGTCGTGCAGTCAACAGTTGATGGTATGCCAGAAGTGCACTTTCCGGTGTTGCCGGCGTAGACGCCGGTTTCAAAATCGACCATGGGCCAAGGTCCATTTCCTGTGCCCTTGGACCAGAATGTCATTGTCGAAAAGTTGAGCGAGGTCAACGTGCCGGGGCCGGAGTATGCGATGGCGTTGTTGGTATTGCCGTAGTTGAAGCAACAGTTGGCATTAAGATACTGGGAATGGAAGATGGCATATTCGGTTTGAGGCGAAGCCCCTTTGGGCATATTCTTGGTCTTGTCCCTGTTCCTGAGGCATGACGTCTTGTCCCGCCACAGGGCACCGCTCGAAACCGCGATGGGCACCTTCGTTCCGTCGGACATTTGCCAGTATTGGATGTCCATCAGGTCGCAGAGTGTCGGGGTGCCAGGCTGATTCGCGCTTGAGCTGTCTGCCCTCCACATGTCGTTGCCATTCCCGGATTGGTCGTACAGCGTGGTCACTTTGCAGGATGTGCCCGAACAGAACGTGTTGAGGGTTGCGAGATCCGCAAGCCCGGTTGATGCCACGATACCGATATCCTTGGTCTGATTGTCGGATACGCGCAGGGCTTGGAACAGAGGACCCGTGTAGGCGGCGAACAGGGTGCGCGTCATGGCGTGCGCAGCAACGAAGGGCGTGCCCGCAGCCTTGGCGACGTCACCGGGAAGAGTCCCTGGCGGGAGGGTGGAACCACCCGCGCCGCCTGACCCCGTGGTGCCGGCGCTGCCGCCCGCGGTACCACCGGAGCCCGTCGAGCCACCTGACCGAGTGGTGCCGCCGCCAGCGCCCGCGGAGCCACCCGCACCGCTTCCGCCTCCGGCACCGCCCGAACCGCCACCCCCAGCGCTTCCGCCTTTGCCGCCGCCTGAACCACCCGAACCGCCACCCCCAGCGCTTCCGCCTTTGCCGCCGCCTGAACCACCCGCTCCCGTGCTTCCGCCACTGCCGCCCCCGGCACCACCCGAGCTACCTGTCCCAGGAATGGGGCTCGGGATGTCCAAGGTCTGGCACTTGTCGGTGACCGGCGTGCAACTCGCCGGCAGTGCGCCGGTCATGAAATCCCAGACCGCGGCCAAGTCGGGCAGAGTGACCGTGGCGCAGCTGGGGAGCGCATTCACCTGCTGGTTGAAGGCGGCGACCCTGTCGGTGATACAGGCGGAGTACTGATCCACCGTCGCAGTGCAGTTCGCGGAAATGGCGGTGCAATTTGCGATGGCGGGACCGCCTTGCAGGCACTCGGCCTCTCGGCCCGAGCAGTTCTGTTCCAGCTGAGCGTCCGTGGGTGCACTGCTCGACACCGAGAAACCCAGCCCCGCCTCCTTGCACAACGTCGCCGGGCTGATGTTTTTTCCGAAGTAGGCAGATGTGTCCTGGCAGAGCTGGGTCGCCTCCGACGGCGTAAGCGAACCCAGGGTCTTGCCGCCGCTCACGGACGTGACCGAGCCGCCGCCACCGGCGCCTCCGGCCATGGTTCCCCCATTGCTGGAACTGCCGCCCGTGCCCACGGTTCCCCCCTTGCTGGAGTTGCCGCCCGTGCCCACGGTTTGTCCGCCGCTGGAGCTGCCGCCCGTGCCCACGGTTTGTCCGCCGCTGGAACTGCCGCCTGAGCCACCGGCTTTCTCGCCCGAGCTGCTGCTACAGCCAGCGATCGTCAACGTCGAGGCGAGCACGATCAAGCCTACGAGTCCGATAAGTCCGTTTCGCATGAGACCTCCTGATATTGGGCGACTACTTGCCGCAGCCGCCAAAGATGCCCTTCTGAATTGCGTCGTCGGTTCCGTCGGTGGCTTCACCCACGATGAAGGCGCCTTCGGAGAAGCCGCCGGAACCGCCGGTCGGAGAGGAAAGCCCGTTCAGTCCATTGTTGGCTTGCGATTTCATATTTCACATTTGCCCATCCTGGCGCCGAACGTCACGCCGCGAACGACACGGGACCAGGCGCATGGTTTCCATGCTCTGGTAGTGGCAACCCGGAGGTGAAGCGGGCGGATCTTTTCTGAGATTTGCGTTCGTCGGGCACCCGGATGAGGCGTGCCCAATATCGTTCCGCTTTCCTGGGATTCGTGTGGTTGGCTAGTTTCGGTAGGGCCATAGCTTGGTCTGTGGCCTGACCCCGGCTATTCTTGCCGAGTGGAGAAGCGCCGTCTGTCGATCACTCTCGTGTTGGCGCTAGCGTTGGCTAACCCCGCGCGAGCTGCCGGCACACGGGAGACGAACCAGCCCCTCGTCATTTTGACCGAGGAGGGGAGCGAGGATGCCGAGGAGGCGGCTTTCTTCTCAAGCGTGCGGGCGCTCGCCGCCGAGATCGGGATCGGCGTCAGCACCCAGAAGGTTCCGAGCTTCGAGGCGATCCGCGACACCTTGCTGGCCCAAGTTCGACAAGAGACCAAACCCTTCCTGGTCGCCTGGATCTTGCGCGAGAAGGGGACCCGCAGGATTCACTTGTTCGACCCCTGGAAAAACCAGCTGCGTACACGCACCGTTGAGGCCGGCGAGTCGGCCACGGCCAACGCGGAGACTTTGGCGCTTATCCTGCATGCCGAGCTGCTTGCTTATCTAAATGAACCGCCCCCACCGCCGCCCCTACCGCCGCCCCCACCGCCGCCCCCGCGCCCGGATCCCCGCTGGGCATTGGGAGTGTCGTACGTCGCCGGGACCTTCTTGCGCAACCAAGGCGTGCAGCAGGGCATCGGGCTGGGCCTTGCGCATCGCTGGTCCCGCGTGTACGTGGGCGCCCACTACGCGCTTGTGTCCGGTCAAGACGTGCACACAGAGGACGTCAGCATGACGGTCCGCCGGCACCCATTCGACTTGGACGTGGGCTATGCCTCGGCCGAGCACCAGCGTTTGCGCCTGGCAGCGGAGGCTTTCCTATCGGGTGATTGGGTGTCGCGCCACACCTCGTCCGCCGCGACGCCTTTGTTGGCCCAGCCGGACGACCGACGTTTCGTCGTGGGCGCGGGCCTGCGCGGGTGCGTCGAGGTGCGCATCCTGCGCAACCTGACCGTGCACCTGGCGCTTGGCACCGAAGCGCCGCTTAACCCGTATGATTTCCAGATCATGCGCGGAACGACCAGCACGACCGCAGCCCGCCTTTCGCCAGTCCGCGTCAGCGGTGAGGCAGGTGTCAATGTCTTGGCGTTTTGAATGGCTTACGCTCTTTTCCGCCCCACCCTCGCATTCCAAGCCACTACTCATATAGAACCACGCATGAGCGCAGCCGACAACAACGACGCCATCGCATTGGCCACCAAGGCGGCCGCCGGTGATACGCATGCCCAGCGTCGACTGGTGGAGCGGCTGCACCGGCGCGTGCAAAGCATCGCCTTGTCCATCTTGGGCAATGCCCTCGATGCGGAGGATGCCACCCAGGTCATCTTGATGGAGATCCTCAAGTGTGTCGGTTCGTTCCGAGGTGAAAGCCTGACCGGGTGGAGCGATCGCATCGCTGTGCGCACCGCCATTCGGCACGCACGCCAGCGCCGCATCCACGGGCTGCGGTTCGAGGCGACCGAGAATCTGGACAACTTGGCCTGGACGAGGGATTCCGCGTGTGCCGAGGCCGATCTCGCGCGCGATCTGCGCGACTACCTGGCACAGTTGCCGGAGGCTCGTCGCGAGGTGCTCGTGCTGCGGCACATGTTGGACTATTCGATCAGTGACATCGCCGAGCTGACCGAGGTTTCGCCCAACACGGTCAAGGACCGGTTGCTGCATGCGCGCGAGCAGCTGCGGCGGCTGATCCGGCGCGACCGCATGATCGACCAATCCAGGGGGAACGCGTGAGTTCCACCGACTGCGAACGCTGGGTGGCGCTGTCCGACCAGGCGGCGATCGGGCAAGAGGTGTCCGAGCGGGACCAAGCATGGCTTGCCCAGCACGCTCGCGGTTGCACCGACTGCGGGCGCGAGGCCACCTTCTATGCATCGCTGCGCGACGCGGTCGGGCGGCCCGAGATGCTGGTCGTGCCGTCACCCGCCGCGCGCCCGACCGTGCGTCGCTCGCCCATGCGGATCGCCATGCTCGCCACCGTGGCCCTCGCTGCCTCGGTCGCCATCGTCGCGGGGCTTGCTCGCAACCGCGGTGGCCGTACTGTCACTCCCACCGCAGTGCAGGCGCCACCGCTGGCCGCGCGCTTGCTTTTCGCATCCGGGAGCGCTCGCCTCGGGGCGGGGCCGGCCCAGGCCGGGCAAGCCGTTGCGCACGGCGAGCGCTTCGCCACGAGCGACGGCTTGGCCTGCATGGCGATTGCGAGTTCGATCACCGTGTGTCTGGACGCGATGAGCGCGGCCACCGTCGCGCTCGCCGACCCGAAGCAGGCGATCGTTTATCTGGAGAGGGGACGTCTGCTGGCGCGGCTGGATCACCAGCCGGCGGGGCGCACGCTCCTGGTACGCACCGCCCAGGCCGAGGTGCAAGCGGTGGGCACGCGTTTCTCCGTGGGCATCTCGGATGACGGCCAGACCCAGGTGCGCTTGCACGAAGGCAAGGTCACCGTGCGCGCGGCCAACCACGTAGCGAGCGATCTGGCCGCTCCAGTGCAGGCGCGGGTGGGCGACGACATCCGCGTGGCGTCCATGCCCGCGACGGCGAGCAAAGACGACGACCTGTTGTCCGACTTGTCGACGCTGCCGCGCACGGAAACCCGAGCGATCGCACGCATCGCGAGCATCCCGGCGGGGGCTGACGTATCGTTCGACAACGTGGTGATGGGCAAGACGCCGGTATCGACCGTCCTGGCCGCCGACGCGCATGTGCGACTGGCCATGGCGGGCTACGTCCCCGTGAGCGAGTGGATTTCGGTCGCCGACGGGGCGACGATCGAACGGAGCTTTGTGCTGACCGGGCTCGCGGCGCCGGCTGAACAGCCCGACAGACCGACGCGCGCTGATCGCGGCGCACCTTCACCGTTGCCCAGCCGCCTTTTGGCCATGGCTCAAGCGTTGCGTGCGCGCGGCGCATACGACGCGTGCGCACAAATCTATCGCCGGCTGTGGTCCGAGTTTCCCGGCAGCGAGGAGTCCAAGGTATCCATGATTTCACTCGGCGAGCTCGAGCTTGGCAAACGCAACCACCCGGTGGCCGCGCTCGAAGCCTTTAGCGCCTACTTGCGCGTGGGCGGCACGCTTGAGCGCGAGGCTCGCTACGGGAGGATCCGGGCGCTACGGGCGGTTGGCCGGGACCGCGAGGCTGATGCGGAAAGCGCCACCTTCTTGCGCGACTATCCCACCAGCATCCAATCGGCCACGCTCCGTCGGCAAGTCCATGAACGGTAATTTGCAGCCCCTCGTCGCTGCGTGCGGATTGGCGATTGGCCT
>PMJO01000153.1:0-18131 GCA_003158455.1 Myxococcales bacterium | reverse complement strand
GATCTATCGGGCAACAACAACAATGCCACCCTGGTCACGGGCACCGGTGGCACGGGTGGGTACAGCTTCGCGACGGGGAAGGTTGGCAATGCATTGGTATTGACCGCCGCGAATAGTGGGTATGCGGCCCTGCCGGCAGGTATTCTCGCCGATGCATGCGAGGCCACCATCGCCGCGTGGGTCAACATCAAGACGGAGTCCAATTACCAGAGAGTCTGGGACTTTGGCTGGGACTCGACCCTGTATATGTACCTGACGACCAGCGATGCCATCAAGATGCCGAGGTTTGGGATCAGCATCGCTGGCAACGGCAGCCACGAGTTTGGGATCGATGGACAGGCTACCTTGCCCGCCGACGAATGGCACCACCTCGCGGTGGTCCTAGGGCCTTCAGGCGTCGTTCTCTACGTCGATGGCCAGCCGGCCGGCACGAACGCATCGATCGCATTACGCCCGGCCGACCTCGGTAGCACCCCCAACAATTACATCGGTCGCTCGCAGTTTTCCGCGGATGCATACCTGGATGGCGCCATCGACGAGTTCCGCGTATACGACCGCGCGCTTTCGCCCGAGGAGATCCAGGCGCTCGCATCCGGCCCGTAGTGCTTTTCCTCGCGCCCAAGCAGCTCTTGAACCGTGCGGATGTCGCAGCCGTCCTCCAGAAGGTGAGTCGCGAAGGAGTGGCGCAAGGTGTGCGGGCTCACGGGCTCGGTGATGCCAGCAGCGATGGCGGCTTGGCGAACCGCGCCGGATGACCGTTTCGTTAAGGTGGTGGCGTAGCGATTCGCCGGTGTCCCGATCGGTATAGGCCCGGGTCGCGGAAAACACCCATTGCCAGATCCACTCGCAGGCTCACTGCCAATCATCGGCCGGCACTTTTCTGCTGGAGGCACGTGACGGCGGCCTTCATCTCGCGGCGCGCTTTGTGCAGGCGCGAGTACGCGGTGAAGACAGGAATGGAAAGGGTTGCGGCAACGGCTTTCACGGGAACCTCGTCGAGGTCGTGCATGATCAACACCGCACGGCGTTTCAGCGGAATCCGTTCGAGAGCAGTGAGGACGACGGCACGCGCCTGATTGGCTGCGAGCACTTCGTCGGCGTGGGGGGCCCGGTCTTGCCCTTCGACGTTCGCGAACGGCACCTCCCGCCAGTGCTTGCCCCGGTGGGAAGCGGCCACGCGGAAAGCGATGCCGAACAAGTAGGGCTTGAGCGCGCGCGTTGGGTCGTACTCGTGCCAGATGCGGCGCAGGACCAAGAACACCTCCTGGGCCAGATCCTCCACGTCCTCGGGACCCACACCCAGGCGACGGAGCGTGCGCATCAGATAGTCGAGCTCGCTCTGGTAGGCTTCAAAGCAGGCATCGTCGATCGCGTTGCGCAACACGGCGCAGCCAGAATTGGGCTGGTTTGAAACGAGGCGTGCCTGGTTCACTAGGGCACTCCGGCACCGGCCGCGCCGCCAGCCCCGCCTGAGCCGCTTGTCTCAGAACCGCCTCCAGCGCCTCCGCCGCCTGGACCAGATTGTCCGCCCGCCGCGGTGCCCCCCGAGGCGGTGTTGCCACCCGAACCGGAAGAACTCCCACCCGAACCTCCACCACCGGAGGTAGGTGTGCAGCCCGAGGAGCAAGTGCCGAAGGTGGCGCCAATTCTTACGGCTTTCAAACCCAAAGCAGCCAGGCGCATGGTTCTCACGCTCTGGTAGTGTCAACTCGGAGGTG
The DNA here is from genome assembly GCA_003158455.1 of Myxococcales bacterium. Classification (GTDB taxonomy): domain Bacteria; phylum Myxococcota_A; class Polyangia; order Fen-1088; family Fen-1088; genus Fen-1137. The sequence continues at coordinate 16,413 of PMJO01000153.1, read as the reverse complement.
AAGCGGGCGGATCTTTGTTTGAGATTTCCGTTCATCGGGCACCCGGATGAGGCGTCCCCAAGATCGTTCTGTCTTCCTGGAATTCGTATCTGCGACGAGGAGTTCATGATGGAAGAACAGATACGCAAGACCATCCGCGACTACATAGTCCCTGCCCCAGCACGTGGCCATCCCGCAGCGAGGCGATGATCTATCGGATCGGAGAGGCGTCTGGATGTCGATTTCGGCGCTCGCGGACGCGGCCACCCGACCGCTAGCGCTTCGCCGCGGCCAAATCGGCGCGCAGTTCCTGGGCGTTCCGGCGCGGGCCGTAGCCGGGCGTATCGCGCTGGATGCGCCAGCTTTCGCTCAGCGGGCCCGCGTCCACGACGTCGAAACCAAATCGGTCGATAATCGCGGCGANNTGACCAGGGCCCGTCGGTTTTTCGTGCCTCCCGGTAGGCCGTGCGTGGTCAGCTCGGCGGCATAGATGTGGTTGAATGCCTTGACCACCTTCGACGTCGGCAGATGCGCCTGCAGCAGTTCCGAGGTGGTGATCGATTCGCTGTCCAGCTCGGGGATATGCCCGTCGCGCTGGGGATAGTAGTTGTTGGTATCGATGACGATCTTGCCCGCCAAGGGCTCGACGGGAACCGTACGGTAGTTCTTCAGAGGTATCGTTACCACCACCATGTCCCCGGCCTTGGCCGCCCCAAGCGTGGTGTCGGCGCGCGCCTTGGGCCCCAACTCGGCCACAAGGCCGGCCAGCGTCTCGGGCCCGCGCGAGTTGCTGATGACCACTTTGTAGCCATTGGCTACCGCCAACCGCGCGACCTGACTTCCGATGTGCCCTGCTCCAATGATTCCGATGGTTGACATGGTCGTGATCGTAGCTCCTGTTTTGGATGGTGCAAGCCAGGGAGCGGTCGATCGCGCAATTCACAACGTTTACCGTCTGACGACGGCCGCAATCCGGCTATCGCTTGGGTTTGGACTGAGCGGAGCCACCGCCTTTGCCGCCTTTTCGGAAACGGTTCCACACCACGGCGTCTAGCGCCCAGCGACCGCATCCCAGCATCAGAATGGCCAAGGTTGCCGCCAGGTAGAGGGTTGCGACCTCGCGCTGCCGCCACGAGGCCCCAGCCTCGCCGGTGAAGACGGCCATGCCCAAACTGAAGGCGAGCAGCAGGGCTGCAACCCGACCCGCCAGGCCGACCGTGATCAATATTCCACCGACCAGTTCAGTGGCTACGGCCAGCAGCAGGCTGTAGCGATGGCCCATGTGGAGCGGATCAGGGAAGCTGTATACGCGACTGCTGTAGTGACGCGCTCTTTCCATCCCGTGAAGACAAGCCATGTTGAGTCCCACGCCGAGGCGCAAGGAGAGGAGCCCCAGGTTGACGAAATTCTCTTTGCTGAAAGCTGCCACGGCCGTAGGGTCGCATATCTGTCCCGAAGACCCAAGAAATCGGTCAGACACGGGCTCACGGCGAGAAGGAGGAGCGGGGAATCGAGCCGGGCTGGCTTCCGCCTCTTCTGGCGATGGAAGTCACGTCCGCGCCCTCCGGCGCAGGAGCGGCCGAGCTGTGTCAGACTGCCGGGTGATGATCCGTCTCGCCGGGGCTTTCCACCACCTCATTTTTCGCTCGATGCAAGACACCGCCCGACCAGGCCGGCTGGCCTCGCCGACCACCTGTGCGGAGACTGCGTTTCTGCTCGTCGTGACCATGGGCGTGGCGTGCTCGGGACGAGCGAGCGAGGCGGGCGCCGGTGGCGACGCCGGCCAGCAGGCCGCGGGCGGACAAGGCGGTGGCACAGTCACGCCCGGGCGCTATGCGTACGCCGAAGCACTGCAGAAGGCGGTCATGTTCTACGAGTTTCAGCGCTCGGGAAAGCTGCCGCCCGGCCAGCGCAACAGTTGGCGGGGAGATTCCGGCCTGAGCGACGGCGCAGACGTGGGGGTCGATCTCACCGGCGGATGGTACGATGCAGGTGACCACGTCAAGTTCAACCTGCCCATGGCGTACTCGGTGGCCATGCTGGCTTGGAGCGTGTACGAGTACCCTGGCGCTTACCAAAAGACCGGAGAGCTGACCCACATCTTGGACAACATCAAGTGGGCGGCCGACTATCTGATGAAGTGCCACCCCAGTCCCGACGTGTACTACTACCAGGTGGGGGATCCCGGGCTGGACCACGGATGGTGGGGCCCGGCCGAAGTGATGCAGATGAAGCGCCCGGCGTTCCATCTGACCAAAAGCAGCAGCGGCTCGACGGTCTTGGGCGAGACGGCGGCGGCGCTTGCGGCCACGGCGACCGTCTTCAAGGCCTCGGATCCGACGTACGCCGACCAGTGTCTCTCGCATGCCAAGTCCTTGTACAATTTTGCCGAAAGTACGAAGAGCGACGCCGGCTACACCGCTGCAAATGGCTACTACAGCTCGTCGAGCGGATTCTACGACGAGCTATCGTGGGCCGCGGCTTGGCTGTACCTGGCCGCGGGCGACAAGACCTACCTCGGCAAGGCCGAGCAATACGTGCCCCAATGGGGGACCGAGCAGCAGACTTCGACCATCGGCTATCGATGGGGCCAGTGCTGGGACGATGTCCACTACGGTGCCCAGCTACTCTTGGCGAGAATCACCGGCAAATCCGTCTACAGCGAATCCGTGGAACGGAATCTCGACTACTGGACCGTGGGCTACCAAGGCAATCGCATCGCGTACACCCCCGCCGGGTTGGCGTGGCTATCCTCGTGGGGATCGCTCAGGTACGCCATGGCTACGGCATTCGTCGCCAGCGTCTGGGCCGACAGCAAGCTCTGCACACAGGGGAAAGTCGACGTCTACAGGGCCTTCGCCAGGTCCCAGGTGGACTACGCCCTCGGCAGCACGGGGAAGAGCTTCGTCGTGGGGTTTGAGTCGAGCTATCCACTCCATCCCCATCACCGGACCGCGCACAGCTCCTGGGCCGATTCGATGACCGTCCCTGCCAACCACCGACACACGATCGTCGGCGCCCTCGTGGGCGGGCCGGGCCAGGACGACTCGTACAGCGACACGATCGACGACTACGTTTCGAACGAGGTCGCCTGCGACTACAACGCCGGGTTCGTCGGCGTGCTGGCCAAGTTGACCGACCAGCTGGGCGGGCAGACCATCGCGGATCTGGAAGCCGTAGAAACGCCCACCAACGACGAGTACTACGTCGATGCCGCCGTCAATGCGCGCGGGCCCAATTTCATCGAGATTAGGGCCCTCTTGAACAATCGCTCGGGCTGGCCCGCGCGGGCGGACGACAAGCTTTCGTTTCGTTACTTCATCGACATCTCCGAGCTCCTCGCCAACGGAGCCTCGGCCGCGGACATCATGCTCACGAGCAACTACAACCAGGGCGCGACGCTCAGCGGGCCGTTTGCCTGGAATGGCTCGCAGACGATCTATTACGTGACGCTCGACTTCAGCGGAACCCTCATTTATCCCGGGGGACAGTCGGCTTTCAAAAAGGAGGCGCAGTTCCGCATCGCCGCCCCGCAGAACACGTCGTACTTCGACGCCAGCAACGACTGGTCGTTCGATGGCGTTTCGTCGGACGCGAGCGCCCCGTTGCAGACCCTCAAGATCCCGGTTTATCGAGACGGCACGCTGATTTACGGCAAAGAGCCTCCTGGATGAGAGGCGAAGCCGGCAAAACATGTTGAACAAAGCCGCCACGCGGCGGGGGCTAGGCGCCATGGCCGTTTGCGGATGCGACGTTCCGAGGTCATCAGTGGTACCGAGTTCTTACGGCGCACAGGCGACGACCTGGTCGTGGCCTACTGCGAGTTCGAGCACCCGGAAGAACACCATCCCGTGGCTTCGGGTGGAAGGTGTCGAGCCTCCGTACGGGCGAGGCCGCCGAGGCTATGGCGGAACACGAATCGGCTGGATCCACGCCTTGCGCCCCTGCCCGTCTTCGACCACGGCTCGGACGTAGCCAGGGGAAGCCCTGGCCAGTACGAAGCCGGCGCTGCGCCCCGTGGTCTGCAGGAGGGTTTTGCCGCCGGTGCCGGTGAACCTAAACACGTACGGGCCGCGCGAAGCCGCGGCCACCTCGAGGCGGAGCGTCCCGTTTGCTACCTCGGCGCGGTCGAGAAGCACGCCGTTCGAGGCGTAGAAATCCCCGCGCAAGAGCGCGGCGCGAATGGCCCCGGACTCGAGCGCCGAGCGCACCATCACGAAACCGCGACCCGCGGTGAACACGGGCTGGCCGGTGCGGGCGACGTCGTCGGCGTCGAAGTAGTGGTGGGCGTCGTCGGTGGCGGTGCCGTAGAGCCAGCCGCCGGCAGTCAACACGCGATCCCAGAGCTCCTCGGTCGAGGGATGGGTGGCGTCGCCCGCGTTGCCGGCGTCGACCGAACCGTTGGCGACCTCGAAGAAGCGCAAGCCCTCCTCCCGCGCCAGGGTGGTCAGCAAGGCCGCATCAACGGCATGGTGGAAGTTGGGATGGTTGAGCTGGGCCAGGGCGCCGGCCCGCGTGGCGGCGGCCATGGCCTGGCTATAGGCCGCGCGGCGATCACCGTTCGTCTCCGGCCGCCAGGGATCGAGACCGTCCGCTCCCTGGCTCACGAAGAGCGCGTTGACATGGAGCAGGCACTGCTCCCCGGGCGCGGGCGGAGGCGTGCAGTCGCGCAGGTTCTGGGTCAGCTCGACTCCCGAAAGCACAAGTGGCTTCGACGAGGCGATGGGCGGGCCGCCGCGATTGTGGTCGGTGAAAACGATGAAATCGAAGCCGTGCTCGCGGTACCAGCGCACGACCTCGTCAGGAGGAGTGCGGCTGTCGCCCGATCGTGAGGAGTGCAGGTGAAGCTGGCCCTTGATGTAGCGGGGCGATGGCGCGCCCCTGCCCTCGCGGCAGGCCCCGCCGCTCGCCAGCGCCACCAGAAGGAGCATCCAGTGCGTGCGCATGCGGCAAGCATTGTACCGAATTCCTGGCCGTTCCGGAAAGCGCCTCGGCGGGGGCGTGGGCGACCAGGGCAGCAGAATCCCTGGGCTTCCCACCGATGCCGTGCTCGTCTGTACCTACCGGTCCAGCGGGATGGATCGCGCCGTCACGGTCTATCGAGACAGGGCCAGGACGACTCACTACTTGGTCAGCAAGCTCATCGAGAGCCCCCTCGTACAGCCGATTGGTGTGGAAAACTCCCGCATCTTCTCGTACGACATATCCCAGTTCCGCACCCTGTCTGCCCAGACTCTGGCGAATGGCTTGATTCACTTCCGGGGCACACGCAGCCCTCTTGTGCATGGGGGCGGGGTGTGCAAGAGAATTTCTCTATGTCCGGCGGATCCCTTTCCGTGTTGGTTCACGGCCTGCGCTGGCAGGACGCCGCGGACGTGCTGTTGCTGACCTTGATTTTTTCGTGGGCTTTCACGTGGATGCGACGAACGATCGCGGTGCAGATGGCCTTCGGGATTGCGACGCTCTTGGTGGCCTCGTGGATTTCAAGCCACTTCGGACTGATCTTGACGTCCTATCTGCTCTCAGCCATCAGTGCGGTCGCAACCATTGTGATTGTCGTGATTTTTCAACACGAGATTCGCCGCGGACTAGGTCGCGCCAGCCCGGTTCGTTGGCTGAGAGAGCGGCACCGCAGGAAGCTGTCCGTCGGTCCGACCACCATCGTGGCGGAGACCGCCTTCATCTTGGCAGAGCACCGAGCAGGAGCCTTGATCGCCATTCCGCGCTGTGATTGGGTGGGCGGGTTCATCACCGGCGGCACGCCCGTCGACGCGTGCCTCACGCCAGCGCTACTCGAGGCCGTCTTCACGTCGACGTCGCTGCATGACGGCGCCGTGCTCATCAGCAATGATCGCTTGTTGCGCGCCGGCATGGTGCTGCCACTCGCCGCCGACACGGGCGATCCGCGCCACGGTACCCGGCATCGCGCGGCTCTGGGGCTGGCGACTGCCTGTGATGCACTCGTGGTCTGCGTGAGCGAGGAGCGCGGCACGGTCACGCTCGCCCACGACGGCAGTTTGGTGGTCGTGAAATCCGCGACCGAGCTTTGCACCGCCATTGAGCGCCTGTGCGCGGGCAAGCCCATGACGACACAACAGTCGGATCGTCCGCGTCGCGCGCGCGACGCGCTGGCGTACCTTACGATTTTCGCCAGTGTGCTCGCGGCTTGGTCGGCTATGGCCTTGGATCGTTCACACGTGGTCGCTCGCATCGTGCCGCTTGAGATTCGCGGCGTCGGCGCGGCCACTCGCTTCGATCCGCCGCGCAACCCCACCGTCGCCGTCGAACTACGCAGTTCGCGAAATGAACTCGACCTCTTGGCCCCTGATGCCGTGGCGGCCTACGTCGACATCTCCGGTAGCGGTGCCGGCGTGCACAGCTTTCGCGTTCTCACCAACGCGCCTGCCGGGGTCGATGTGATCGGGACGATTCCGAGCAGCGTTTCGCTGCAAATCCGGTCCGGTGACCGGAAGTAGCTGGAAGTCTCTTGCCTGTGCATGGGAGCCCGGCGAGGATGTTTTGCATATGCCCGAACGGAGTATCGCCGCCATGGTTGAAGCCTTCCCGTTGATACGGTTACAGCCTCTCGCCTTCCTGGCCATCGCCGCGCTGTACGCGGGGTGTGCATCGGCTCCAGTCGCCGCTGTTGCGCCCCTGCCCGCACCGACGGGCTCCGCAGCTCTGTCCCCGCCGTCCCCGCCCGTCGCCGCCCTACCCGCCCCCGTCCCGAATCCCGCCGCCACGCCCCCAGCACCTATACCGTCCGAGCCGGCGCCTCCCCCGCCCGCCCTTCAGGCGGCTCTGGACGCCGCAGAAAAGGCGGTCGCCGCGGGCGACGCGGCCACGGCCGACAAACACATCGCTGCCGCAGCTGCAGCCGCAGGAGACGACGCGCACTTCGCGTACGTCATCGCGCGCGTGCGCGCCCTGCGCTTCGTCTATGCGGACGACTTCGAGAGCGCCGCAGCCGCGTTCCTCGCAGTGATCCCCACACTCGCCAGGCACCCTGAGCTTCCGGACGAGTTCTGGTCGCACAATGCGATGATGATGATCCGCGAGGCTCAGGGTGACCCCGCCGCGGCGCTGGCCGAGAACGACCAGGCGACCCTCTGCGCGGCGCGGGGCACGTGGGACCCACAGGAACGCGACACCCTCGCCTTCCAGAAGGATCGCTGGCACCGCTCCTACCTTACGCGGATGCTCGCCGAGTCGCGAACCGGCTCGGTCAAGCAGGCGCTCGTGCAGTACGCGCAGGCCGCGCTCGACGAGTACCGCACGCGCGGGTTCCCCGACTCGGTGGCCGTGCTCGAGGCGTACTTCGCCGCGCTCGACGGCAAGCGCGATGCTGCGCTGGCCGCCGCCAAACGCGTCGATCCTGCGAAAGACGACGATGTCGAAGATCTGTATCTCGTCGTGGTGGGCCTGGAGACTGGGAGCGATCATGCTGCTGCCGAGGCTGTTCGCCGGGTGATGCGCCGGCAAGGGGGCGTGCACATCGCGCACGCGATCATGCTCCGCTGGCTCGACCTCGACGCGGGTGCGCCGCGGGCGCACGGGTTTACGCCGTGGCATGCGGGACCGCGCTGAGGCGCCCTCGCTCGCGGTCTGGCAGCGACGCGCGGGATTCGACCGCCACGTGAGCTTCCACGTATTGCGCCACTCGGCCTGCTCGGCCATCTACCGCAAGACCAAGGACATCCGTCTCACCCAGCGCTTTGCCCGCCACAAGTCGATCTTGACGACTGCGATCTACTCCCACCCCACCGACGAGGACCTGCTTCGAGCCGTCACCGGGTTGCCCTCATAGGCGAGAAGCGAACGCGTCGCTCCTGCCCCACGGCGGGCTGGGGCCAACTCCGCGTGGTAGGGGCCGCTTTGTAGAAAGGCCGGACGCCGCGCGTAGCAGTAGCCGTTGTCAATCGAGTCCCGGAGTTGGAACACCCCGAACACAAGTCTTCGCGCCCAGGTCTTCGCGATACATCCTGGCGCGGAGTCGGGTAGGGTACCGGCAGCCTAAATTCCTCAACACACGTAATCTCGGACTTGGGCGGACACCGCTCAGGTGAGAACCTGACCAGCCTTCAGGTGCGTTCACGCCTCGTTGGCCTCTTCTATCTACATGACAGCTTCGATATTCTCTCCTGCCCAATGTTTGGGCTATCTAGCCTTCATCCTAGGCGTGGCCGCTTTTCTGCAAAAGAGCGACCGCCGGCTGAAGGTCTTGGTCGCAAGCGAGTCGCTGGTCTATGCCCTACACTTCTGGCTGTTGGGCGTTCCTCCGGCTTCGGCCAACGCACTGATAACCGCTGTGCGTACCTTTCTGTCGCTGAAGCTGCGCGCCGCCTACCTGTCTGTGTTGTTTGTGGTGCTACACCTCTGCGCCGGACTCTATTTTGCCAAGACGCCTTCAGGCTGGCTGACGGTGATAGGCTCCTGCGTCTCCACCGTGGCCGTCTTTCAGATGCGCGGCTTGGCCATGCGCCTGATGATGCTCTTCAGCACTGGGTGCTGGCTGGCGAACAATATCCTGAGCGGATCGATTGGCGGCGCCGCGCTTGAATCGGTGATCGCCATCGCGAACGCGACAACCATCCTCCGAGTCTTCTATGTGAAGAAGAACGATGGGGATGGGATCAATGTGGTCAATCCGTGATCCCATGGTGACCCCTGAAACAATCGCCCACGGAAACTCCAAGTTCGGAGAACTCGTCCTGCGCCGACGAAGTCGAGGGCGCGACGCAACTCCGTCGACGGTGTATGAGCTGATCTCCGGCGGGGTCTTTCTGATGGATTCGGAGGACCCCTCGACCGAACGCAGGCTCGCGTCCGAATCGCTTGCCCGCGTGCCGCCTCCTGAAACCGTCGTGATTGGTGGCCTTGGCCTCGGATTCACGTTGATGGAGGTCGTGGCATCCCCACTACCGCGTGCAATCCACGTCGTCGAAATCGAAGGCCTCCTTGTAGATTGGGCATTGCAAGGCCTGATACCTAATGTGCGATCGGCTTTGCAGGACCCGCGCGTGCAGGTGCATGTCGGTGACATGAGCACCTATGTAGAATCGCTCATGCCCCGGAGCGTAGACCTCATCTTGCTCGACGTCGACAACGGTCCTGAATTCCTCGTTCACGATTCAAATGCGTCGCTGTATCTGTCGCCATTCCTCGAAACATCGCGGCTGACGCTTCGGTCGGGTGGTCTGCTAACAGTCTGGTCATCGTCCCGATCAGCCAGGTTGCGGGAGGTACTGACCGGAGTATTCGGCCAATGTGACGAGGTCGCTTTCGACATCGCGCGCGCTGGACGCCAGTTTGAATACTTCCTCTACTTCGCGTGCCATCGCTGAGCGCGCGCCATCGTCGGTGACAGAAAGGCCATCTTGGCGCAAGCCGAAAGTGGCTCACCGCCAAACGAGCGTCCTTGCGTGGGCTCGCCGATCTGCCGCATGATCTCTTTCAACCCATTCTTGCGCCGCAGACGCCTCCGGACTCCTGAACCGGCTGGTGCCGCTTAGCCTGCCGATCACGTCACCGGTATCTTGGTGAGGATATCCCGCAGAGTCACGAACAAGCCCTCTCGCTTGATCACCTCGATGAACGCGGTGGCGTCCGAGGCTGCGGCGCCTATCTGCTTGATCCGATCAAACTGAAGGTCCGGTGCCGTCAGCTTGATCCTCGCAATCAACTGTTTCAGCCCATCGAAGAGCCCCTCCTCGTCGATGCGCACGGCGAAGAAGTCCGGCACTAGCGACGCGCGGGCCACGTCGTGGATTTTCGCTAGGTCGATCGCCATGTTTATCCCATCCTTCGGTGTGAATTGACGTCCCAACGACACAGGCAACAACAAAGCTCAAACTCGACAATGACGTGGTTCATGCCTTCTCCTTGGCTAACTCCCAAGCCGCTCGCGCAGCTTGCCGAACTCTGGTCCATTCACCGCAGCCGTTCCATCGGAATGGCACCCTGCTCGATTCTCGAGCTGTCAACCATGCCGCGTTGGGGCGCTAGGCGCCGACGCGGTGTGTGGTGGCAGCCGACAACTACGGTGAACACAACGCCCGTCTGGCATACGATCACGATTCCGCCGGGCGAGTCGGCTACCGCTGCGCTTCCTTCTCGCGGTGCCGCTTGCCGCCCTTGGCAGCGGAGGCGTCCTTCTTCTTTGCCTCGTGACGATCCTTGAGCACGGCCTTCGATATCCGCTTGGGCGCCAGTGACGGTGTCAGCAGCAATTCGATGCGGCGGTTCTTGGCACGCCCAGCAGCGGTCCGGTTGCTAGCGATGGGCTGGTATTCGCCGTAGCCGCTGGCGACTAGGCGATCAGCGGGCACCGAAGCCTTCTCCTGCAGGAAGCGCACGACATTGGTTGCGCGCGCCACGGACAGCTCCCAGTTGGTGGGGTACTGGTGCTTCAGCTTGTCGGAGATGGGCGCGTTGTCCGTGTGCCCGGAAACCTGGATGTGTCGGTCTTCGATGCTGGCCAGCACGGCGCCCACGCGCGCCAGCACGCCTTCCCCGCGTTTCGAGATCGACGCCTCGCCCGAGTCGAACAGGATCTTGTCCACAAGGCCGACGCGCAGCTTGCCCCCGCTCTCAGTGAGCTGGATGTCGCCCTTGGCGATCTCGTCCTTCATCTTCTCCTTCAGCTTGTCAGTCGCGTCCTTCAGGGTGGCCAACTCACCCGACTTTTCCTCGACGCTCTTGGCGAGATTGTCCCTGGTCGCAATCAGGGCCGCCTTGTCGGCCTCCAGGTCTTCCTTCTCGGCTTGCAGGTCCGAAAGCTGCTGTCGCAAGGATTGACCTGCGGCCACGGCCGCGCGAACCGCGCTCTTGGCCTCCTGGGTCTTGGCAATCAACCGGGCGCGCTCACCGTAGCCCCAGTAGGCGCCGTATCCCGCGACCGCCGCCACCGCGACCGTCAATACCCAGGGCATCCGCGATGGTGGACGGAAGTTCACCAGAGGAAGCGGCGGAGGCATATTCGGCTGGGGCAGATTTCCGGAGGGCGGCTGGTACTGCATGCGATCTCCTTCCCGGTGCCGGCAAGATCCGCGCAGCACATTGGATCACATTAGAAGCTGTCACGTGCACGAGATCAAGTACGACCAGCGCGGGTGTGTGCCGTGAGCCCAAGCCGAGGCACAACGGACAACCATCAAGAACATAGCCGTGCGTCTTGAATTGGAGATGGAGCCCATCCACCAACAACCATGACCCTGCGTGAGGTAATGCCAACCAAGAGCCAGCCTGGTTCTGCGAACGACAACGCGGCAAATGGTTCGATTGCCTGCCGCTCACGTCTCGGCTGGCTTCTGAACTATTAGGCTGTCTGCCTCGCTCTAACCCCAGGCTCGCTCGTTTTGCGCTATCCTCGCAGGTAGCCATGAGATGCTTTCCTTCTCTTCTCTCCCTTGGTCTTGCCGGCGTGGTGTTGTTTCCCGCGCCCGCAGTCTGGGCTTGCACCACCTTCCTGGCCCAGCACGCCGGCCAACCTGCGTTTGGCAAGGACTACGACTGGGACCAGAGCGCGGGTCTGGTCGTAACCAACCCGCGCGGATTGCAGAAGACCGCGCTCGTCCTGAGCGCAACGGACACGCCCGCGGTGTGGACGTCGAAGTACGGCAGCATCACCTTCAACCAATACGGCGTCGAGATGCCCAACGGGGGACTCAACGAGAAAGGGCTTGTGATCGACGTCATGTGGCTTGACGCGACCCAATACCCGAACCCAGACAGCAGGCCAGCGCTCAATGAGCTGCAGTGGATCCAACACGCGCTCGATTTGTACGCGACGGTTGCCGAGCTGGCGCAGGCTGCCCCATCCGTGCGCGTGTCGCAGGCCTACGCGCGGGTGCACTACCTCGCATGCGACTCCTCGGCGGATTGCGCTGCCTTCGAGTACATCGGTGGGCAGCTCGTTATCACGCGTTCCAGCGCCATGCTGGTCAAGACCCTGACCAACGACACCTATGCCGATTCGGTGGCCTATCTGGCGAGGTTCACCGGCTTCGGTGGCACGGCAGCCATGCCGACCTCCGCGAGCTCGCGGGATCGATTCGTGCGCGCCTCGATACTCGCCCAGGTGACGGCCGGCACAACTATCCCCGACTCGGCGTTCGGCATCCTCGACAGCGTCGCCCAGTCGAGCACGGTCTGGTCGATCGTCTACCTGCCGACCAACGGAGCGATCTACTTCCGTACCGCAGCGATGGCGAAGGTGAAAACCGTGAGTCTGGGCGCCTTCTCGTTCGCCTGTGGCGTGCGGAAGATCCTGGACATCGACACCGACGCGACAGGGGACGCCAGGGCGATGTTCGTGGACTACACGCCAGCAGCAAACCTCCAGTTGCTGGGCCGAAGTATGGCCGACATGGTGTCCGAGTTTCCCGCAGGCACGATCAATATGATCGCGGCGTATCCTGGCTCGTGTAGCTGCGCTCCGGGAGAAACCGGCGGCGGGGGCGGGACGGGGGGTGGCCCAGCCGACCCCGGCACGGGCGGGGCGCTGGCGCTCAGCACGGGCGGCGCGGAATCGAAGTCATCGCGCGGCAGCTCGTGCACCATGGTGGTCGGTGATGCTCCCTGTGGGCTCTACGCTCTTGTCTTCGGCACTGTTGTAGCAACGGTCCGGATCGCGCGGCGTCGGCACCGATAGCTTTCGCGTTGGCCCCAAGCTCCCGGTCTGCCTCCTCGATCTGTTCTGTCAGAAAGTTGATCGCCTTCAGATTTCGGCCATGAGCGACTACTGCGCGTGTGTAGGGCCGGCACGCCAGCCCTGCTATGGTAGTCCCATGGACGAACAAACCCTGCGCGCGTGGGAAGAGCGCATCGCCAGCCAGGTTCGGCAGAATGGCGCAGCGGATGTGGCGCATGACCTTTCGCATGTCGAGCGTGTGGTCAGGAATGCGCGCCGGATCGGCAGTCGAGAGCGCGCCGATTTGGCCGTGGTGGTTCCGGCGGCTTGGCTGCACGACATCTGGGATGATTCCCACCAGCCTAAAATTTTCCCTCAAGGAGGAGGAGTTCGGTCCGTGGGTGTCGATCAGCAAATTTGATCCAGCGAGCACGCTCTCAGCCGATCCAATGCCGTTCCGGACGCTGCGGCAGGAATGGAGTACAATTGCACGCGTGCGGCTTGCTCCAATGTTGCTAGCCAACCGGAGCGTATGAAAAGGAGAAACCATCCATGCGAATGAAGTTTCCCATCTGGTTCCTGGCGATCGCCCCGTTGCTGTCAGTCGCGTTTCCCCGAACCGCTGCAGCGCAAGCTAGCCTTCAGGTCCAAATAGGCGTGCCGACGATCCGATTCGAAACCGCACCCGCTCTGGTCGAGGTCAGCCCCGGTATACAGGTTGTGCCGGAATACGAACAGGAGGTCTTCTTCGTGGACGGCTGGTACTGGCATCGTGCGGGCCGGGCGTGGTACCGCACGCGAGACCATCGGGGCGGTTGGGTCGTCGCCCACGGGCGAGAGGTCCCGCGAGGTCTACTGCGCATCCCCCCCGGCAGGTACAGGCACTATAGGGCCACCGGTGGCCCGAACTTCCACGAACATCGACGGGAGATGGCAGCGCTTCGCGCCGAGGGCCAACTCCAGAGGCGTGAACACGCGGAACGAAATGACCGCGGCCGTTTCGACCGCAACAACCACGGCGTCCACCAAGAGCGCATGGAGCGCAGGGAACACGGCGAATCGCACCGGGGGCACCGATGAGCGGATTCCCATTCCGCGCCACCAAGCGGCCCAGAAGATCTTGCCCCCAGCCGGCGCGCGTGGCCACGCGCAAGTCCTGACAAACGCCGCATATCTGTCCCGAAGACCCAACAACTCGGTCAGGCAAGGGTGGAGCGTCTCGCCGTCCTGTGTGGAAACTCGATCGCGACAGTCCATGGCTTATAGCGAACAAACTCAGGCTGCCTTCCGGTAGTGGAAGCTCAGGAGACCGCCGAGACGTTCACGGCGGTCAACCATTCCAACGCCGCTCGCGGCCTCGACGGGCATGATCAGCTCGTTGTCGAGCCTCTGATGGTTCCGCTCGTGATGGTAGTGCTGCACCTACTCGGCGATCGCGCGCCGCAGATGTACTTCGCCCAGTGGAACCAACCGATCCAGGCACTCGCTCTTGATCGAAAGCACAAATCGTTCCGCGAAGGCGTTCAGATTCGGACTCCTCGCTGGTACTGCCTTCACCCCATCCTGCCCCAGGATTCGGCGGAGGCACAGGACGCGAGCGGCACGTCGGCCTGCGCCGCCAACCGGGCATCAAGAGACTGCTCGGCGTCCACCAGCGCCGCAGTTCCGCCGCCCTTCAGCGCACCTGCCAGGCCGTGTCTGCCATCATCCCCAAAAACTCATCTGTCGCTCGGCGGGTTTGCCGTCGAGAAGCACGAAAGGTGAGGCCACCCTCCAGGACGCGCCGGCTGCGCGCAAGGACGAGACGTCGCGCAAACGCTGTTCCCGGCGCATCCGTTCCAGGCGTTCGGCTGCGCGCGGCCCGATGCCGGGGACTCGCAACAGTTCGGCCCGGGCTGCGGTGTTGATCTCGACCGGGAACCGTTCCGGGTGACGGCGCACCCATGCGGTCTTGGGATCCACGTCGAGCGACAAGGCGCCGCCCGCGTCGAATTCGATCTCGTCGATGGAAAAACCGTAGCTGCGTAGCAAGAAATCCGCCTGATACAGACGGTGCTCGCGGCCAAACGGGACTGGCGGCCGATCGGCGACTGGCGTTCCGGGCACCGGCTGCATCGCCGAATAGTAGACCCGCGCCAGTTTCAACTCGCGGTAGGCCCAGGCGGCCGCACGCGCTACGTCGCGATCCGCCTCGCCCGCCGCGCCCACCACCAGCTGCGTGGTCTGTCCCGAGCGCGCAAAGCGACCCTCGGCGATGGCGCAACTGACCTGCCGCATGGCCGCCAGGATCTCGGCGTCGAATTTCTTGCCGGGCGCGATGCGGGCCAGGTGCGCGGCCGTGGGCGCCTCCATGTTCACTGACAGGCGCGTGGCCAACTGCATGGCGTGGTCAATCTGGTTGGGCCGACAGCCCGGAATCATCTTCAGGTGGATGTAGCCGCGAAAACGGTGTCGCCGGCGCAGAAGCTCGGCCGTGCCCAGCATGCGATCCATAGTCGCCGCCGCGGTTCCATGAATCGCTGATGAAAGGAACAGCCCGAAGACGCGGCCCTGGCTGTGCAGGTCCATGAATGCGCCGGCCAGTTGCTCGGGCCGCAGCGCGAGGGATCGTCCCTGGCCCCCGCAGCGTTGCACGCAGTAGATGCACGAACGTTCGCAGCCCGAGGCCTGCAGCACTTTCAGCATGGGCACGCGCTGGCCCGAGGGCAACGCCGCCGGATAGATCCACAGCCCGTCGCGGCCTCGCTGCCGTGGCTGCGAAGGGCCGCAGGCGCAGGAGAGATCGTGGCGGGCCGCCTGCGTGAGGGCGTCGAGCGTGGTCTGCACCGATGGAGCGACCCGGAGGAGCGACACCACGGCAGTCTACTGAACATCCGACCAGGAAGACAAGAAATTCGCGACCCGTCCCGTCTTCGTCAAGCGGCCGTTCACCGAGGCCCAGCTAGAACAAACGCATCTGGCCGCCCTGCGGCGGCACCAGACACGCCGGGTCGTCGTTGCAAACCGAGTTCAGGCTAGGGGAGACCGGTGTCGCCACCAGGCAGGTGGCACAAAACGAACACACGCAGCTACGCTACGGCGTCCTTGGCTGCCTTCACTGCGCGCGCCTTGACCACCTTGCGAGCTGGCTTGGCTTTGAAGACCGTCGGCTCCTTTGTGAATGGGTTGATGCCTTTGCGTTCCTTGGTGGCTGGCTTCTTGACGACGACCATGCGCACAAGCCCGGGGACGATGAAGATGCCGTTCTTCTTCAGCTCGGCATGGCCTACTTCCACCATGCCCTCAAGGATGCCCTTGACGTCCTTGCGGGTGAGCTCGTTGGCAGACTTGTCGACGAGGATCTGGATCAGGGCAGACTTTGTAATTGGACCTTTAGCCATCGTATCTCCTGCGGTTTGGGTTTGGGTCTGGGACCACCTGTTCTGCGCGGCGAGAGATGACCAACGTGCCATCCCTGGACGCGAAAACAGGCTGGGCCGCGGACTGTAGCCGATTCTTCGAGCAAAGTACGATGAAATTCGTGAAAAAGACCTTCTCTACCTTGCGAAGCGATCCTCGTACCGCCCCGCCTCTCCCCTCGCCCACGGTCGGTAGTTGTTGATGAAGTCCACGCGTTCGCCGATGGGTGGGTGGCTGGCCCGGAAGATCTTGTAGAGCAGGCTGGGGCGGGGTACTGCCAGGTTTTGTTCTTGCAGGGCCACGAAAGCGGTGGCGGCTGCCCGGTTGTCGTGGGTAAGTTCGAGGCCGAAGCGGTCGGCTTCGTGTTCGTGGTAGCGCGAGAAGGCCAGGACGGCGGGGTTGAT
>PMJO01000046.1 GCA_003158455.1 Myxococcales bacterium | reverse complement strand
CGCTTGGGCTTTCACCTGCCCGAGCGGGTCGGAACCGACGGGGTCCACAGGCCCATTTGTAGTCCAGACCTACGAGTCTCGACCACGTGATTTCAGGCACTTAAGCGGGCTTCGCCCGCTCTACTGCGCAACTTCGGCTAGGCCGGTAAGTCTAGATAGATACTCGGTGAACCGGCCCTGAGGGTAGTGCATGAAGTAGTACCAGGCCTCCCTTTTTGCGCCGCCGAGGTCGCGCTTGTTGTGCAGCGCAGCCACCAGAATCATGTCCCGCTCTTCGGCGTCTGGGCTGTTGGGAAAGCGCTGCCGGTCTTCGAGCGCCAAGGATTCAGCAAGCGCGGGATTGGTCCCCTCCAAGACGTGAAGCCGCTGTAGCAACGGCTCTTTACACCCCCAACGAGTGGGCCGACATCGTTGCCTGCGTCTCGACTTGGGACCGCGGCAGCCAGGCGAGGCGGGCGAAGTGGAACGGCAGCCAACATGTCTGCGCTCGGTGCTTCGCGGGATTGCTTGGGTTTCTGTTTGTTGTGCTGCCAGTAGAGCAACAGTCCGCAAGCCAACACGCCGAGGAACAAGACAACGTGGAGAGTGCGCCGCATGGTGGGCGAAGCCTACCTCGGCTAGGTACCTAGGCAAATAGTGGGGCCTAGATCGGCATAGCAAGTCCCCCGTCAGGTCAGAACGCCCCCGCCCGCCGGGGCCGCGATGTCAGCCAGCGCGAAACGCCTTCGCGTGTTTTCTGTGGTGGCCTCGGCCGCGCGTGAAAATGGGATGCCGCGCACCGAGGCCAGCGCCTGCAAGGTATTCACCACGAAGGAGGGCTCGTTGCGCTTCCCGCGATGAGGCATCGGCGCTAGATAGGGTGCGTCGGTTTCCACCAGGATCGATTGCAAAGGCGCGTAGGCGGCCACGCGGCGGATTTCGTCTGCGTTTTTGAAAGTCAAAATTCCCGAAAAGGACAAGTCCAGGCCCAGATCCAGGTAGCCGCGCGCATGGTCCAAGTTGCCCGAAAAGCAATGCACGACCCCGCCGGGAGCGCCGAGCGACTCCGAGCGCAAGATGGCGAGTGCATCCGCGTGGGCATCGCGCACGTGGCAGATGAAGGGCCGACGCACGGCCCGACTGAGGGCGAGGAAGCGCCGGAAAACCTCGGCCTGCTTGTCGCGTGGCGATTGGTCGTAGAAGTAGTCGAGCCCGGTTTCGCCCACGCCGACCACGCGGGGGCTGCGCGCCAGCTTGTCGAGCAGGGGCCACCAGTCATCCTCAATCTTGGCCGCGTCGTGGGGATGGATTCCGACGGCCGCGAAGATGTCCGGCTCCCGGGCGGCCAGGCGGGCAGCTCGCTCGGCGGTGGCCAAGTCCGAACCTGAACCGATGCAGATCATCGCCACCAGGCCGGCTTGGCGGGCTCGCTCCAGCACCGCAGGCAAATCCGGGGCAAAGTTGTCGAAATCCAGATGGCAGTGCGAGTCTATGATGGGTGCCATGGCCGGGCCGCGCGCTACTGGCCGAGGGCGCCCAGGGTTTCCAGCAGCGTGGCCAGCCCAGCGTCGGGATCACGGCCGCAATCGACCCGTAAAACTCGGCGGCCGCGCGCGCGTAGCGCTTCCAGAGAGACCAGCCCCTGGGCGTCGCGCAGGACACCGAAGGTAAATGGCTCGTCGGGAATCGGCAGGTCGGCCACGACCGAGGCGCCTAGTTGCAGGAAGATGCCGGTGCCGGCACCGCCCTGGTGGAGTTGCCCGGCGACGTGCAGGCAGCGCGGCGCATAGCCCATGGTGGTCGCCACACGAAGCCGATCACGACAAAGCGTCCGTATGGCACCCAGCAGACGATCGCGTTCGGGCGTGGGCTGGAAAAGGGCAGCGATTGCGAGATAGTCACCCGGCTTGGCCGCGGCCAGATGCCTCACGATGGCTGCATCGGCCGGGGCCACCACGCCTGGTGGGGTGGGAAGCTGGCCGGTCTGGCGATAGCCCTCGAGCAAGCGGGTCGTGGCTTGTCCGGCCTCGACCGTCTCCGGCTCGTCAAAGGGATTGACCTCGAGTAGGCTGGCCGCCACGGCGGTGGCAAACTCCCAGCGAAAGAATTCGGCGCCCAGATCGTACTTGTCGCCCAGCTCGATATCATGGACTGGATGCCCGGCGGTGGTGATGGCTTCCAGTTGTTCTGCCGGCGCAGGTGGCGTTCCCCCGCGCAACCTCACCACGATGAACAGGCGATCGGAACGGTAGCTCGACGGTGCGCCAGGGGGCTCGCCCTCCACCGGAACGATGCCGCGTCCTTGCTTGCCGGTCGCGCCGGCAACCAACTGTTCGATCCAGGCGCCGAGAGGCGCCAGCTCGGGGGACAGAAACAAAGTCAGCTTGTCGCGGCCCACTGTGGCCAGCGCAGCGATGAGAGTCCCCAGGGCCACGCTAGGATTCTGCGTCGGGAGGGCTTCCCGGCAGGCGGCAACCATGGTCTTGGCGCGGGCCAGCAGGCGGCTGATGTCCATGCCCATGAGTGCCGCCGGGACCAAACCAAAGCTGGCCAGCGCGGAGAAGCGGCTACTGATGTCAGGCGCGTTGTTGAACACGCAGCGGTAGTGGTTGGCCGCAGCCCGCTTGTCGAGTTCGGTCCCCGCATCAGTGATGGCCACGAAGTGCTGGCCGGCCTTGCTCGTGTCGCCAGCCCAGCGGCGCAGTACTTTGGCCCAGAAGTAGCGTTCGAAGGCGCATACCTCGGGGGTAGTGCCAGACTTGGAAGCGACCAGAAACAGGGTGCGATCGAGGTCAATCGAGGTCTCAACCGCCATCACCGCCGCTGGATCGGTGCAGTCGAGCACAAATACGTTGAGCCAGCCTGCGGCCGGCCCAAACACCCGCGCCAAGACCTCGGCCGCAAGCGCGCTACCCCCCATGCCCAGCAGCACCGCACGTCGGAATCCGGCCTTGCGCACCTGCTCGGCGAAAACTGTGATACCGGCCAATTCACGTTCCATGTCGTTGGGGGCATTGAGCCAGCCGAGTTTGTCGCCTATACAGGCACCGGCGCCGGAAGCGGGCGCCAACGCGGAGGCGTCCTTGGCCCAGAGGCTGGCCGGAATGCCCTTGGCGGCCAGACGCAGGTACTCGCCCTCGACAAGAAAGTTGAGGGCTGCGGTGGTTTCCATGGCTGCGATCTTGGCGATGCGGCGCCCATGGCGGCCGCCGGCAAATCCGGTGGACAGCCAGGTGTCGACGATCTCGAAGACATCGCTTTCCGCCAGAATGCGGCCGCCCAGGCAAAGGACGTTGGTGTTGTTGTCGAAACGCGAGAGCCGCGCGGCCTCGACGCTGCTGGGGGCAAAAGCCCGGATGCCACGCACCTTTCCCGCCGCGATGGCTGTGCCGTGCCCGGTGGCACACACCAATACTCCCACAGAGCCCACATCGCTGCGCACGGCGCTGGCCACCATGGCGGCAAACTCGGGGTAGTCGCATGCGGCTTCTGAGTTGGTGCCGAAGTCCACCACCTCATGGCCCTGGTTGCGCATGCGATCGACCAACTTATTGCGCAGGGCGAACCCTGCATGATCACATCCTGTGTAGATCTTCACGGCGATTTCTTCTATTGCTATTCCAGGCTCAGCATGAAGATCGCGACATGGAACGTCAACTCCATTCGCGCGCGCATGGAACGGCTACGCGCGTGGCTGAGCGCGCAGACGCCTGACGTGCTCTGCCTGCAGGAAACCAAGGTCGAGGACAATGCCTTTCCTGCGTCGGAACTTGAGTCCCTGGGCTATCACGTGGCGGCGTATGGCCAGAAGACCTACAACGGCGTGGCCGTCCTGGCGCGCCAGCCGCTTGCAGACATCGTGCGCGGTTTCGGCGATGGGGTCGAGGATGCACAAGCTCGCTTTCTCGTGGCGCGTGCGGGCGCGCTTCAGGTGGGCAGTCTCTATGTGCCCAACGGACAGGCAGTTGGCACCGAAAAGTTCAAGTATAAGTTGAAGTGGATGGAACGCTGGCGCGCCTGGCTGGCGGCGCACGCCGATGCCCGAGCACCGCTGGTTCTTTGCGGCGATATCAATGTCGCGCCCGAGGATCGTGACGTCCACGACCCGGCAGCCTGGCGGGACCAGGTGATGTGTCATCCCGATGAACGGGCCGCCCTGGCCGAGGTCAGGCGCTGGGGCCTGGTGGACGTCTTCCGCCAGCTCAATCCCGACCCAGGCCAGTACACCTGGTGGGACTACCGCCAGCTCAGTTTCCCCAAGAACCGGGGTCTGCGCATCGACCACATCCTGTGCACGCAGGGGCTGGCGGCGCACTGTCGGTCGGTGTCCATCGATCGCGACGCGCGCAAAGGGCAGACGCCGTCAGATCATGCGCCGGTAGTCGCCGAATTCGCTGAAGTATGACTACAGCCAATGCCGCAACCCGTACGCCAGTCGTTCCAGGACGCGCTCAAGCAAGGGGCGGCGGGAGAAGTGCTCCCAACGGATCTCGGTCCCGGCAGCCATGTCTTCCAGCAAGGTGGCGGCCAGGGCTTCGTTGCATTTGCGATCGAGCGCGTTGACGACCAGTTCCAGGTTGTAGACCAAGGACCGGTGGTCGAAGTTGTAGCTGCCGATGGATACGAACTCGCGGTCCACCAAGAGGGCTTTGCTGTGCGCCACCGGGTTGTGCTGGAAGAGCCGGATGCCAGAGCCGAGCAGGCGCGCAAAGCTTGCACGTGAGGCCAGATCGGCCACGAGGCTGTCGCTGGCGACTGGCACGAGCACCCGCACGTCCACGCCGCGGGCCACGGCGCGCGCCAGCCCGTTGATGAAGCCGACGTCGGGCATGAAGTATGGGCTGACCAGATAGGCACGTTCGCGGCTGGCCCGGATGGCGTGCAGGGCAGCCCGGCGGATCGAGAAGCGGTCGACCAGCTCGCGGTTGGCGATCACGGCCACGGGGACGTCACCGGCAGGAGCGGGGCGGTGCACCCGGCTGCGCTTGAAGCGGAAGCGTCGCTTGGCCCGCCAGTTCCACGTGCGTAGGAAGGTCTGTTCGATGGCTTGCACCGAAGGGCCTCTCACCTCGACGGCGACGTCATGCCAGCCACCTTTGTCGCCGCTGGCGGGTAGCCATGCATCTGCAACATTGATTCCCCCAACGAAGGCCACCTGGCCGTCACAAACCAGGGTCTTACGGTGGTTGCGTCGAATGAGGGTCCAGAAGCGCGGGCGCCACAGGCGGTAGGGGTGGTAAGCGACGGTGTGGACGCCCGCCCGTCGCATGTTGGCGAAGAACTCGGGCGGGGCGTGACGGCACCCGATGAAGTCGTAGAGCAGCCGCACGGAGACGCCGCGCCGGGCTGCGCAGCACAGGGCGTCCGCGAAGCGCCGACCGATCCGGTCGTCGTCGAAGATGTACATCTCCATCGAGACCCGCACCGATGTCGCGTCAATTGCGTCCAGCCAGGCAGGAAAAGCCTCTTCCCCGTTGCGCAGAAGGCGCACAGCATTCCCAAATGTCACATCGTCCGGTTCATCGACGTAGGCCGAGGCCTCACCGGGTGCGGCGGCAAGCGGGGAAGCCCGCGAAGAATGGAGGAGAGGCGGCGATGCCACGACAGCAACCAAGCAGTCTAATCCAAGCCTCCCGCGTTTTCCTGATTTGACCCGGGCGAAACTAGCGAGTAACTTCTCTCCCGCCACGATGGGTCGAGAAGAACACATAGAATTCCAGGGCCGAGTGATCGAGGTCTTGCCTGCGGGCAACTTCAAGATCGAGTTGGAGAACGGTCATCAGGTCCTCGCCCATCTTGGGGGCAAACTGCGCAAGCACCGCATTCGCATCGTGCTCGGCGACAAGGTCACCGTGGCGCTGACCCCATACGATCCGACGCGCGGAATCGTCGTGTATCGGGGCTAGGGCTGCCCGGTCCAGCAGGGCGGGCGAGCCGCTTTCGGCGTTGTAAGATAGGTGCCATGACCCTGGCCCCGCTTTCATTCGCTTCTGCGATAGTTCTGACATCAGCCCAGTCCGTGCCCGCGCCGTCCGACATGGGCGCCTCGGTGGCCCCCCTAGTCGAGCGCGTGAAAAGCTCGGTGGTGACCATCCAGAGCATGAAGGTCATTCCCCGGGTCATGAGCGAAGATCCCTTCACGCAGTACTTTCGCGAGCGCTTTGGCATGGGTGATGCCCCCAGCCGGCGCGAGACCCAACTCGGGTTGGGATCCGGCTTCATCGTCAACAAGGCCGGCATAATTCTGACCAACAACCACGTGGTGGCGGGAGCCGATGAAGTATGGGTGCAGCTGGGCGATGAGCGGCGCTTCGAGGCGCGGGTGGTGGGCAGTGATCCGGCCACCGATGTGGCGGTAGTGAAGCTCAACCGTCCGCCGGGCGACCTCAGGCCCGCAGCCTTGGGCAACTCGGAGCAGGTGCGGGTGGGCGATTATGTACTGGCAATAGGCAACCCATTGGGGATGGGACAGACGGTGACCATGGGCATCGTGTCGGCCAAGAACCGCATGCTGGGCGGACGAATCACGCAGTATGAGGACTTCATCCAGACCGACGCGGCCATCAACCAGGGCAACTCGGGCGGACCGCTCTTCAGCTTCCGGGGTGAGGTCATCGGCATCAACTCCGCCATCCTGAATCCCGCCATGGCCATGAACGTTGGTTTTGCCATTCCCATCAATCTGGCGCGCCAGATCGCGGACCAGATTCAGCGCGGGGGAAGCGTGGCGCGCGGCTATCTGGGGGTAGGAACCGAGAACCTCACGCCCGAAAAGGCGAAGCGCATCGGAATGCCCTTCGAGCCCGGCGCCCTGATCAACGTCGTGCAACCCGGATCGCCGGCCGAGGCGGCTGGTCTGCGTCCCAATGACGTGATCGTCGAGGTCGCGGGCCGCCGGGCTGAGAATAGCGCTGGCCTGCAGCGCATCGTGCAGTCGCGGGCCCCGGGCGAGACTGTGGCCGTGGGCTACCTGCGCGGCGGCCGTCGCGCGACTGCGCAGGTGCGACTAACCGAAAACGCCGACTTGCGCGGCACCCAGGTGTTGGGCATGCAGGTGGTCCCCTTGAGTCCGTCCGAGGCGCAAGAGATCGGGGCGGGCGGCCTCAAGGTCGTGTCGGTCGACCGGCGCAGCCCGGCCAGCGGCAGCCTGCAACCGGGTGACGTCATCACCCATGTGGTGCTGGGCACGCAGGGCAAGCCCGCCACGGCCGCTCTGCTCAAGCAACTGGAACAGAAACTTGCTCGCGGTGGCGGGGGCAGGCTGGTCATCGTGCGTGACGGCTATCAGCTTGTACTGACCTTGGGGTAGCTTTGTGCAGCCAGATCCGGGACCGGTTGCCGGAGCCGGATCCGGCTCCGGCAACCGGTCCCGGCCACGAGCCACCGGCCGCCATCGCCCCGGTCGCCCAATCAGCCACGAGTCTGCGAGAGGCGGCACAAGGCTGGCCGACCGGCCTGGTTTACGCTAGACAACCCGCAGGACATGTCCAACCAAGTCTTGGCCTCGCCCAAGGCCCACGCGCCGGTCTTGCCACCTGCACTCAAGCCGCCCGCAGATCCTGCGACGCTGGTCCACCGGCAACTGCGCGACGGCCCCTTTTGGCAGCGTTTGCGGGCCTACGCCCAGATTCCGGAATCTGATTTTCTCGACCACCGCTGGCAGGCGAAGAACTCCATCACCAACGTTCCGCGCCTCTTGGCCGCCCTGCAGGGTTTGGTCGACGCTGATTTCGTACGGGACGCGGAAGAAGGCTTTCGTCACGCGCCCATGCCGGTGCGGGTTTCACCCTATCTGCTCTCGCTCATCGACTGGTCGCGGCCCTACGAAGATCCCCTGCGCATTCAATTCATTCCGCTGGCCTCGCGCCGCCTGCCCGACCATCCCAAGGTGGATCTCGACCCCCTGCACGAGCGGCAGGACATGCCGGTGCCGGGGCTGTCGCACCGCTATCCTGACAAAGTCTTGTTCCTGCCGCTTGACACCTGCCCGGTCTACTGTCGTTTCTGTACCCGCAGCTACGCGGTCGGGCTGGACACTGAAGAGGTCACCAAACTGCAGTTCGGCGTCGATGTTGAGCGCTGGCGGTTGGCCTTCGACTACGTGGCTTCGCGGCCCGAAGTGGAAGACATCCTCATTTCGGGCGGTGATGTCTCGCAATTGCGGGATGAGCAGTTGACCTACATCGGCGAAGCCTTCTTGGCCATGCCGCACGTGCGGCGTATCCGCTGGGCGACCAAGATGCTGGCGGTCATGCCACAAAAACTCCTCAGCGATGGCGCGTGGGTCGACGCACTGACCGCCATCGCGGAGCGGGGGCGCAAACTCCAGAAAGAGGTGGTGGTCCACACCCACTTCAATCATCCGGACGAGATCACCACTATCACCCGGGCCGCGACCAGCAAGCTTTTTGATCGGGGCATCACGGTCCGCAACCAGACGGTGCTTATCCGCGGGGTGAACGACGCCCCGGCGGTAATGGGTGTCCTGGTCAAGCGCCTTAGCTTCATCAACGTTCACCCCTACTACATCTACGTGCACGACATGGTGAAGGGGGTCGAGGATCTGCGCACCACCGTGGAAAGCGGCGCGCAGCTAGAGAAGCAGCTCCGCGGGCTTACTGCGGGCTACAACACGCCGACCACCGTGGTGGACACACCGGGAGGCGGCAAGCGCGACGTGCATTCCTACGAACACTACGATCGCGAAACCGGGATCTCGGTCTACCGCTCGCCGGTGGTACACCCGGGGCGGTATTTTTGCTACTTCGATCCCATCCACTTGCTGCCGCCCTCGGGGCAAGCCCGCTGGGCCGATCCGTCGCAACACGACGGCATGGTCGCAGAGGCTTTGGAAGGGGCGCGAATCCGGCGATGAGTTTCGACGACGAACTAGAGCGCGCCTGGGACTTGCTGGAAGCGGGCGATGAGCCCGGCGCCCGGCGGCTAGCGGAGAAGCTTTACGGCGATGACCCAGGCCATCCCGATGTGATCCTTCTGCAGGCCGCTTGCTGCCGTCAGGCGGGTGCGATGGAAGACGCGCTCAAACTTCTCGAGCAAGCGGCCCAGGCCGACCTCAACTGGGCCACACCGGAGATCTGGGCCGCTGAGATTCTGGCTGAGGATCCGGAATGCTTGAGCCAGGCCCTGCAACACGCGAGTGCGGCGCTCGACCGTGCGGAGGAAGAAGACGAGTTTCTCGAAGCGTTGGCGCTCAAGGCGTGGCTCGAGATCGATCTGGGCAAGCCCACGGCGGCGCGCAGGACCCTGGCGGAGTTGCCACCTTTGCAAGCCGGGGCGGCCTTGGCAGCCGACCTGGCGCTAGATTTTGCTCATTTGTTTCTGGAGGTGGGCGATCTGGACGAGGCCACGCAGCGTTTTGCAGTGGTGGCGGATACCGACGGCTGCGATGCCGACGCCTGGCACGGATTGGGCCTTTGCGCCGAGGCCCGCAACGACGAGGCCGGGAAGCGCCAGGCTTGGCTACGAGTTCTCGCACTTGACGCCGAGAGGCCTCTGGCGGCGCCCCTTTTGTCGGAAGCACAGATGGCTGAAGTGGCCGAGGCGGCCCTGCGCGAGCTGCCGCAACGGGTGCGCGAACTTATCGCACACGTGCCTATCTTGATCGTCGACCTGCCCGCGCGCGACGAGGTGGAAAAGGGTCTGGATCCGCGGCTGCTCGGCATGTTTGCGGGTTCGTCCTATCCCGACGCGTCCGCGATGGGGGACCAGCCCCAGCTCACGCAGATTCTCCTGTTCCGCAAGAACCTGGAGCGCGCCGCGCATAGCGCCGAGGAACTAGGCGAAGAGATCCGCATCACCCTCCTGCACGAAACCGGGCACTTCTTCGGCATGTCCGAGGAGGACTTGGCCGAAGTGGGGTTGGACTAGAGTCGCGACCCCCAGTTGCGCGGCGACTTCATCCGGCGAAGCATCCTCCGCTGGGAACACAGAGGGGAGAGGGGAGGGCGCGGAGCAAGTCATGACGAGGCCGGAACCGTTTCCGGTCCCGGCCCACCGGCCGGAGGCCTTCGGCCCGGATTCGGAACCGGCTGTCGGTCCCGGCTGCGGAGCCGTCAATACGCTACAGGGTGAACAGATCGGGCCGGCTGGCGGCCTTGTCGATGGCGTCCCCCAACTCCTTCCTGGTGGCAGCCAGACGCTGAAGGATGAGACGGATGTTGTTTAGTCGCTGCTTGTACTGTTCCATGCGGACCTGATCCGGCGACCCGCTCATGACTGCCTCGAAAAGCGGGGTTCTCTCGATGGGCACCACCTTGTCACCTTCGGGCTTGGGACCGACCTTGCGCGGGGTCCAGTTGGCGCCGGTGTTGGAACGAATCATGAACCCCTCGATGTCCGCGGCAGCGCAGTTTTCTGCACCGCCTTTGCACACCGGCTTGCCCACCTCGACCAAGGTGGAGATGGCCAGCTTGCCGCGCGAATCGAACACCACCCCGTAGTTCACCTGCTTGCCGGGTTCGTCGCCGCCTTTCGCTGCCTGCTTGGCGACGAACGATTCCAGGATGCTCTTGTCGGCCTTGGTCCGCTTGATGTGGCGCTCGACCTCACCGAACAAGATGATGGTATCGTAGTAGTAGTTCATCAGGCGATCGATGGCCAAGTCCTCGAGAAGGTAGTAGTTGACCTTGAAGATGCGCGAGGTATCAGGGCGCGGGTCCAACTTCACCATCTCCAGCTCTTCGATGAGCTTGTAGTCGAAAGCGAGAGGCTCCTGCCGGGTGGTCGCCAGACGCTGAGAACTCAGGTTCACCGCCGTGGTGATCTGGGTGATAGTCTTCTGCATCTCGTCCAATTCGGTTTTGACCCGCTTGGCGCCGAAGTTGGCCTGGTTGAACATGCGGCGGCCCACGGCAGAAGCGCCGAAGCCAAAGCCGACCGCGCCGGCCACGGCAACGGCGACTATCAAGATAATGAGTGCGGCCACGCTGGCCGTCCGCCGAACGCTGACGGCCGGCCTGCCGTCGTCGACGGACTGCAGGTCAAAGTGCTTGCCCTCTGGTGGCCGCATCGCCGCGAAGGGATCGTCAAACCTTGGCGCCGCAAGCGGCGCGGCAACTGGCGGTGGCGGCGCAAAAGGCGTCGGCGGCGGTGGCGGTGGCGCCAGCGGGTTGGGAATGGCGCTCGGGCCTGGAACAGGGGCGGGCGGAACGCCGGGCCGTGGTGGGGCGACGGCGGGGCCCTTGGCGAGGCCGAGTCGGGCTTTGAGGTCTGCGATGTCCTTACTGGAACCTGGCTTTTTCGGTTGCTCCAAGGCGTATCTCCGTGCGGGGTGGCTCTGCTACTGCCTCGCGGGTTCTCCCGTGAGGCTGGCTCAAGATATACGCGAGGTTAGGCGAGACCTGTCAAGCATAGACTCACCAGGGCGGGATAACGCCCCGGCGAGGTCACTAGTTTGCAATCGGTAGTCCTAGCACCACTACCACTAAACCCCCAAGAATTGAAAGTGGGTAGCACGAGGATCGCGCCCGGTCATGGCTGGCAGCCCGTGGTGAAAGTCGGACCGAGCCGTTCGGAGTGGATTCGGGCCGGATGCAAGAAGCGGCGAAGCGCCGAATATCGGCCAGCCCCGTCGCGGGAGGTTTGGAACCCTCCCAGGGTTCCAACAAGAACAGACGGCCCAGAATCTGCCCGAACGGCGACGCGGAGACTTTCGCCACGGGCTGCCAAATTGGGGCTGGAACTAAATCCTACGCTGGGACCAGCAGCGAAGGGTCGAATGTCAATCGCGGCGAGCAGCTACAAAACGACTGATCTGCTCTGCCGAGGCCGGCGGCATGCGGGTGAAACGAATCCCCACCGGCGCCTGCGAGCCTGAGGCAAACACCGCCTCGCCCGACGCGGTGACGATTTCATCGCTGCCGGGAAGCTGAAATTGCAGACCCATGTATTGCGCGGCCACGGCGGGCTCATGCATCGGCACGACACGAATTCCAGTTCGGCTGATGTTAGTGGCCCGACAGAGGTAGGGATAGCCGTTCAAGAATCGATTGATGAGAAGGTCTACATCCCGGCGGGCTTCGCCTCGACGGTCGCGGCTTTCTGTCCTCGACGGAGTTTTGTGCGAGTGCGCTCGTGTATGCATAGTTCTTACATGTAGGTCAAGAGACGAGAATTGTCAATTTTTGGGGCTCGTCCCGTCGAGAGAGCGCACAGCTCATCAAGGTTCACAAACGTCTAGCCGCAGCATTGCGTGGATGGCGCTCAGCAGCCGCGGCACGCTGTCGCAACCTTCCTGAAGCTATCCCAGTCCCCCATCTTGACTGCCCGCGTGCCAGGTGCTGATAATCCCCTCCGGCGCGCGTCGCGTGCTCCGCCGTGTTCTGAAAAAGTGCGCCTGATCACTTCACCCCTGCCAGCCCGAGGAAACACATGTATCGCATCAGAATTGGACTGATCGCCGCGGCACTCATCCTGGTTGCAACCGTCGTCTTCTTCCTTTGGGTCACCTCGGACATGAAGGCAGCGGCGACTCAAGATGTTGAGGCCAAGGTTTCCCGTGCCCAGTTGGTCTACCAGAAGATCAGCCGACTGGTGAGCCTCGACTTGGCCAATCTCGCTGCTGAGCTTGGCCGCAAGCCCGCGGTGGTTGCGGTGTTCGACAAGACGGAG
This sequence comes from Myxococcales bacterium, assembly GCA_003158455.1. Classification (GTDB taxonomy): domain Bacteria; phylum Myxococcota_A; class Polyangia; order Fen-1088; family Fen-1088; genus Fen-1137. The sequence goes on along the minus strand of PMJO01000046.1, from coordinate 25,144 downwards.
GAGACGGCCTTGCGCCAGGCGGCCTTCGATGAGTGCGAATTGCTCAACTCAGCCCTGGAGAAGGAACAACGCAAGGCCGACATTCTGGCCATCCTTGATTCCACTGGGAAGATCATCGCCCGCAACTTGAACCCCAACGCCGACTGGAAAGAAGATCTGCGCGCCAAGTACCCCGCGGTGCCTCAGGCGCTCAAGGGAGTTGCAGTCAAAGACATCTGGACGTGGCGAGACGGCGGGGTGCACGTGGTGGCAGTTGCCCCGGTTACTCGGCCTGATGGCACCATCGTCGGGGCCATTCTGGTCGCGTGGGTGGTGAGCGCGAAGACTGCACAGGAGAACCGCGATCTTCTCGGGACGGAAATTGGATACTTCCACGCCGGCAAGCTCCATACATCGAGTTTCGTCTCCAATGCCGACCCTTTGAAGGAAGACGTGGCCAAGACCCAGGCGCTGAGCAACTTCTTGTTCTCCGGCCAGAATCTCGCAGCGTTGGCCCTGTCCGGCGCTGCCGCCACCCAGGTGGCCCACTGGTTCCTGGAAGGACGCGAGTACGCGGTCGTGGCTGCGCCCATGCCGGGGAACTTCGCGGACAAGACCAGCGGTTTCGCCATTCTCGCTTCACTTAGCGATGGCATGAGTCGGGTGCAGTCCCAAGGGATCAGGGTTCTCTTGCTCGGCCTGTTGGCGATCATAGTTGCGCTGGTTGTCGCAGCCATGACTGCGCGCCGGTTCATTGCGCCGCTTGACAAGATTGAATTGGGTGTCGCTGAGATCATCAATACCAACATCGACTACACCTTCAAGCCGGTGGGCCCAGATTTCGAGGGACTGTCGAACAGCCTGAATGTCATGCTGGCCCGTCTGTTGGGACGGGAGGAACCCAACGAGGAGGCGGTTGAGGAGGAAGAGGAAGACGCGGCCACGAAGCGCTGGAAAGCCGAATCGATGAGCATCGACAACACCGGAGGCACCGCGCCGCCGGCCACGGTCGCGGCATTGGCCGAGGAGAGCGAGGCGGCCTACTACCCGAGGCTTTTCAACGAATACATGAATGCTTTGCGTGCGCTCGGCCAGCCCTCCGGCGGGCTCAGCGTGCAGGCCTTCATGGCCAAACTCAGCCTGGCCGAAGCCGGACTGCGCGAAAAGTGGGAGTGCAAGAGCGTGCGTTTCCAGATCGTGACCGACCGGGGCGAAATTTCGTTCAGACCGGTGAAGATCGCCTAGGAGTGTTTTGTCGCAACCAAGCGGATGAGTTGAATGGCTCTGCTCGCTACCTGCCGCTGAGAACACAGAGGTGAGAGGGGAGGCCGCAGAGCCGGAGAAGACGGGCAGCTATGGTCGTCGCTTCTGGTCTCGACGTGCTCTGTGCTGAAAGGCTTGATCTGTGCCGGGGCCGGCGGGTGAGCGTGCTTTGCCATCCCGCGAGCGTGAATGCGCAACTCGTCCACATCGTCGACCGTCTGTTGGCCTGTGGGGTGCGGCCGGTGCGCCTTTTCGGTCCCGAACATGGTGTGCGGGGCGAGGCCCAGGACATGGTCAGCGTGTCCGGCGAGCAGGATGGGCGCAGCGGGATTCCTGTCACCAGCCTCTATGGAAGCGCGCCCGAGTCATTGCAGCCGAGCCAGGAGGCTCTGGCGGATAGTGACGTCTTGCTGATCGACTTGCAGGATATCGGCAGCCGCTACTACACGTTCGTCTGGACCATGGCTCTCGTTATGCAGGCTGCGGCGCGTGCCGGCGTGGCCGTGGTGGTACTTGATCGGCCCAATCCCATCGGCGGCGGCGCGATTGAAGGCGGGGAGGTCGAACCGGGTTATGAATCCTTCGTGGGCCTGGCGTCGTTGCCGGTACGCCACGGCCTGACCATCGGAGAGATCGCGCGGCTGGTGCGGGCCGGGATTCCGTGGGGCGGTCCGCCTTTCGCTTCGCCGCTCGATCTGGATCTGACGGTGGTGTCCATGCAGGGCTGGCATCGACGAGACTTTTTCGAGGCGACCGGGCTGCCTTGGGTCATGCCGTCGCCCAACATGCCGACCGTGGACACGGCGTTCGTCTATCCCGGCCTCTGTCTCATCGAGGGTACCAACCTGTCCGAGGGAAGAGGCACGACTCGGCCATTCGAGATCATCGGCGCGCCATTCCTTGACGGGCATCGCCTGGCCGAGCGGCTGGCCGGCTACCGGCTTGGCGGTGTGGCTTTTCGCCCACTGACCTTTCGCCCCAGCTTTCACAAGTTCGCCGGCCAGGTGTGCGGCGGAATCCAGGTTCACCTCACGGATCGCAGGGCTTTCCAGCCCTATCGTTGCGGCGTCGCAATCCTGCGCGAATTGCACGCTCTGGGTGGCGAGGCCTTTAGCTGGCGCAGCGAACCCTACGAATTCGTGGCTGACCGCTTGGCCATCGATCTTCTCACTGGCAGCGATGCGATCCGCACCGGGATCGAGCGCGGCCTCACCCTGGAGGAGCTAGCGGCGACTTGGTCGTCGGCCGAACATCGCTTCGCGGAACGGCGCCAGCCGTACCTTCTCTACTGACAACTCTGTCTCTGTTTCCCTTGCGGATTTGAGGTAGGTTCATGGCATGCGGGTGGCAATCTTTGGCGGCAGCTTCAACCCGCCGCATATCGGACACCAGTTGGTCGCGCTCTATGTGCTGGAGACGGCCGCGGTAGACGAGCTGTGGTTCGTCCCCTGCTGGAGACATACCTTCGGCAAAACGCTGGAAGCGTTCGAAGATCGCCTGCGCATGAGCGAGCGAGCCGCTGCTGTTCTGGGCGCACGGGTGCGGGTCAGCGACGTTGAGGCCCGACTGGGTGGTGAGGTGAGCCGGACGCTTCTGACTATCAAGGCTCTGCAGGCGAGCCACCCGGAGCATGAGTTTCTGCTGGTTATCGGTGCGGACGTCGAGCCGGAACTGCCATTGTGGTACGGCGCGGATGAGTTGCGTCGCTCGGTGCGGCTGCTGGTTGTGGGCCGCAATGGGTTTGCCGGCGGGGCGGCTGTGGCCATGCCCGCGGTCAGCTCCAGCGAGATTCGTGCGCGACTGCGTGCGGGCGAACCCGTCGACGGTCTCGTCCCACGTAGCGTGCTGGCGTACATCCGCGAGCACGGGCTGTACGCGAAATAGCTCAGGACACGCTAGCTATCTCACACAGAGACCACGAAGGCCGAAGAGCCGGATGAAAAAGGAGGAAGGGTTGGCTCCTGTCCGGCCCAACCCCTTCTCCTTTTCCGACCTCTGCGTCCTTTGCACCCTCTGTGAGAACTAGGTAATTGTGCCGGGCGAGGAGACCGTCAGTCGCTAGGCCAGACAGGTGGTTTGCAGCCGGCCATTTCCGTCGCAGTGCAGCCCCAGACGTGTTCCGCGCCGCAAGCGGCCGGATACGATCTCGCTGGCCAGCGGACTTTCAACCAGACGCTCGAAGGCACGGCGCAGCGGTCGCGCCCCCAGGCTGCGGTCAGGTTCGGACCGAAGAACCTGGGCCACCACGCTGGCGTCGATTTCAAATGAGATTCCGCGTTCGGCGTGCAGTCGGCGGCTGGATGCGAGCGCGATGCGCGCGACGATTGCGCCCAGCTCGGCTTCGGCCAGGGGCGCATAACAGAGAACCTCGTCGATGCGATTCCACAGTTCGGCTGGCAAGCGCGAGCGTGCCAGGGCCTGGATGGTCGAAACCGCGGGCGACCGGCTGCGTCGGTAGCACTCACTGCCCAGGTTCGATGTCATTACGATAGCGCTGGCCGAGAAATCGACGGCGCGACCACGACCGTCGGTGAGACGACCATCTTCGAGAACCTGCAAAAGGACAAGCAGTACTTCTCGATGTGCCTTTTCGATCTCGTCGAGAAGCACTACTGAGGCCGGCCGACGGCGAATCGATTCGGTGAGCTGGCCGCCATTCTCGTGACCCACGTAGCCGGGAGGCGAGCCGATGAGCCGCGCCACGGCGTGCGGCTCGCTGTATTCGGACAAGTCGATGCGCAGCAGGGCCGACTCACCGTCGAAAAGCGCCTCGGCGATGGCGCGAGCGGTTTCGGTCTTGCCGACTCCGGTCGGGCCCAGCAGGAGAAACGAGGCCAAAGGCCGGTGGCCGCGAAACCCCGCGTAGCTCCGCCGCAGCGCCGCCGCGATGCAACCACGGGCTTCGTCATGCCCCACCACCCGCTCGCACAGGCGATCCTCGAGGGTGCGAAAGCGATCGTCATCGTCGCGGAGAAGCTGGCTGGCGGGAACTGCGGCCGCGTCGGCCACCACCTCGGCCACGCCGGTTTCGTCAACCATGTCGTGGCCAAGACGGGCGGCGCGGGCCGTCGCGACCTCCGCGATGACCAAAGCGCGGCCGGGCTGTGCCCTTTCGCTGGGATAGCGGGGCGCGAGGCGTATCAGGGTGGCGCACACCTCGGGCGCAAAGCCCACGCCGGTGGCTTCTGCCATGGCTTCCAGTCCGGCTTCTACGATCTCCAGCAGGACCGAGGGCTGCAGCGGCGGCAGGACGACAGTTTCCAGGCTCGTCGCCAGATCGGGAGCCCCAATCTCTATGCGCCGCACGTCCGCCGGGGTCATGGTGACGACCCAGCGCCGGCCCGCATTCATCGTGCACAGAAGCTGCAATGGTCCGTCGCTGCCCTCGGGTCCTAGCCAGGCCGTTCCATCGAGCACGATGGGTGACGAGAGATGCGCGCGGCGGTGAAGCGCTTGCAGAAGTGCACCGGGCGAAGCCATGGCGCCTAGATCTCCCACGGGCACCAACGGCTTGTCCGCCGATGCGGCGGAAAGTGCCGCCAGCAGAGCTGTTCGCCCGGAGCCTGGATCGCCGACGATGGCGATCACACGCGGGGTCTTGGCCTGCAAGAGGTCGAGCACGCGGCCCACTTCGCGTTCCCGGTGCAAGACCGGGGCGCGTGGCGACTCCAGGGGCAATAGTTCCCAGATGGCGTCGTCGTCCGCGGCATGCACGGAGTGTCCCGGCGAGGGAGGCTCGGCAGCTCTGCTTACTTCCCGGGTAGCCGAGGCCGCGTTCCCCGGTGCGTCACCTCCCGGGCTGCGTTCGGGCTCATCCTCCGTGCCAGGGTCCTGCCCGGTTCGGTCAGTTCGGCGATCGGCCGAAGGTCCTGGACCGGTGAGAGCGCGCAGGATGAGGGCCCTGACCTTTCCCGGATCGTGGCCGATGCGTCGCAAGGCATCCGTGCCCGATCCGCTCACGCGTAGGATGGCCAGGAGAAGGTGCAGGGACGACGTCTGGCGGGCGCCAACTCTTTCGGCGATACCTTGGGCCTCGCATTCGAGAGCGGCCAGATCGAGATTCGTCTCGCAGTGCACCTTGGGGGCGACGGCCTCGATCTTTGCCGCCCCGATGCCACGCTCTCCCAGCAACCGCGCGGCGGCCCCGCCGACGCGCAGGAGGCCGAGCAAGACGTCGAGCGAGGCCGCGGTCCGGCCATCGGCCTTGGCCAAAGCCCGCGCTTCGGCCAGAGCGCCCGTGTAGTCAGCACTGACACAAGGGCCGCCGCCAACCTCGGTGGATGGGTTGGTTGGGGCGGAAGCGGGGCAAGACTCGCCAGCCTGAAGCATCAAGAAGCAACGCTACCAGGGTGAGCTGCGTCGTCAAAAAACCCCCTGCAGCCGAACCCAAAAGCGATTAGAGTGATGGGGCCAGTCAACCCACCGCATGAGGGCCGCGATGTCCAAGTTGTACCGCATCCCAGCGACCATTCTCTGCTTCTTCTTGTTCGCGACAGGGGCCGAGGCAGCGAAGCCAGAAGACGTCTTCAAGGGCAGAATCATTATCACAGCCAATAGGCTCCCAACCCGATTCGGGTCCGAGAGCGCGTTCGTCGCCGCCGTGCGCAATCAGTCTGTCGACAAGGTCTGGCCGATTGAGGAAAAGGGCAATGATCACGCGGTGTGGAAGATCGAATACATCGCGTTTTTCGCCAAGCCGCTCAACGACAACGAGATCACGGTCAAGTTCTGGGAGATTGTCCCTGGTCAACAGCGCTACGTGGCGGGCGACGAGCAGTACATGCGCGACAAGGCCAGCCGAATCTTTGCTTCGAGTATTCAGTTAGCCAAACCCGAGTTCGAGACGAACAAGAAGTACAGCATGACCATCGAGCGCGGCGGTCGTGTGCTGGCACGAACCGAATTCTGGCTACGCGGCAAGGGAGCTAGCTATTCCGGCAAGGTCGAGTTCTCTGACGAGGAAGCCAAGCTGCGCTGACACGGGCATCCCGCCAACGGACGCGCTGGCGCCGACCGATGCACACATTTGTCCAGGAAAGAACACTACATGAATCGAAGCACGACGGGATTCCTTCTTGCGGGCGCGGGTCTGTTCTGGGTTTTGGGATGCAAGGGCGGGGACAATGAGGACGCGATCCACCGGATCAGCGAGGCCAACGACAAGGTCGTGGCGTGCAAGAGCGAGATCAATGAACTCAAGGGGCAAGTTGCCAGCCTCAAGCGCCAGGTCGCCGAGGCGGCGGTCAACCCCAGGCTGCAGCTCAATGATCCAGAAATCCTCAACCTGATTGCCGACCTCCGCAAGCAGAGGCACGGCGGCGGCGGAGCGGAGGGGGACGAGGTCGCTATTGGCAAGGGTGATCTCAAACCGCAAGACGCCAGCCGAGTGGTCAAGCAGAACGCACAGGCCATGCAGGTGTGCTACGAACGAGCGCTCAAGCGGAACTCCGCGCTTCAGTTCCAGGCGGGGCTGGCGCTCATCGTCGAACTGACTGTCAAGCCAACCGGAGCGGTGAAGGAAGTCAACATCAGGCCGTCGTTCGATTCCGACATGACGTCGTGTTTTCAAACCGCGGCGATGCGCTGGAAGTTCCCGACTTTCGGGGGTGAACCGGTGGTGGTGGCGCAGAAGGTGACCCTAACGCCGAAGACGTAGCACTACTGGTTCAATTCTTCGATTCACCGACGGGCGACGATACACAGCAGAACCCTGGAAGGGTTCCGCACCTCCCGCGACGGGCTTCGGCGAGCAAAGCTCGCCTGCGCCCACGTGGCCCGGGCCGGGGGATGCGTCAGGCCTGCGCTTCCGGTCCTTAAGTACATCAGTGCATTCCGGTCCGGCGACGCGCGCGGCGCAGCCGCGGGGTGGGCAGGGTGGGCTGTCCGTCGCGAGTCGGCCCTCCTTGCCCCCAGCCCGGCTTGTCGCCCGACACCCGAAGGTGTGGATTTGGAGCAGTAGTGCTAACGTCCCTCAATCTGCGGAGGCGACCGGAACGCGGCTGGGCTGGGCGCGGTCTCTCGATCGTGGCTGCGTTGAGAACCTGACATGGTTGCGTTCACTATTCGCCACCTCGACCCAGGTCTTGCCGAGTTTGTGGTCCGGCGGAGGCGGGTTGACGGCTGGCCTCCTGCTTGCACAACGACGTTTCACCATGTTCCACAGCCCACGCCCCCAGCACCTTGGGAACCAACACCGGATCGTCGTCATTCTTAGCGGCGTGGCCGTGATCGGATTCGCGGGCAACGGGGTCTGCGCCGAGCAGCCCCGATCCATCGCCCCCAATCCGGCGTCCGTGTCCTACACGCCTAGTAAACCAGTTCCGTCTTCCACGGATTTTCCACCGGCCCTGGTTGCCGCTCCAGCGCCCGCACCGTCCATCACCCCGTCGCAGGTGGATGCCTTCGCTGAGTTGTCGGGCGAACCGAGGGAAAGAGTGGAGCAGCGCCTGCTCTGGGATCCGGGCCTGGTTCCGCTAGTTGCCGCGGCTGTCGATGCCCGACTGGCACGCAAGAGCCAAGGCAAGGTTATGACGATCGGCGGATTCACGCTCTTGGGGGTGGGTGTCCTCGCCGGTTTCCTGGTGGCTCTCTCGGGGCCGCTGATTTGTTGGGATGCCGAATGCCAGAGAGAAGCCGATTCGCGTTCCCATTCGGGCGAGGCCGTCGCACTCGCATCGGTCGGCGTCGGTCTGGCACTCGGCATTCCCGGCATCGTCATGCTGGCTAGGCAGAGCGAAGCCGAGGACAAAGCGGTTGATCGCTACCAACTCTTCGGAGCCGGACCGCCAACAGCATTCCCGTCCGGGAATTTTCGCGCTTTGTCCACCGGATCAGCGGCAAAGGCTTTCAGCCTTTCGCTCTGTTCCTTCGTCTTCTAGCCAGAAGGCTAGTGAAGCGCAGCCGTGGTCACGCTCGTGCAGGCCGACTTGGAATCACGGATGGCCTGACAGAGCTTCTGGTAGCGCGCTTCCACGGGATGGTCGAAGGTGCGCGGGCGCCGGCCGGGATCGTTCACGGTGAGACGAGTGGTGGTGACCTCGGTCGTGTCGACGCCCATGGTGCGCGCGAGGGCGTAGTACAGAACACCGATGCGATGGGGATAGTGCCGGGCGGGCCCGTGATCAATGTAATGGGGGCCGTGATTGTAGTGGGCCCAGTAGGCGTGCGTCTTGTGGGCACAGGGGATGATCTTCTGGCGTACCACCAGCCGACCGCTGGCGTCGCGCGTGCGCACCGTCACCTTGCTCACACCACCACCGTCGCGGTAGTGGGCCAACTCGCGCGCGCCGAGCTCGATGTTGGTCGCTGGTCGCATGACTTCTTTCCAGATCATGCCCCGCACGTGTCCGTTGCTGCAGCGGCCTTGCTTGTCGACAATGCAACGGATTCCCATCAGGCCGCCGTCTTTTGCATAGACGGCTCCGTTGCGTACAGTGGTGCGGAAAGTGGCCTCGTTCATGTCGCTCTCGTTGATCATCACCGCCAGGATGAGAGCCGGCGGTATCTGATAGCGCTCGGACGATTCCAGCACAGCGTGAGCGACCTTCTGACAAAACTCTGGTTTCCACGCGCGCACGCGCCAACGCACGCGGTCCTTCACGGCACAAATCGTGTTGGCCAGACAGTCCTCGGTGGGCATGCCCCGCGCGGGCTGCTCGGAAGATCCAGCCGCCACGACTGGCGTGTGGACTTCCGCGCGCGGGACCACCCGGGCCGGCAAGGCGGCAGGGAACGCCATCGCGCCGGCGAAGACGGCGACGGCGCTACGGGGTGGGTTTTGACCGATTCGAGACAACAAGGCGAATCCTCGCGACTTGTGGATTTTTTGGGCGACTGGGTCAGTCTGGCCGAGTTCACGGGTCTGCCAACAGCGAGCCCGGAACGATCTTGTATGGTCGAAACAAGAATTCTTATGTTGCGATCTCACTCCAGTCAAGGAAGAAATCTTTCCGCGTGGCAAGAGCCAAGGATTTCTCATAGCGTGAACCCGCCCCTCCGCCGAAGCTCATGAGCGAGATCGTCGACATTCTCGTTCCTTTGGAAGCGCTGGACGATTCTCTGCGAACCGTGGTGGCGCGTACTTTGGGGTGGGCAGAAACTCGCATCGGCGATGTTCGTGTCCTGCGCCGATCGCTCGATGCTCGCAGAGACCGTCGACTTGGCTATCGCATGCGGGTCGAGGTCGCCAGCCCGGCCGAGAATCTTGCGCCTTCCCCGCCGCGTCCAGCGCGCCCGTCGTGGCCCGTCGCTGTGCCGGTGCCTCGAGTGGTGATTGTGGGCTCCGGTCCGGCGGGAGCTTGGGCAGCCTTGCGTCTGGCCGAGGCCGGCGTGGTCTCGACGATTCTCGAACGAGGCAAGCCGGTGGGACCGCGGCGAGCCGACCTCGCCAGCCTTCATCGCGGGCAACTCAACCCCGAATCCAACTACTGTTTTGGTGAAGGCGGCGCGGGTACCTACTCGGACGGAAAGCTCTACACGCGCTGCAAGGACCGCGTCGGAGTTGCCGGCGTGCTGGCCGATCTGGTGGCCCTGGGAGCGCCGGCCGAGATCACGATCGACGCTCGGCCACACATTGGATCGAACCTTCTGCCCAAGCTGCTGGAGGCGCTGCGCGCGCGTCTGCAGGGCTTGGGCGTGTGCTACCACTTTGACTGCACCTTCCTGGGTGTGCGCGCAGAGCAGGGGCGAATCCGCGCGGTGCAGACCAGCGCGGGGGAAATCCCGGCCGACCTGGTTGTGTTGGCCCCCGGGCACTCGGCGCGCGACGTGTACGCCTGGGCCGCGGCGGCCCGACTGGCCTTGCAGCGAAAAGACATCGCGGTGGGGGTTCGCATCGAGCACCCGCAATCGGTCATCGACCAACTCCAGTACGGTCGCGCCGCCGGACATCCGCGTCTGCCGCCCGCGTTCTACGAGGTGCGCGCCTTGGGCGCGGGCCGCGGCGTGTACAGCTTCTGCATGTGTCCCGGCGGTTGGATCGTACCCGCGGCCACCGAGTTGGGTGGCTTGGTGGTCAACGGCATGAGCCTGGCCAAGCGCAACTCGCCCTTTGCCAACGCGGCCCTGGTGGTGACGGTGGCCGGCGCGGATTTTGGCCCGGAGGCACAGGGGCCTCTGGCCGGAATCGACTTCCAGCGCCGCATCGAGGAGGCAGCCTTCGCGCGCGGCGGCGGCGGCTTCCGCGCCCCGGCGGAGCGGGCAGTCGATTTTCTGAACCGCAGCCGCAGCGACGGCCTGCCCGAGTCGAGCTACCGCCCAGGTGTGGAACACGCCGGATTGGATGATGTCTTCCCCAGTTTCATTACCGAGGCATTGCGCGAGGGCTTGTCCGCCATCGGCCGCCGTTTGCCCGGATTCATTCACCCGCAGGCCCTGCTGGTCGCAGCCGAGACCCGCACCAGTGCGCCGGTTCGCATCCTGCGCGATCTGGCGACGTTGGAATCCCCTGCGCTGGCGGGCCTGTATCCAGCGGGGGAGGGCGCTGGCTATGCCGGGGGCATTGTCAGCTCAGCCCTGGATGGCGCGAAGGTGGCCGCCGCAATTATCCGCCGAGCCGCGGGATAGGGCTGCCCCAAACACAGTCTCTTTCGTCCAGAATGAGCAGGTCAAGCGTTAGCCTTTGGTGGTCCCCGCCTTGCCTCTGCCGATCATGACTGGCAACCAGCCACTGGACCTGGACGACGAATCGCTCAGAGCGCTGTTTCACGCGGGCGATCGCGCCCTGATGGGCCGGCTCTACCAAGAAAGCTACCAAGGCGTGGACGCGGCGGTTGGGCGCGTGTTGCGTGGGGCTGACAGGGAAACCGTGGTGCACGAACCGAGCTGCGCCGCAACTTTGCCGGAGGCTCCATCCACGCCTGGCTGGCCACCTTGGCGCACAACCTGGCGGTGGACTTCTGGCGGCGGCACCGACGGGAAACCAGCCTGGCCGAGGACGCCGGGCCGCCCCTGGTCGATGCGCAGTCCCGTCGCATGGAAGAGCGGGCCGCACTGAGCGCCTTCATCGAGCGGTTTGTTCGTGAGGCCTTGCCGGGAAAGTGGGCTCCGGTTTTCCAGGCCCGTTTCGTGGAGCAATTGGACCAACGCGAGGCCGCGCGCCGTCTGGGCATGCACCGCACAACCTTGGCCTACCGCGAACTACGCATCCGCAAACTGCTGCGCGCGTATCTGCGCAAAGAGGTCCTCACCATGAATGCATGCGAAGAGAGTCATCGCTGGTTGATCGACGGACATTTCGCTGGCCGGCTGTCGCGGGCAAAGGAAGCGCGGCTGCGCGCCCATTTGCCGGACTGCCCGTCCTGTCGCGAGAGTTACGAGACGTATCTGGTAGCGGAGCAGCTTGATCCCAAGGGGGCGAACCCGCGCGCGCGTCTGGGCATTGCGCTGGGCTTGCCAAAGACGAGTGCGTCCGCGGGCCTTGGTCGTGGCTCGCGCTTTGGCCTGGGAATGCTGGCTCTGGCGAGCGTGGCTGGGCTTGTCCTGTTCCTGACCAGAGGGCCGACTTCTCAGAATGACTTCATGCCGCGTGGCTCGGTGACTGGGACTTCTTCGTCAGACCTGGACTTGGCGGTCTTCCGCGTGAAGGGCGATCGTGAATCGCAACGCGTGCGCGACCGCGTGTCCGCGCGCGACGAGTTGGCCTTCGCCTACCGCAACGAGCGCGGCAAGGCGTTCTTGATGATCTTCGCAGTCGACACTGCTGGGCGCGTGGCTTGGTACCACCCGGAGTGGACCGATCCCGCTAGCAACCCAAAGGCCATTTCCATCACCAAGCAGGTCGGTTTCAAAGAACTGCCCGAGGCCGTGCGGCAGCCGCTGCAGGGGGATCGGATTGCGCTGCACGCCCTGTTCATGGATAGTGCCGTGGATGTGCGTTCCATCGAGGCGAGGGTGACGCGTGCTGCGCCCCTGACGGACATTGCCGATGCGGCCGCCGGGGAGATTGATCGCAAGCTGGTGCTGGCGGTGACCCAATGAAACGACCGTGGCGCATCGGGCTTGTGGGGGTTGTGCTGACCCTGTTCGCAGACAGGGCGCAGGCCGCGTCCGAGCCGCCGCGCAATGCGGTCTTTGCCCTGATTATGGGTGTGAATCGCAGCGTAGACGCGGACCTCAAATCCTTGCGCTACGCGGACGACGACGCCGTCCGCTACCAGGAATTGTTTCGCAGTTTGGGCGCCAAGACCGTGCTCTTGGCCAATCTGGATGAGGAAACCAGCGCTCTGTCGCCGCAGGCTGCCGCCGAGGCCTTGCCGCCCACGCGCGCGTTCTTGGCCAAAGCTGTTTCCCTGCTCGCCTCGGAGATCGCCATTGCACACGCTCGCGGGGTGAAGACGTCGCTCTACCTGCTCTACTCCGGGCACGGCAATGTGGACGGGGAACACGCCTACCTTGCCCTGGAGGACGCGCGGCTCGATGGGGCTGTCTTGGGGCACGAGGTTTTGGATGCCATCGGCGCCGACGAGAATCATCTCATCGTGGACGCGTGCTATTCGTATTTGTTGGTGGGGGAGCGCGGCCCCGGAGGCGAGCGTCGTCCGGTGCAGGGATTTTCAGCCTTATCCGAACTCGGTCGGCGCAAAGATCTGGGGCTCTTGCTGTCCACCTCGACGGGAAACGAAAGCCATGAATGGGGCGGCTTCGAGGCAGGGGTTTTCAGCCATGAGGTGCGCTCGGGCCTGTACGGCGCGGCCGATTTCGACGGCGATGGCCGCATCAGCTACGCCGAGATGGCGTCGTTTCTTGAACGCGCCAACCAGGCCATCGTGAACGAGAAGTTTCGCCCGAAGATTTTTGCGCGCGCGCCGACCGCGTCGTCGCAGCTGATCGATCTGCGACCGAGCCAGGGACGCTTGCTCGCCATTCGCGAGGACTTCCCCAGCTCGCACTATTTGGTCGAGGACCAACGCGGGGTGCGGGTGCTGGATTTCCACAACGCCAAGGGGCGTCCCTTGCGCCTCGTGCGTCCGGGGGGCGCAGGCAATCTCTATCTGCGCCGTCTGGCCGACGACCAATAGCTAACCGTGCCGCCTGCCGAAGACGTGGTGGACCTGGCTCAGCTTGCCTTTGCCGATCCGCGGGTAGCGGTGCGAGGCGCGGCTCACCAGGCCTTCAGCCTGATCTTTTCCCTGCCCTTCGACGAGGCGAAGCCGGAGTTGCTGGCCACGGTGCCCCTGCCTAGCAAGGCCGCGAAGACGACGACGCGCAAGCTGGTGCTGTGGTCCTTGGGAGCGGCCTCGGCGGTCGGTGTGGTGGTCGGGGGTGTCTTGCTGTGGGACGCCTCGCGCACGGCCGACGAAGGTCGCCATTCCTCGCAAAAGCGCGCGGCAGAGCTGAACAATCACATCGATGCGCGCAACACGCAGGCTACCGTGGCATTCGCCTTGGCCGGTGCCGCGTTCACCGCGGGTGCGCTCACCTGGTTTTACACCAGACCCGGCCGTGCCCAGGTGCAGGTAGGTCTTGGCCCCACGCAGATCAGCCTGTGCGCGCGTTTCTAGTCCCGACGTTCTTCTCTCAGGATTATCTTGTCCAGACTTCTCCTCTGATTCGTTTCAACGGCAGGAGATGGCCATGAAAACCGCCCACTGTCTTTGCTTCACGGTCCTGGCTTTCGGCGTAAATGCCTGCGTGAATCACGTCCCAATCGAGGATGGCATGCCTTGCCCTTGCGCCGACGGGTACACCTGTTGCGCGATAACCAACCGGTGTTTGCCGGCGGGCCAGGTCTGCCAGGCCGGTGCCGGGCAATCCAAGTGGCAGCCTATCGCTTCAGTGTCCGTGAACTGGTCCCCGACGCCGACGGAGCCTTTCCTCATGGGCGATCGCGTGACGTTCTGGGACGCTTTCAACCAAGGCTGGGCGGCGACCTACCGCTTCGCGCAGAACGACTGGCTGCAGCAGAAAGGCTATTGGCCGGGACAAGGTTCGTTTCGGGGGCCGGCCTGGTGTGGACGGGATCACAGGTTGTCTACTGGGGAGGCGTCGTAGATACCATGGACGCGAATGATGACTACAAGTGCAACAGCCGAGGCGGCGTCTACTCCCCCGCGACCGACACGTGGTCTGCAATCAACACGACCGGGGTTCCCCCTCTGGCTGTTGATGGCGGTGGTTCCCCCCTGGCTGTTGATGGTGGTGGTTACACGGGCAAGGAGCTCGTGATACGAGGCAACTCGTGCGTCCCACAACCGAGCGGCAGCGATGTTCGAGGACCCGTGGTTGGTGCTCTCTATGACCCGGCAACTGATCCTGGCGGGGCATGTCCACTGTGAATGCACCCACCACCAGCAACGGCACTGACGTTGTCCTGGGCGCAAAAGTGGTTTGCTGGGGAGGCGCACCGTACGTCGAGGGACAGACGTACGCAGGGCCCACGAATCAGTCAGGGTGGACAAACTCCGGCGCCGTGTACAACGTCGCGGATGACGCCTGGACCCCCATGTCAACCACCAACGCTCCCAGCCCACGTTCCGCAATGGTGGCTCTTGCCATGCGAGGGAAGCTGTTCATCTGGGGTGGCACCGATGAAACTACGAATTCTTTGGGCGAACAGAGCTACTTCCGCGACGGCGGCATCTTCGACCCTGAGACCAACACATGGACGTCCATCAGCAAAGATGGTTCTCCCAACCCAACTGTCAACAATGGCTTGTGGGCCGAAGAGCAGGGGCTAGTGTACGTCTGGGCGTTCATCTGGACGCCTGGCGCGGGGAGCCCCGCCGTTGCCCTGTGGACCTACGACCCTTCTGCCGATCGATGGGCCTCGATCGATGTGACCGGGTTGCCCCGGATGCAATACACATACTTCGTCTGGACGGGACAGGACCTGCTGGCCATCGGCGTGCTGGCTCCCGATTTGACCACGACTCCGCCCACAACGATTGGCGGTTTTCGCTACACGCAGTAGCCGCGTGGGAGGCCAGGCCGGTCGCGCGGCGCCAGACCTCACCGCCGAAAAGGATCGTCTTTGATTTCCGGCGGAGGTTCGGCGGGGTTTGCCCCGGACTCTGCCTCGCCCACCGATTGGACCTCAGCCCCCGCGGGCAAGATGCTGCCATCGAGATAGCGCAGGAACATGTCGAGAAACGACTGCTCGGTCTTGCTCAGCTTCTCGAACATGGCGCCTATCTGGAATGCCTGTGAGATGGGCGTGCACCACACCACGCGGGCGCGCAGCGGCAGCGGCTCGGAGGCAGACGACGGACCGAAGAGCAGGATGAGATCGATCAGCAACTCGTCGCGCTGGGCGAGCGAATTGGTGGTGATGATACACATGCCGGAGCGGGAAAGGTCACGCGTGCGCGCAGGCAGCTTACGGCCATCGCTGGTCCGCACGTTGGCCTGAACATCGACACTGAATCGTGGATGGCGGCGCAAATCCTCCGTCATGGGCCTCCTTGCGCGGACGCCCGTCCGGCGGTGCACTGTGAGAAGGCACCGCCCGATAGGGCGTCCAGTTCGGATTCGATTTCGCGCAGGCGCAACTCCCGCCGCAGGGCGACTGTTCGCTCTCCTGCGCCTGCCGGCGGCCGTTCCAGCCCGAGACGCCGTCGCTCGAAGTAGAGTCGGGTCAGCGTGACCTCGATGTCGCGTCGGATTTCAGCCATGTGTATCGTCTCAGCTTGGGCGGCTAGTTCGTCACCGCTGAAGACCAGCTTGGCCAGGTCCCAGGTGACTCGCGCCTCGTATCGTACGTCATCCACGGTGTCCACCCCAAGAGGGGAAGTGATGGAAGTGGAGGTAGAAGGCTGATCTAGAGACTCACTGCGTCCAAGGCGGCGATCCATGCGCAGGCGGATCTCCGGCAGCCAAGCCGCGTGGCTGGCCCGGTTCACATACGACCGGCCTCGTTCCGGCTCCACCAGGGCCAAAGCCACGGCCTTGGCACGCGCTACGACCAAGCAATCCGCGTCGGTGTCGGCGGGAATGCGCAAATCGGCGGGCCGGTCCACGGGTGGAGAGGTGACTTCGTCGTTGTCAGCCACCAGCACGGTACGCCCCGGAGGCGCATCAAGGGGGAAGCTGGCCAGGGCGACGGTTTGATACTCACGACGGCCAGCAGCAAAGAACGCCCCGGCCCGCACGGTCAGACGGGGCAGCCTTGCCGCCCACCAAGGTGCTTCGCGCGGTCCAACAAAGCGCGGGCCAGGTTGCTGTCCCTCGGCGGAAAGCAACTCGCCAGCCGCTGGCTGATCCGGCGAAGAGCAGTACAGCCCCTTGTCAGTCGCCAGCCACAGGCAGTGATCCCCCATCGCGGCGTCGAGGGCGCGCGTGCCGCGGGGCAAGGGCAGCGACGACCAAGTGCGACCACCGTCGTGCGACACAAGCAGTTCTGGCCCTGCGGCCAGCCACGGGCCGACACCGTCTGCGGGACAAGCCAGGCGTCGCGCGGCAAGGGGCGCCGAGCGCAACTCAGGCACACCCTCGGGGGACAGAACCGCCAAGCCGCTGCGCGAGAGGAGCAACAGACTCTCGCCGCAGAACTTCACATCGGTGAGCGGTTCGGGCAAGGGCAAGGCCCGGCCCGGCACTTCGTCGACGCTATCGCTCCACAGCACCTGGGTGCGGTTGGCCCATGCCATGCGTTGGCTGGCAGAAGAAAGTGCCACGTGCTGTACAGACGCTAACGCGTCCAGAACGCGACGGGCGCCATCTGGTCCGGACACGAGCCAGACCTGATTGCCCGAAGCCAGGAGAAGTCGGCGGTCGGGCCTAGCCGCCAGCGACGACGCGGCCAGCTCACGGCTGGCCACGTGCACGAGATCGCCATCGGCTGGCAGTTGCCACAGACCACGCCCGTTCGCAATCCAGATGTCCTGCTCAGCTGCCGCGATCGCGGGTGCACGACTCGCACGAGGCGAAGCGCGGCCGGAGTGTCCGCCCCGCATCGCGCGGCGTTCGGCCAAGGTGCTTTCATCGTTCAATTCGTCCTCGACCCAGGCGCTGTCCTGCTCGCTCTCATCTATGCCGAGAAAATCGAGCACGTCTTCCTCCTCGCGCGCGCTCGCGTGCGACTTGCGACGCGCCGGCGCCGCTTCGACATCCTGCACCCGCCCCAAGGGCGCGCCGTCTTCGCGCAACAAGATGACCGTTCCGCCGCGCACAGCAGCCACCCGATCCCCGGCGGCCACCACCCGTTCCACTCGCCCAGCCAGCGCCAGCGACCAGGCCGCCGCGGAAGGCGATTCGGCGACACATGCAAGAAACACGATGAGGAGGGAGGTCCAGTAGCGATTTCGCAGGTGCATGCGCCCGCAGAAAGCAATGGTCGTGCCGCGAAGAAGACCCGCAGAAGCGCGGCATGCACCATGCCGACCCGGCCGGGGAGCGGCCCGGCCGGGCGGAGACGCGGACGTGGCCGTCCGAATGTCGGCATTGCGCGCCTGCAACCGAACGTGCTAGGCGCAGGAGCGAAAGGATCGTGATGGCAGCCAAGATCATTGATGGAAAAGCACTCGCGGCGCGCATTCGTGGCCAACTTGCGGCCGAGGCCAAAAAACTCCACCAACAGGGCTGCCAGCCCGCGCTGGCGGTGGTCCTGGTGGGAGAGGATCCGGGATCGCAGATCTACGTGCGCAACAAGACCAAGGCGCTGGCCGAAGCCGGCTATCGCTGCTTGGACCACCACCTGCCTGCTGCCACCTCGGAGAGTCAGCTTCTCGACCTGGTGCGCACGCTGTGTGCCGATCGCACGGTGGATGGGGTTCTCGTGCAAATGCCACTGCCGCCCCACATCGACAGCAGGCGCATCCTGCTGTCCATCGATCCAGCCAAGGACGTGGACGGCTTTCACCCCGAGAATCTGGGCCGTTTGCTCATCGGCGATCCACGTTTCATCGCTTGCACGCCCTACGGGATCATGAAACTGATCGAAGAGGCCGGCACGCAGGTACGTGGTGCCAGCGCTGTGGTGGTGGGCCGCTCGAACATCGTGGGCAAGCCGGTCGCGGTGTTGCTGACCGCGGCTGACGCCACGGTGACCATTTGCCATTCCAAGACCAAGGACTTGCCCGGTGTCATTGGCACAGCGGACATCCTGGTGGCGGCCATCGGCAAGGCCGAAATGATCCGCGGCGCATGGATCAAGCCCGGTGCCACCGTGATCGATGTGGGAATGAATCGCTTGCCGAGCGGCAAGCTGGTGGGCGATGTGGAATTTGCGGCGGCAGCGGAGCGTGCCGGCGCCATCACGCCGGTGCCGGGCGGTGTGGGACCCATGACCATCGCCATGCTGCTGACCAACACGCTGGAGTCAGCCCGCCGGCGCGCGGCCGGCGGGCAACTCTAGTACGGCCTCTCGCAGATTCGTAGCTGGTTTCAGCCACCGGTTTCGGGGCCGGTGGCCGGATCCGGTTCCGAATCCGGGACCGGGACCGGCCGCCGGTTCCGGTGCCGGCCGCCGGCTCCGCCACTAGGAACTAGGGGGCGAGGCGACGGAGGACTGCGGCGGCCTCCGCGTCTCGGTATTCCCCGTCAAGGAGAGCGGCGAGGAGACGGATCCTCTTTGGATCATTCTGGCCTCCGATTTCGGCCCGCACGCGTGCGACGCGGTCGTGCCCGGCGGGACTCCAGTGGCTGGTGATGAACCTGGTTCCTCGTCGAATGTCCTCGGACGCGGGACGCGAGACCACGAGCGAAGGCAAAAGCAGCACCAGACCCAATGCGGCGGCTGCCACGAGGACGAGGAGTCGTCGACGAGCGGCTGCGACCAGCCTCAGCGTGAGCCACGCAGGAATGGCGAGCAGCGGAGCTAGGGCTGCGCTGCCGTAGATTCCAAAGACGGACAGCAGGGTTAGGGGTGCGTAGTCGTGGGAGATGAGGGTGAAAAAGAGTTGAGGCAGGGGGCGTTCGAAATACTCGGGGACATGGGGATACCAAAGCGAAGGCACTCCTGAAAGGAACAGACCCACGAGCATGGTTGCGAGAGCTATGGCCGCAGCGAGATCGCGGCCGCGTTGGGCGAGAAGAAGCAAGCCCTCGTAGGCGAACCAAGCCACGAAAGGAACCACGACGGCGATATGGCGAGGCCCCACCGCCCAGCCACCTCGCCAGTGGGCGAAGCTGATGGTGGCGAGAACCGGAAAGACGAAACCGGCGAGGGCCACCAGGGCATCCAGACGCTCGCGCGGGCGACGGAGAAGGATCACGAGACCCAGCGGCGCCAGACAAAAAAGCGGAGTGAGGGGAAAGAGCCCATAGCCAGGGCTGGTGAGCAGAGAAAGACCCTCGGTGTGAAATCCGTTCAGCCCGAACAATCCCGTCCGATGCTGAGCACGAAAGCCCGGATCTTCCAGGAAGAGGTGCCCCGGGGTGAAGGCGTTGCCAAAGGTCTTCCACTGGAAGTGCATGACCAGCAGGACGGGTATCAGCGCGCCCAAGGCGAAGAAGGGATAGCGTGAGGGACGCAAGGCGACGAGGGCGTAGAACACGAGCGCGGCACTGACCGGGGCACAGGGATATTCGAAATAGGTCACGCAAGCGGCCAGGAGACCTGCGGCAAAAGCCAGGCGGAAGGAGCCGCTGCGCTCCTCGGCGCGGGAGCGACGGAGAAGGTCGAAGGCCACGAAGGCCACGACCGCGCTTTGCGTGTGACTGACGAAACTGGGGGAATAGGCCAGAAGCAGCGAGCCCAGCATGGTTGAGACCAGCGTCGCATCGACGAGCGTCTCCTTGGGGTCAGCCTCTGCCGGCGTCCGACGGCGCAGGAAGCGTCGAAAAAACGCGGCGAAGAGCAGGGCAGGGACAATCGACGCGAAGGTCCGACAAACCCACAGAGCCGCCACCCGATCCACCGGCACGCCCAAGGCGCGGCACCCGTAGTAGTAGGCCGCATAGGCCGGAACACCGAGCTCACTCGTGCCAGGCGCCTTTGCGCTGTAGAAATGGCCATCCTTCACTGCCGCATCGTTGGTCCACCCCCACCGCGCCCGCATCGCGTCGATGGCATAGGTGTGCTGCTCAACCATGGCCGCTGTCATGTAGAAGCGGACGTTCTCGTTGGGATTGTTGATTCCCGGTTGGTACGAAAAGACCCAAAAGTGAACCAAAGCAATGAGGCCGAGCATCCAGGCAGCGCGGCTGTGGGTCAGGCGGCGGATTCTGTCCAGCGTGCGTCTCCACATGCGCACGAGCCAAGACAAAGGGACGGACAAGCGAACCATGTTGAATCGGCTCAGCATACGGCGTTCGGTGCGACCGGGAAAGCCTGGTCCGAAAGAGATGAGCGCGTCTACCGTCAGCCGCTGGCTACGAGGTCGGCACAATCGCCTTGTCGAGCCGTCCCCCGCAGCCGCCGAAACCGCCGAGCGCGAGAGCTAGCGCGCCAATTCGCGACCATGGCACGCGCTTGCGTGAGTGGCAGCCGATTGGCGCGACGGGGCAGGGACCGCTTGTTATTTTCAGGTCCCGAGTCCAACATCCGATTGGTACTGTGATGAAGGATCTCCTGCGGTCTAGGCTGCGTTTCATTGTGGGTGGGTATGTTGCCCTCTCTGCTCTGTGGATCGCATTCTCCGATCGACTGGTCGCGCGTCTCAGCAGTGATCGTGGGGTCGCGCTTGGCTTGAACACGGGCAAGGGTTGGCTCTTCGTTGCGGTGACCGCCCTTCTGCTATATGGGGTTCTTCGCCGACGAGACCGGGCCATCGAGGAGCGACAAGCGTCGCTGCGGGCCAGCGCGGAAGAGTTGCAGGCCATCTACGATACCGCCAACGAGGCCATCTTCGTGCACGAGATGGGAACGGATCGGATCGTGGACTGCAACCAGCGCGCTTGCGAGATGTTCCGCTACGACCGGGATCGGCTGGCGAAGTGCTCGATCGCCGATCTTTCCGAGGGGACTCCACCCTACGAAGAAGCGCATGCGCAGCTGTTGGGGAAGCGAGCGGTTGCGCAAGGACCGCAGCTGTTCGAATGGCGATCGCGCCGGAGCGATGGAACCTGCTTCTGGTCCGAAGCGAGTCTGCGACTGAGCACCATTGGCGGCAAGACTCGCGTGCTGGCCGCGATTCGGGACATCACGGATCGCAAGCGCGGCGAGGAAGCTCTTCGTCAGAGCGAAGAGCGTTTCATGACCATTTTCCGCACTAGCCCGGAGGCCATGCTCATCACCCGCTTCTCCGACGGCATGTGTCTTGACGTCAACGACGCCTTTCTGGCGCAAACTGGTTTCACGCGCGAGGAAATCGCAGGGCACAGCGCTCGGTCCGGTGGAGTCAACCTGTGGGTCGATCCCGAGCTCCGCACTGCGATGCTGCCGGAACTCGAAGCGAAGAAGGTTGTCCGCGGGTTGAAGGCGAAGTACCGCCGCAAGGACGGAACCGTCTTGGTCGGGCTGCTTTCAGCGAGCTTGATCGACGTAGGTTCCGACACCTGCATCATCAGCACGGTGGTCGATATCACTGCCACCCGAGCCATGGAGGACATGATGGTCCGGACGGAGCGTCTGGAATCGCTCGGGGTTCTGGCCGGTGGGATTGCCCACGACTTCAACAATCTGCTGTCTGGCGTGTTCGGCTACCTGGACCTGGCGAGAGGTTCCTTGCGCGCTCACAACCTCAAGGAGGCGGAGGAGAGTCTCAGCGATGCCTTGTCCGTGTTTGGCCGCACCCGGGCTTTGACCCAGCAACTTCTCACCTTTGCCAAGGGGGGTACACCGCTGCGCAAGACCCAGCCGGTGGATGAGTTGGTGCGCAAGGCGGTGGCGTTCGCCACCAGCGGCTCGAATTGCGAGGTGTCGTTCAACTCGTCACGGGAAACCTGGCTGTGCGACGTGGACGAGCACCAGATAGGTCAGGCGATCGACAATCTCACTATCAATGCCAAGCAGGCGATGCCATGGGGAGGGCATCTCGATGTGCGGGTGGAGAACGTGCCCGGCGCAGAAATGCCCAAGCACTTGCCCGCCCGAGACCACGTTCACATTTCTGTCCGCGACACCGGGAAGGGCATCCGATCCGAACAGTTGCCCCGGATCTTCGACCCGTTTTTTACCACCAAACCCCAAGGCAGCGGTCTTGGCCTGGCCACCGCCGACTCCATAGTGCGCAAACACGATGGGCACATCGAAGCGGAGTCCCAAGTGGAAGCGGGCTCGGTCTTTCACGTCTGGCTGCCTCGGGCGCACGAGGAGACGCAGCCCATGAGCCTGTCCGACGCTGACGGCCACCGGGGCCGGGGTCAGGTGCTGGTGTTGGACGATGAAACTTTCATTCTGAATATCGCGGCCTCGATCCTACGCCGTTCGGGGTATGAGGTATCACTGGCCAAGAATGCCGAGCAGGCGGTGGCCATGGCCGAGCTGGCGCTAGCCTCGGGAAAGCCGTTTCGGGCGGCGATCTTGGACCTGACTATTCCCGGCGGACCGGGAGGCAAGGAGATCGTACATCGTCTCAAGGTCATCGATCCGACCATCAAGGTCCTGGCTTCCAGTGGTTACGCCAGTGACGACGTGATGGCCCGGCCCCGTGACTTCGGCTTCGATGGCAGCGTGCCCAAGCCCTATTCGGTGCAGGATCTGTGCGCGGCCATGGCAGGACTGTTCCCCTCCGAGTCAAAGGAATCAGACACGACCGTGGGTCCAGGTCCGTCCCAATCTCCCGGTCCGCAACCACCATCGCAGTAGACGCCGCGCCACCGCTCGATCAGGGGCGGTGCCCGAGTGCCCACTGCGCGGCCTCGCTGACCAGGGGGCTCGCGTCGCGGCTGAGCTGCGCGAGTGCAGCGTGGGCGCCAGGGCTTGCATCCGAGGCCAGCGCCAACGCGGCATTGCGGCGCAGACCATGGTAGCCAGCGCGCGCCATGGGAGTACCGGCGGCCAAACCGGCAAACTCGTCGTGACCAAGAGTTGCAATTTCCGTTGCTGACATGAGTCCGAGCGGTCGCGGGGCCTGTCGAGGATCGCCGGGCGGCAGCTTGTCGTGATTGTAGGGGCAAACCTCCTGGCAGGCATCGCAGCCGAACGCCCGTCCGGCCAGCGCCGGGCGAAGCGCGACCGGGATCGAAGCGTGATTTTCCACCGTTTGATAGGAAAGGCATAGCCGCGCGTCGAGGACGCCGGGCAGGGGAAACGCGCTGGTCGGGCAGGCGTGCAGGCAAAGGTCGCAGTCGCCGCAAAGCCGGGGATGGGGCTGGTCATAGCGATCTAGGCTGCGGTCAATCACCATCACGCTCAGGGTGAACCACGAGCCGTGCTGCCGGCTGACCAGGACGCCGTGCTTTCCGATCCACCCCAAACCCGCGCGCTCGGCCCAGGCTTTTTCCATGGCCACGCCCGCGTCAACGCAGGCGTAAGTGTTCACGGTCGGGTCCAGGACCAGCAAGCGACGGCGCAAGGCGCGCATGCGGTCGCGATGGGCAAGGTGGTAGTCACGGCCGCGGGCGTAGCGGGCGATCACCGGAGGCTCGGGCTGGCCAGCCGTCCCTTGTCCCGACCCGTAGGGAATTCCCAACGCGATCACGGTGCGCGCGCCGGGCACGACAGCCCCGGGATCCAGCCGCTTGGTCACCCGCCTGTGCATGGCCGAAAGCCCGGAGCCCCAGCCTGCGGCCAGCCATCGCAGAAAGGGCGCCGGGTCCAACCGCGCCGCTTCCGCCACCCCGACCATGGTGAAGCGGCAGGCCCGAGCCGCAGCGACCACGGCGTCGGCGGAGAGCACGGGCAACGACATGGGCTACAAGTATGCCGCCCGCCAAGTCTTGGGCCAACAGCCGCGTGGGGAGCCGGCCGGCGCGTCGGGACGGACAGCCCCAATAGTCTCAAGGCGGCAAAGTGGTAGTCTTGATCCTGTCGAACTTGTGCTACAGTCCGCGCGAACAGAGGCGGGTAGGACGGGGAACCCATGGCGCTTCGGCGCCGCATAGAGGAGCAAGAAAAGATGGCCACTCGAATCGCGATCAACGGTTTTGGACGCATCGGTCGACTGATCTTCCGCGCGCTGTACAGCCAGAAGCTGTTCGGCAAGGATTTCGAAGTTGTCGCTGTGGGCGATATCGTCCCAGCCGACAACCTCGCCTACTTGCTCAAGTACGACTCGACCCAGGGCAAGTTTGAAGGTCAAGTCGGCTCGAAGAAGTCGGTCCCCGACAAGGACGCCGACATCCTTCTGGTCGATGGCAAGGAGATCAAGGTCGTCAGCGCCAAGTCCCCGGCTGAGCTGCCGTGGAAGGCCCTGGGCGTTGACGTCGTCATCGAATCGACCGGACTCTTTACCGAGAAGGCCAAAGCCGAGGGCCACATCCAAGCGGGCGCCAAGAAGGTCATCATCTCGGCTCCGGGCAAGAACGAAGACATCACGCTCGTGATGGGCGTGAACAACGAAAAGTACGATCCCGCCAAGCACCACGTGATCTCCAACGCAAGTTGCACCACCAACTGCCTGGCGCCGGTGGTCTACGTCGTGCTCAAGGAGGGCTTCGGCTTGACCGAGGGCCTGATGACCACGATACACTCGTACACCGCCACCCAGAAGACAGTGGACGGTCCGTCCAAGAAGGACTGGAAGGGTGGCCGTTCTGCCGCCATCAACCTGATTCCGTCGACCACCGGCGCCGCCCGGGCGGTTGGGCTGGTGCTCCCTGAGGTCAAGGGCAAGTTGACCGGTATGTCAATCCGCGTGCCCACACCGACTGTGTCCGTGGTCGACCTGACCTTCAAGACCGCGAAGGCGACCAGCATCAAGGAAATCAACGCGGCCATGAAGAAGGCCAGCGAGAGCTACCTGAAGAACATCCTGGGCTACACCGAGGATGAGGTGGTCTCCAGCGACTTCATTCACGATCCGCGTTCCAGCATCTATGATGCGGGCAGCTCCATGGAGCTGAACCCGAACTTCTTCAAGCTGGTAAGCTGGTACGACAACGAGTGGGGCTACAGCTGCCGCACCGTCGAGCTTCTCTCGTA
>PMJO01000170.1 GCA_003158455.1 Myxococcales bacterium | reverse complement strand
GATGTCCACCTGGGTGGCGCGCACATTCAGCTCCAGCGCCGTCGCGTCTGCGCCGTGACCCATGGTCAGCAGACACTCCTGCTCGACGGTGCGCCTGTCCGCCTGCGACTGCGTGACGGCCTGGAAGGTCCCGCAAGCCAGGCAGTGCTCACCCGCCCCGCAGCCCTGTGCCGATTCGGTTGCGCGCGGACACGTGAAGAACTCACCCGGGCGCAGCCCAATCACCCGCCGTTCGTGGCGCAGGTTCTCCAGTAGGGGTGCGCGGTTGGTGGCCAGGATCTGCCGCTCCCGGTTGAGGACCAGCAGCCCCGCGTCCGCAGCCTCCAGCAGGGCGCTCACGATGGGGCTGTGGCTGATGGCGCGCACCTCCGCCTCCAGCTTGGCAGGGCTGGCGCGTTCGTGTGACACCGCGGGAATTGGGGTCACCGGCGCATTTTCAATATTGGAATTCGCCACCGGCGGGTAGCCTCGTTGCGTCTGGGTTGACGGATCTCAAGTCGGCCAAACAAGACTAGCACGCGCCTCTTTCAGTTGCCCGCAGTACCGCATCCGGGGTGACGCCTGTTCCTGACGAAACTCTACGGCGCGGCCAGCCTTTCGGCCAGGCCAGAGGAGCGGCTCAGGCTGGCGGCGGTGCCGGCAGTCAAGACCTCCGCGCTGCCGCAGATCACGACCGCGCGCCGCGCGCGGGTCAGGGCGGTGTAGAGCAACTCGCGGGTGAAGAGAGGCAGGGGTTGCTCGGGCAAGAGCAGCAAGACTTGGTCGTATTCCGCTCCCTGCGCCTTGTGCACGGTCAGGGCGTAGGCCAGGGACAGGCTATCGCCCAATGCCTCGGGCGCGACTGCCAGCCAGGGCGAGGCCGCCACGGTCGACAGGCGAAACACCGCCATGGGTCGGGCTGGGTGGCCGGACTGCTTGACTGACAGGATGAGTCCTTGGTCACCGTTCCACAGTCCACGCTGGTAGTCGTTGTGCAGGACCAGCACCGGCTCGCCCAGGACAAGCTCGCGGTCTGCTCCGGCGCACAGGCCGTGCAAGAAGGCGTTGACTGGGTTGGCGCCGGTGGGCCGCTCGCGGGTCACGCAGAGCACGCGCGAGCGCGCAAGCTGCGCCTGCAGCCGAGTCAGGCGCGCGTCGTCCTCAGGCGAGAATCCCTCGGGCCCAAGCACGTATTCATGCTTGATGAGCTGGTTCCACTCGGGCAGGGCCGCGATCCAGGCCTGGTACCAGCGTTCGAGCACAGCCTCGCGCTCTGTGCCAGGCACAAGCTCGACGCCGTGCGAAGCCAACCCCGCGGTCGTAGTTCGCGGCGTGAGCGAGGCCAACAGCCGGCTGGCATCGCCGGCGCGCACAGCCGCCGCACATTCGCTGATACGCCGGCCGGCAGCCTGGGCACGGTCAGTGCGGAAGTTTCGCTCCAGCCGTACAGCCAAGCTGTGCAGGTCGCGAAACACCGCTCCTGCGTCGACCGAAGGCAACTGATCCGCATCGCCCAGCAGCACCAACACCGCATCGTCGCGTAGCGCGCGCAGCAGTCGATCCATGAGCGCCAGATCGATCATCGATCCTTCATCGACGATCACCGCGCGTGCAGCCAGGCGATGATTCTGATGGTGTAAGAAACGACCGGTGGTCGGCGAGTAGCCGAGCAGCCGGTGCAAGGTCTGTGCGGCTGGGCAGGCGGACTGCAGGGCGCGATCCTCGGCAGACGGGGCGGGCAGCGCGGCCAGCCCGGCGCGAAAGGACTCTTGCAGGCGATTGGCGGCTTTGCCGGTGGGCGCGGCCAGGGCCAGCTCGGACGCAGGCACGCCCAGGCGCACCAGCCCGCGGCCGAGCGCGAGCGCAATGGTGGTCTTGCCCGTGCCAGGACCGCCGCTTACCACGGCCAGGCGGCGGCTCAGGGCTGCCGCGACCGCGGCTTGCTGCTCGTCACTCAATGGCGGCGTGCTTCCGGCCGCGACATCCGCGACGACTGACTTGACGGCTTGCGGGTCCGGGCCAGGCTGCGCCACCCGCGCGCTGATCGCCGCCGCCAGGCGCGTCTCGCAAGCCAGCACCCGCTGCTGATACAGGAACTCTCCGTCGACGATGAGCGGCTTGCGTTCGCCCGGGGCACCGACCAGGGCAGGCACCTTGCGCAAGAGCGCGTGTTCGCCCGCGGTCAGCCGCATGCGCGTGCTGCCTTGACTGCCGCTGATAAGCGATCGCGCGACCAGGGCGACCAGATCGCGACGCTCGGCCTCACCGATCCCGCGCGCAAGCTGGCCCATCTGCCAGGCCAAGAATGCTTCTTCCTCACCCAGATCAGCGTCGCGCAGATCCGAAAGAAGGCCCGGGGGATAGGCAAGCGCGGGCGCCAGTCGCTGGCGAGCGGTTCCCAGTGGAGACAGAGGCAGCGCAATATCTAGGTTCATTTGATATGGGAACCCTGAGAGGGTTCGCTCCGCCCTTCGGCACCCCACCTGCCACCCCCACCCCCTCGCTTCGCTCGGCCTCGCCAACCCCTCCCGCGATGGTGCGCGGCGAGCAACGAGGGCGCGCGCGAAGCGCGCGGGGTGGGCGGGGTGGGCTGTCCGTCCTGAAGCCCCCGTGGGGAAGCTCGCCGGCTCCCCACGCGACTAGGATAGACTACCGCACCGCGACCTGGGGAAGCCACGCGTGGGCTTGTGGTCGGAGCCGGGTTTCGGTAGAAGAAGGGGCCGAAAGGAAGGACCACCGTGGAAAGCGAACAACCGAAGCAAGCAGCAGAGCCGGCCGCCCAGGCAGCAGAGACAGCACCCCAGGCCGTGCCGGAAAGCAAGACACCGGGCGCTTCGCGCGGCAAAGTCCTTCTTGGCTTGGTGGTCGCTGCGATCATCATCTTCGCCGCCTACTTTGCCACGCGCCGGAGTCCCCTGCTTTCGACCACCGGGGCGCCTGCGACTTCAGGCGTGATCACGCTGGTGACCTCGGACCGCACCGACCTGGACTGCGTNNGGCGACGAGCAGAACAAGCTGAAGCCATACTACACCGTGGATCGCCACCTGTATCTCATTCCGGGTCTCTTTCTTGAGCCGGCGATTGCGAAGCGCTTCCAGGCCGAGCCCCCCAACAAGCCGCGCGAACAACTCAAGCGCTTCACCGCCAACTGCCAGATCAAGGTGATCGGCAAGTTGACTGGGGTGCGCACGCGCTGGCTGGCCAATACCGCTTGGTCAAACCCCGAGGATATTGACGTCGCCACCGTATCGGCCTGCAAAGTCGAAGGCTGAGCGAGCGGCAGATCTGGGAATTGCCAGGCGGCGGGGGCTATGGCCATGATCCGCAAGGCAAGACAGGTCGGGTATGAGTTTGCCCTGCCGGGGATCGAGCGCAAGACGCTGGTCTATGGTGAGCGCACCCTGTTGACTGAGTTCCGC
Organism: Myxococcales bacterium; assembly: GCA_003158455.1. Classification (GTDB taxonomy): domain Bacteria; phylum Myxococcota_A; class Polyangia; order Fen-1088; family Fen-1088; genus Fen-1137. The sequence continues at coordinate 20,878 of PMJO01000170.1, read as the reverse complement.
ATGCGCAAGGGCAGCACGCTGCCGCGGCACGCGCACCCTGCAGAACAAACCGGGTACCTGGTCAGCGGACATGTCCGGCTGACTGTCGGTCGCCGCACCGTGGAGGCCAAGCCGGGCGATAGCTGGTCCATCCCGGGCGGCACCCAGCACGGCGCTGCCATCCTGCAGGACTCGGTGGCCATCGAGGTGTTTTCGCCGGTACGCGAAGACTACCTGCCGCGCCGACGCAGCGCCAAGCGTGGATGATCAGTGCGCCCTTTTGCCTGACAAGATCACCAGGGGCTTTCACGCCAGGCCCCAGAATTCGGCGCTCAGCATTTCGGTCTGCCAGGCGAGCACAGTCTGCCAGTCGGGTCGGCGGAAATAGCTGCCGGCCTCCTCGTCATCCGGCCGCATGCCGCGCAGAAAACAGTAGAGCACGCCACCGAAACGGCGCTCAAATGCAGCGCGATCGTCCAGTCCAGCCAGGCGCAGGACAGCCAGCGTATAGAGTTGCGCTTGGATCGCATAGTTGTTCTCGCAATGCGCGCGTACGCAATCTGCATCCCAAGACGGCAGCCAATCCCCTTTCCAATCGCACAAGTAAATGCGGCCTTCGTGCTCGAACAAATAGTCAATGAAGCCCTTTACCAGGCCGCGCTCGATTGACCAGCTGCGGTTATCCTCTTGGGCAAGGCCAGCCCGTCCCAGCAGCGGATGCTGCGACTCGGGAATTGGATACAGGAACTCAGTCTCGCGCAGGGAGGGTTGGGCCAGGCCCAAGCCGGGCACCAGGCAATCGCCCAGACGCAGGGGTGTGAAGAGCGCCGTGTGGACCAAATGCGCGGCGTGCGCGATCTGGTCCGGATTGCGATCATGGCGACGTGCAAGCCGAGCGAGAAGCTGTGCAATTTCAGGCTGCGCTGCCCACTTGGCCGACGAGCGAGAATCAGTCAGGCGGTCGAGCGGAACCTGTTCCAGGACGGCATGCAGGAAGATCCCGGACCGCCGTCCACGTGCAAGCTCGCGCGGGTCGACCGGCGCAGGGACGTCCGGTTCGCTTGGCTCGTTGGCGGTTGACAAATCGGCCGGCTCCTCGGGGACCACGAAGCCGCCGTGGCGGCGCTTCACCCCGGTGTACGATGTGACGACGAAGCCGGCTCGCTCCTTCGCGATCCGTTGGAACTCCGCTGCGGATGCGACGGCGGGCAATTCCGGCGGCTGCCAGGCCGATAGCGCCGCCGGCGTAGGCGTGGGCAATTCCCACGGCGTCTCTTCAGGACCAACCACCGTCACGCGGTGAAACAATCGGCTGGTTTTGCCGTCCGCAAGCAACTTGTCGAGAATCGGACCGAGAAGACGGTATGGTCCAGGGAAGGCCGAGGAACCTGCGGGACAGCGCGGAAGGTAGAGTCGCGCGCGCGCACGGGTGAGCGCCACGTAGAGAACGCGCCGGTCCTCGTCCGCGATCTCATTGGCGTAGGTATCCTGTTGCTGAGCATCCAGTGCGCCAAGGTGCACTACGCGTCGGTCCTGCGGGTCGTGAAACACACGCGGTGGATTGGGAATCCTGCGATTGAGCCCGCCGTAAATGAAGACCACGCCGGCCTCCAGTCCTTTTGCCTTGTGCACAGTCATCACTTGCACGGCATCGGCATCACTTTCCAGACGCTGCAGGTTGCGCTCGTCGCCGGGAGGGAGGCGCGTCCGATTGACATACGCGCCCAAGGTCGCCACCAACCCCTGCAGACTCGCATGCGTACGCGCTGCCTCTTCCTGCATGACCTCAAGAATGTGCAAATAGTTGGTCAGGGCACGCTCACTGCGGCTCAAAGCGACCTCGCGACATACAAGCCCGCTTTGCCGGATAATGCTGGCGAAAAGGGCGCCAAAGTCGCCGGTCAGAGCTAAGTCGCGCCACGCGAGAAGCTGCTGCAGCAAAGGATCCGTGGCGTCGGGCCGATCCCTCTGCGCCAGGTCGGGTAGATCGCAAGCGAAAAACGCCGTCAAGAAAGCTCGCGCGCGCAGGGTGTCGTCATTGGGCTCGGCAATCGCGCGCAGCAGGTCCAGCACGTCTTTGGCTTGGCTGGTCTGGAACAGATCGTCTTCCTTGTAGAAGGCAAAGGGCAGTCCGGCGGCACGCAGTGCTCCGCCGATCTCCTCGCATTCGTTGTTGGTGAAGGCGAGCACGAAGATGTCGCTGGCCGCGATCTGCCTGCGCCCGCTCCCATCGCGCACGAAAAGCGCCCCGTTCCAGGAAAGCAAACCGCGAATCTCGTCGACCATCTGGGTTTGCAGTGCCCGCCTCGTGTCGAGCGCCGCCACCTTTCCCTCGGGGGCCTGCACATCGAATACCACTACGCCTGGCTTTGGCTGGTCGTCAGTTCCAACCAGGCGCCGATCAGCGCGGCCACAGGTCACGGGACGGTCGTAGTCGATGCCCGCGCCGGCGCGGAAAAATCCCGTGGCTTGGTCAAACACGGCGTTGTATCCGTCAATGACCGCTGCGGTGGAACGGAAGTTCTGCGCCAGCTTGACCAAGACACCGCCCGCTTGCAGAATCTCCGCCCGCGCGCGCAGGTAGGTGTGCACGTCAGCGCCGCGAAATCGATAGATGGCCTGTTTGGGATCAGCAATGACGGTCAACCCATGCGGTTCACGGCTTTCGAAGAAGAGACGCCGGAAAATGAACCACTGCACCTCATCGGTGTCCTGGAATTCGTCGATGAGCGCGTACTTGTAGCGGCGGCGCAGGGTGGACAGCAGTAATTGCGTCGACGCGCCCTCACCACTCAGACGCTCGGCCACCAGGGTCAGCATGTCTTGGAAATCGTACAGCCCGGCCGCGCGCTTGCGTTCCTGCAGGCGCGCGCGAACCAGCGGCAGGAATTTGTGGGCAACGGCTGCGAGAAGCGGCACGCGCGCATTGCGAATGGCCACAGTCGCGCAATTGAGCTCCGCCAGCTTGGGATCAGCCGAGAGCTTTGCAATGTGGCCGAGCAGGTAGGCAAAGCCTCTGTCCTTCCAGGTGGACTCCCTCTCTTGCAATTGGGCGAGGAAGGTCGCCATATTGTTGACATGGGAACCCTCAAAGGGTTCCCAAACCCTCCCGCGATGGTCCGCCGCCGGCGAGGGCGCGCGCGAAAGCGCGCGGGGTGGGCTGGGTGGGCTGTCCGTCCCGAAGGCCGGCGGGCTCCCCACGCGACTCGTCTTGTTTGCCTCTGCCACCAAATCGGAAATCGCGGCCACCCGGGTCAGCACGGCCTTCGCCGTGGGGCCCTTGATCCCCGCCTGCTTCAGTCGCTCGGCCAGCGTCGGATCGCCGACGGTCTCCGATGGCCATGCCGCGATGGCTGCGGCCAGAGCTGCCTCGTCGAAATCCGGCTGCAAGGCTTTGGCACGCGGTGGGAAGATGCGGGCCAACTCCCTCGCGCACTCGCCCAGGGCGCTTTCGAGATCAGCGGCGCTGTGGCCCGAGGCCAGCCAAGCGCGCAGATAGGGCAGCAGTTCGGGTTGAACCGCGAAATCATTGCGCAAGGATTCCACGAAGGCGGTGTGAAAAGCGCCACTCTCGTCCACCGCCTGCTCGTCGAACATACGTTGATGGAGAAAAGCGTGGTCTCCCAGAATGCCGCGACAGAAGCCGTGGATCGTCGAGATCGTGGCACGATCGAAGGCCAGCAAGGCATCGCGCAGTCGGCCGCGCGCAGCCTCGTCAATTAGCCAGCATCCTTGCTCGGGCAATTCGGTCGCGGCGGGGTGGTCGGCCGAAAGACGGCAGAGCTCGCTCAGCTTTTCGCGCAGGCGCAGGCAAAGCTCAGCCGTGGCGCGTTCAGTGAAGGTCACGACCAGAATCTCCTCGATGCGTGCGCCGCGATTGAGCAGCAACTCGACCACCAGGTGCTCAAGCAAGTACGTCTTGCCCGTGCCGGCCGATGCCTCGACCACGGCATGCCGGGTGCCCAGCTGATCCAGCTCAGGTGGTCGCGGATAGCGGAAAGCAGCGTTCATGCGGCCCCCGGTCGCAACAATTGGAAGAACAGCCCGAAGCGATCGGCCGCCATGCGTGCGGCCATTTCCGCCGGGGGCGGATTCCATCGGACCTCGGCGTCGCGGATCGGCCCGCGCAGGGTGCTGAAGCGAATGCGCCCGCCCTCGCGGCACCGTCGCCAAAGATCTGCGGCCTCGTCCCCGGGCAAAATGCCCTTGTGCCGCGCGCGCAACACTGCCTCGCAGGGAAGCACATAGGCGTGAAGGCCGGTGGGCGCGCCGTCCGGGCCAAGCGTACCGGTCAGCAAGTCGCGCACCAGACGCGCCAGGTAGTCGCGCGCGCGCGCTATGTCCAGAGCGGCGAAGCGGCGCTCTTCGATGTCGTGCTGGGCGGCGTGGGTGAGCAGCAGCAGTCCGCGGTGGCCAGCCCCGGCTTGGGACAGTCCCGCAGCGGCCAGGGCTACGTGGTCTAGGAATGCCGCCAGTGACTCCTTGTCGAGCCGGGTCTCCTCGTCAGCGTCTTCCGCTCGGCAGGTGAAGATGACCGATGCACGCGGCAGGTCCGGGGCCTCAACCAGAACGCTGGTTCGGCCATGCAACTCCACCTGCAGCGGGGGCCGCGCCCCGTCCGCGCCAAGAGCAAACGTGATCGCCGGCAAGATAGCGCGCACGTCTTCGTTCTCGAACGCCTGGCCAAAGTGCAGCACGCGTCCGTGCAATGGCCCGCCACGCGCAATGCGACTGAGCTGCTCGGCCCACTTGTTCAAGATGGCAACGTGGCGCTCGCGCTCGGCCTCGCGAAACAGCCCGGCCGGTCCGCGGCCCGCCAGCTCCTCGTGCAGGCTGATCTCGTCGTAGCGGGCCGCCACCGCCTCGGACGAGGGTACCACGGTTGACGCCAGCACCGCGCCGATCATGGCTTCGCGTAGTTGCACAGAGCGAGGCAACGCACCCGTGGCAAAAAGCTCGTCCTCGCGGTCGGTGAGTTCGTCGTCGCCCAGGGCCTCGCGCAGGCGCAAGCGGAAGCGCGCCGAGCCTTGCAAAGGGTCCTCCAGGAAACGACGCAGATCGGTGAGTGAAATGATCACCTTGGTTGGCGCTTCAGTCGGCTCGGCTACCGGCGCCCGCGGCCTAGGTAGCGACAGGCGGGTTGCCACCTCGGTGAATGCCGACGGCGAGAGCACGCGGCGCAGATCCCTCGCATTCGCCGGAGCGGCCGTGCCTTCCGGCAGCGACCTGCGCAGAGAATCGCCCAAGTCCCAGGCCGCATGTTCCTCGCGCGCGAGCGGCAAAGCGTCCAGACGTTCGACGTCCCGGTGGCGCCGCAGAGGCGGCGATTGCGCCTCGAACAGCTTCTTCACTTCAGCATCGCTGAGGTAGCCGCCCGCCAGGATCTCGCGCAACTCGAGTACCGCTGCCGACGGTGGACGCTTTTCGCCCGTGACCTCGTCGCGGTCCAGGTAGGAAAGCACCAGCCGTTCGCGCGTACAAAGCAGCGTCTCCAGAAACATGTACAGATCCTGCTCGCGGGGTGTGACGTCGCCGGGTTCGCGCCCGGCCTCGCGTAAGTCGAGATCCCCGCGGCGCGCGCTGCGCGGAAAATCGCCCTGGCCCAATCCAAGTACGAAAACCACGCGGAAGGGGATGGCCCGCATGGGTACGAAGGATGCGACGGTCACGCCGCGCGCGAGGTATTGCCCGCGCGAGCCGGGGATGGCCGCGAGCCCGCTGCGCGCCAGCTCGGCCGCCACCCGATAGCTGATGGGCAAGTTCTGCAATCCCACCTCCGCGATCTCGTCGAGCACAGCCCGGTAGCGGGCCAGCAGCCCTTCTTCGGCGTCGTCCGCGGGCACAAGGTACGCAGCAAGCAAGCCGCGGATGAAGGCCAACCACTCGGACAGCGGCCGTTCGGCCGGGCCGTCGATCCCGGCGGCAAAACGTGCGTCGGCGAGGAGCGAGCGCACCAGCAGCGCGAAGCCGAGCGCGCTGTCGCGTTCGTCGGGGGCAGTCTCGACCGGCAGGTACTGATTGCCGTCGAGAACGACCGCGGTTTCATCGCCGCTGCGTTCCCCCAGCATGAAAGCGCCCAGGGCCAGCCGACGCAGTCCCTGATCCCAGGTGAAGAGATCGCCCTCTTCGAGTTTGCGATCGAGATAGCTTCCGGCAAGATCCCGTCGATCAGCCCCACGCACGATGCCCAGATCGTCGATCAGGCGCAGCCAGTCGGCGGGCCGGGCGTCGGGAAAACCCGCCATCAGCGAGGGGTGGGTGAGCAGCGGCACCAGCTCCTTGCGCGAGAACGACGAGAAGGGCAGGTCGAGCAGCATTTGCGCGGCCTCGCCCAGCCGGTGCCCGCCGGCAAGCGGCAGATCCACCACGTGATGGGGCAAATCGTGGCTCTCGGCAAACACCGCGCCCACCTGGGCAAGATAGGATTGCTTGCCCGACTCGGGCACAATCACCGCGATGTCGTTGCAGCGNNCCCGGGCAGGCCAATACTTGCAAACTGTCGTCGGCGCGCAGGGTCGGGTCGGGCTGGTCTCTTGCCACCCGGTCGAGGATGTCGTTCTGCAAACGCGCCAGCAGGGTGGGCGCGGTTGCGGCCGCGAAGTGCTCCTCGAACTCGCACGCGTCAAGCTGGCCGAGCAAACGCAGGTTCTCGCGGCCCGGCCGGCCCCACAGTCGCAAGGCCAAGTTCTCGGATTGCTTGAGGAGGCCAAAAGGATCGTCGAGCGTGTAATCTGCCTGGGGCGTTCTGGCCACACGGCGGCGCACCTCGGACGTGGTTTCCACGTCTTCCCAGAATTCGCGGCAGGGGTTGAGCGTGTAGAGGAACACCTCGATGTGGCGGCCGAGTGCGGTCAGCATGCGATGGTAGGAAGGCGCCGCATAGGACACGCCGAACAGGTGCAGCCGCGGCCCCGACCCCTCGGCCGCGAGCTTTCCCTGCGCCTCGGCGCGCGCCAGCAGCTCGTCGATGCGCAACCAGGTAACGCCCTCGGCTTGCGAGCGGAGGGCGATGCGACCGGTGGGGCCGAAGATGGCCAGCCAAAGTGCGCGCTGCCAGGCTTCCGTCGCGGCAAACAGGCGATCGTCGCCTAGGCTGGTGCCCCTCTCCCAGGTCTTGACCATCTCGGCGCGCGATGCCGCGTATTCCTCGAAGAGCGGGCCCAGCCGGAAGGCGAGTTGGCATCGCCGCCGGTCGATAGCGTCGCGCGCGCCACCGCCGGCGAGAAGGTACCCGCGCACCGGCGCCATCTCGGGCCGTTGCAGAAATTCGTCGTCGTGAAACAGCGCCAACAAATGGGCCTGAATCTGTTGCGCATCCACCACGCGGCTTCCGGGCAGTGCCCGCTCGGCCACGTGGGCCAGCAGCCTGCGCAGAAACGTGACCTGCAAGTTGGCCGCAATTCCACACGCGCGCGCCACACCCAGACGCAGATAGGTCTCGACATTGCGGTTGGGCACCACCACCCGCACCGGGGCAAAGGGACCCTCGCTCTGCCGCTCGCGCCGCAGGTTGCGCACGAACGCCGCCAAGAGCGCCTCGGTGCGGTTGGAGCAGCAAACCCGAATCATGAGGGGGCAGGATAGCCCACGGGCGGAGAAGCGTGTGTAGAACCAACCGCGGCTGCCGGCGCCGCCAAGCGCGCGCCGCCGGTCCGCCTATAGGGATTCCCTGTCCGCAGCCGGACGGATTTCGGCTTGCCGCACGCGAATAGCCGGCACAGGGAGGTAGTGATATAAGAAGCGGTCAGCGGAGAGACGCAGACGAGATGGGACATCGCGAACAACAGGCTTGTTTCTTCTACGCTCAGGCGCAGCCGGATGAGAAGTCCGCTGGTTGAGGATCGCGTGGACGTGCCCGCAAGCTTCTCGGTTACGGCCATCATGGCCGCCTACAACGAGGAGGACATCATCGGGTTGTCCATTCAGCACCTCATCGAGCAGGGTGTGTCGGTGTACCTCATCGATCGCGCTTCCACCGACGGTACGGTGGCAGAGGCCCAACGGTTTGCCGGCAAGGGCCTAATCGGGATCGAGCGCCTTCCGGAAGAATCGGGCTTTCCCGCGGAAGACGCCCAACGCCTGACCTGGGGTCACCTGCTGGAGCGCAAGCAGAAGCTGGCGCAGGAATTGGATGGTGACTGGTTCATCCACCATGACGCTGACGAGTTCCGCGAGAGCCCGTGGCCGCACCTCGACCTGCGCCAGGCCATCCGGCGGGCACACGAGGCCGGCTACAACGCCATCGATTTCGCGGCGTTCGCCTTTCCGCCCACCGACGACAACTACCGCAAGGGAGACGACCTGCGCACAACCTTCCGGTATTGTGTACCAGCGCGCCGTTTCGACCGGCTGCGTATCAACGCCTGGAAGAGATCGGCGGTGGATCTGGTTTCCTCCGGGGGGCACGAGGCCATCGTCTCGGAACGCCGCGTGTTTCCTATCCGCTTCCTGCTGCGCCTTTACCCCATCCGCAACCGGGCCCAGGGCGAGCGCAAGATCCTGCAAGAACGCCAGCCAAGCTGGGATCCCGCCGAGGGCGCACTTGACTGGCATGTGCAGCGCGACGGCGCGGAGTCGGGCGACAGCTTCATTCGCGACCCCGCCACGCTGACCGCCTACGATCCCGACGCCATTCGGCTACAGCTTTTCCTGCGCCACCGGGGCGTCGAGGAACTGGAAACCGCGCTGGCCGTTTCCGAGCACGACCTCGAGGTCGCGCAGAAGGAAGGGACCATCCGGGCGGAGGAGCTGGAACGGTTGCGGCGCGAGCAGCAGGAGCGGGATGCGCTGGCCCGCAAACTGGTCGAGGTCGAGGGGCAGCGGAGCGCGCTGGCCAGCACGCTGGAGGCGGCCAAATGGGAGAGGGACGAGCTGGACCGCACGCTCGACGAGGTTGAAGGGGAGCGCGACACCTTGGCCCGCACGCTGGATGCGGTCGAAAGGGAGCGCGACACTTTGGTCCGCGCGCGGGACGAGGTTCGAGAGCAACGCGAATCGCTGGCGCGCACGCTGGAAGAGGTTCAAGTGCAACGCGATACCCTAGCCCGCACGCTGGAAGAGGTTCAAGGGCAGCGCGATACTCTGGCCCGCACGCTGAACGACGTTCAAGCACAGCGCGACTCCCTGGCTCACTCGAACAACGAACTGGGTGCCGGCGTGGCCCGGCTGCAGGCACGCATCGATGCGCTGCTGTCATCCTGGAGCTGGCGCGCCACCGGACCGGCGCGGGAGGTCCTGCGCCGCCTGCGCGGCGAGCTGAACGAGCCTCGGTGACCCTCGCGCCCCGGGCGCGGCGGTCATGGCCTGCGCGCGGGACAACGACTAAGTCGTCTCCACTCACCCATCGATAGAGCCGCGACCGTTTCGCTTCGTCCCGGGGAATGCCCTCGGCATACCCGCGGATGGCAAGTTGCGTCTTGCGCGTGCATCTGAGGTAGGTCGCCTCGGTCCGGACTTTCCCAGAGTCGTGGAAGTGAGCACCCTGGCGGCGCAGGCTTTTTCGGGACTATTATCTGTCGCAGGTCGGTGGCAGCGTTCACATGTCATCGGGTTCCCACAGGCCCAAGACGGCGCCAGTGGGGTCGACGATGATGCTCAGCCAGCCCATCCCCTCGACTTGGGTCACGCCCTTCATGATCTTGGCGCGAAGTTTTTTCGCCTTTTTGGTCGCCGCATCGATGTCTTTGACCAGCACGTAGGGCATCCAGGCCGACCCAGCACCGGGAATCATCTGCTTCATCATCCCGCCGCCCACACCTTTGCCAACCTTGATTATGGTGTACTCACCGCCGGGCGTCTCCGCCGGGAGATCCTGGAGCTTCCAGTCGAAGAGTTTGGCGTAGAAAGCCTTTGCCTTGGGGAGATTCGTGGTGTTGAGCTCGACATGAACAAATGGGTTACCCATGGTGGTTGCTCCTTGTACCCGCAAGCGTTGCGGAGGTTGGCGCGAGCGTCGGCTGACTCTTGATAGGATGTCCAACCGCCCACAAGCATTTCACGTCATTGCCGAGAGCCGGGCATGCCACTGGTCTCGGCCGCAGATGCCGATTCCAAACCTTTCCCCTACGTCCCCACCCGCACCGGGGGAACTGGCTTTCCCACCACGCGCTCGCGCACGGCTTGCACGATGTCCAGGCCGGTGGCGGCTTTCAGTTGTTCACTCATGGCAATCAGCTTGCCCGCCAGATCGCCGCTGCCACCGTTGCCGCCAATTCCGCCCAGCACAGTCAGACGATCCACCTTCAAGTCGCCGGCGCTGCTCATCACGATCCGCATCAGCGCGTCCACCTTTTGCATGAGGAACACTTGGCGGGCATTGTCGCCTACCCGGCGCCAGCTGGTGGCGATCTCTTGCATGGCCGCCGCAGTGGCGCGGCCTTGCTCGACGATGCGGGCGGCTTCGCCCTTGGCGGTGGCCTCGGCGGCCGCCTTCTGTGCGCGCGCCGGCTCCAACACGTCGGCCTGCAGCTGCCGGCGCACTTGCTCGACCCGCGCCTTCTGCACGTCCAATTCGGCCTGGGCACGCGCCAGCTTGGAAGCCACTTGCCCCTTGGCCTCGGCCACCATGGCCAACGCCTTGGTTTGCGCGTCGGTCACCCGTCGGGCCATGTCCGCCCGCAAGGTGCCAAGCTGCGCATCCAGGCGCGAGATCTCAGTGGTTTGATGGTTCTGCGCGGACTGAATGGCCGAGTCGGCCTTGTTGCGGGCCTCGGCAATGGCGGCGTGCTTCTGCACCTCGGCCGATTGCTTGCGGCCGATGCTGTCCAGGTAGTTCACGTCGTCGGACACATCCTGGATTTTCAGGGTGTCCAGCTCCAGGCCAATGTGGCGCAGATCCTCCTCGGCCTCAGTCAACAGCGACTGTGCGAACTTGATCTTGTCGGCATTGACTTCCTCGGGCGTCAACGTGGCCAGCACGCCGCGCAGGTTGCCTTCCAGGGTTTCTTTGGCCACCGCCATTATGCGCCCGCGATCCACGCCCAAGAAGCGCTCGATCGCGTTGTCGAGCATGGGCTGCTCGCCCGCAATCTTCACGTTGGCTATGCCATGCACATTGAGCGGAATGCCGCCCTTGGAATACGCGCCGGTGACCGCCAGCTCGATGGGCATGTTGGTCAGGTCCATGCGGTCGACCGCTTCAATCAGGGGCCGGCGCACGCGGCGGCCGCCCTTGATGATCTGGTAGCCGACCATGCGTCCGGTGGCCAGCACCCGGCGAGCGCCCGAGAAGATGAGCACTTCATTGGGTTGGCAGATGTAGAGCAGGCGGGTCATGACGACGAGCAGGACCAGTCCGGCCACCACGCCGACGCCAATCAGCAGGCCGATGCTGGTCATGGCCGCACCTCCCTTCCCGCAAGGCCTGCAGCAGCAGGCGTTGGCTGGCCCGCTTGCCGCGCGAGCAGCGCTGTGATGTCCACGCCGGTGGTGGCAAACAGCGAGCGCAGCACCTCGGCCACCGCAGCCGGGTAGGCGGCAGCAAAGCGGGGCAGGGCCTGCCCATCGCCGCCGTCGATCAGGTGCACCGGGCCCAGCTTGATGCGCTGAACGGCGTCGACCACGATCTTGGTGATGTCTTCGATCTTGTTGATGAGGAACATGTCTTGCGCCGACGGCCCGGCCTTGGTCCAGGCATCGGCCACCAATCCCAGCGACTCGGCGGTGGCGCGCCCATTTTCTGCGGTCGGCGCGGCGGCGCCGGCCGCGGCCAAGGCCGCCGCCTCGCGCTGAATGTCGGCGGGTACAACCACGTCGCTCTGCAAGCGCAGGGCCTCCAGCTCGCGACGCACGCCCTCCAAATCCTGCATCGCAACCGCGTGGGCCGCCAAAGCGCCCGCCTCGGCCCGTTCTTCGATCGACTTGGCCTCGGCTTCCAACTCGGCGGCGATGCGGCGTACGTCATTGCGGCGCTGGGCGATGGTACGCTCAGCCTCGGCCTCGGCCACCTTCGCGCGCATCTCGGCCGCCGCTGCTTCCTTGGCCGCTTCGTTGTGCGCATTGGACTCGGCGATCTCCGCCTCCTTGACTACCTGGGCGATCTGCCCGCGGCCGATGCTGGCCAAATAGTTGGCGTCGTCGGTGACATGCTGGATCTTGAGCACGTCCAGGTGCAGGCCCAGCTTGGCCAGGTCGTGCTCCACTTCTTGCGAGAGAGACTCGGCAAACTTCAGGCGATCCTCGTTGACTTCCTCGGGCGTCAGCGTGGCCAGCACGCCACGCAGGTTGCCCTCCAGGGTCTCCTTGGCCACCTGCTGGATGTCGCCCGGGCCACGGCCCAGGAAGCGCTCCACCGCATTCATCACCACCTTGGGGTTCGACGAAATCTTGGTGATAGCGATGGCGCGTACCCGTAGCGGGATGCCCACCCGGGTGTAGGCGCCGTTGATGGACACGTCGATGGGGATGCTGCGCATGTCCATGCGCTCGACGGTCTCGATGATCGGGATGCGCAGGGCCCAGCCGCCGCTCACCACGCGATAGCCGACCAACGATCCATCTTCGGTGCGCCGGCGGCGGCCAGAAATGACCAGTAGCTGATTGGGCCGGCAGATATAGAGAAAGCGGCTGATTATGCCCAGCAAGATCAGAAACGCCGCGCCGATAGCCAAGCCCGCCACCACGGCCGCCACAGGGTTCATCGTTGCCTCGCCTAGTTCAGTCACGATTCCTCCTTCCCAGAATCTTGGTTGTCATCCGCTATCGAGTGCAGAGCAGCGGGGGTTGGTTCAACCATCGCGGTCATGCCCCGCATGCCCACCACCAGCACCGTGCTTGGTGCGGGAATCTCGGCTTCGATATCGGTTTCGGCAAGGAGGTCAGTCTCCACGCCGCCAATCGACAGGCGGATCTTGCTGCGTGCACCCCGTCGCAGCGGGAGCAGCAGTTTGCCTTCGCGGCCGATGTGGCTGCTGGCCTCGGGCAACACGCCCACTGCATCGCGGGTCAGGCGGCCCAGCGCCCAACTTGCACCCCAGCCCGAGCCCAGGCCGCCGGCTGCAGCCAGAACTGGAACCAGGGACGCAGGCGTTCCGCCCAGGGTCAGGGCCAGGCCGGCTAGGCCGAAGAAGGTCACGCTCCAAGTCCAGAAACGCAGGCTCAAGAACGGAAGCCGCGCGGCCCACTCGTGGTGTCCCGCATGACCCGTGCCGCTGTGGACGTCGCCGGCGTGGGCATCACCCACGTGGGCATCGCCACCGTCGCTGTCGTGCCCGCCGAACATGGAAGCGCCCAGCACGATGCCGCCGGCAAGAAAGCACACGATGTAGGCAGAAAGCATGGACCCGACCGCACCGGATCAAACCACGAACCGCCCCCGCAATCCAGTTCGGAGGATAGCTAGCTTTTTCACCACAGAGGGCACAGAGAACACGGAGATCGGAAAGGAAGAAAGGGTTCGGACCGGACAGAATCGAACCCTTTCCCTTCCGGCTCTGTGAGCTCAGTGCTCTCTGTGGTGGAAAAGCTTGTCATCGCGTACGTCTGCGGATCAAGCGGGCGGCGATGAGCGCCACCCCCAGCAGGCCAAAGCTCGGCCAAGACAAGGCATTCCGATCCGAGACGCTTCGACAGGTGCACCCACTGCCCAAGCGTCTGCCGGCTTCTTGATCTATCCCGCCGTCGACGCTCGACCCTTTTCCGTCGTTGACTGCAGATAGGTCCGCGCCCGCATCGCGGCCGCTGTCCGATCCTAGTCCGGGCCCCGTGTCACCACCGTCCGAGGTTGAGCCCGGGCCGCCGCTGTCCGATGCCTTGCCCTCGCTCGCGCCATCAACGCCGGCATCGTGTGCACTCTGGACCGTGCTGCTGCCGCCCGCGCCCCCCTCACTTTCGCCGCCGCTTCCGTCGGCGCTACCACCGCCCGTGCCCGCGCTGCCCCCGCTGCCGGCTGGGCTATCCCCCGCCGGGCCGGGAGCGTCCACGCCTGCTTTGCCGCTGTCGGTCGCGTTTCCCATCTGTCTGCTGTCGCTGGTGTCCACATCGCCGTATGCCCGCCCCGTGTCGCTGTCTCCATTGATGTCGGCTTGGATGTCGCCCGTGCTGCAATCGCGTGAATCGGTATCGCCCGAGCCGTTCGTCAGTCCGTCTCCGCCGCTGCTGTCGGCGCCAGCCTCGGCAAGTTCCCCACCTGCGTCCGCGTTGGGAGGCACCGCCTGGCAGGTCGGCTGGCGAGACATGGTCTCGCCTTGGCACAGCATCGCCCATGATCCCACGCCTTCGCCAGGATTGGTCGGGACTCCCGTACACGCCGCGGTCGGATTCCAGCCGTTGGCATCGTGGCAGGGTGTGAGATCGATGCCCGATACCTGTTCCGCCCAAGCTACGTGGTAGGGGACGGACTTGTAGGTGGAGACGCGCGGGGTGTGCGTATCGTCGATATTGGGGGAACCCCAGTCCTCGCCGACAATGCGCCAAGTACGGTCCGGCATCTGGAAAAAGAGTGGCCCGCCCGAGTCTCCATAGTATTCGCCGTCCTGGCTGCCAGTTGTCACATTGACGTCGACCTCTCCCGGAGCAGCGCTCGCGACAAAGCCGCCGATCCATTTCTTGGTTCCGTAGGTCGTGTCTGTGGCGCCGGTCACCCCGAACCCAACTTCCACAACCGGCACGCCGGCTGTCAGCTCGGACATTTCACAGGGCGCCATGACCGGGACGATGGGAATGCTTGTCACATCCTCCGCTAGGATGCATATGCCGAAATCGTTGACCGGGTGGGTGTAGCAATCGGAAACGGCGACCGTCTTTGCCCACGCGGAGCGTGTCTCGCCCAGCCCGATCGCGCTAGGAGTGCTTCCCTCACCGGCGAGGCAGTGCGCTGCGGTCACCACCACGCGCGGGTGGACGAGTGCGCCGCTGCAACCCACGGATTCCTCCACCAGCATTATGGCGGTCGGCCACTGGCAGGCAGTGGCCAGGTTGCCGCCGACGATGGGCAACACCGTTTGCGAGACCGGAGGCTCCCCGGAGCGACTCTCACAACCGAGCGAACCCGTGGCAGCGATGAGGACCACTAGTCGCGTGGGGAGCCGGCCGGCCCTTCGGGACGGACAGCCCACCCTGCCCTCCCCGCGCGCTTCGCGCGCGCCCTCGCCGGCCGTGCACCATCGTGGGAGGGTATGGGAACCCTTCCAGGGTTCCCATACTAGGGCGCGGCATGAAGGACGCACGCGTAGCAGTTTACTCGATGGAGCGCAAAGGGGGCACGAAAGGCTACGCCTGTACCGACATGATGTCACCCGCCAAGCCGGCCAGGGCATTCAGACTGCGTCGTTGCCAATAGACGGTGGGGCTGGACAGAAAGACGATGCGATAGCGATCCCCAACTGGCAAGTCATGCACAGTGCCGATCCACCACGCGAAGCTCTTTAGACAGGTGGCGTCCATGAATTCAAGCCGGCGCACATCCACGTTTACCCCGGTCAGCGCCTGGCGCTGGGCTTCGGCGTGCAGACTGTGTACGAGCCGGTCCATGTGTACCTTCACCGTGCGGTCGGCCGTCCCGCTCAGCGCCACCTCCATGAGTCTTCCCCTTACGCTTGCTTCCGCGCTGAAGTCGTCCTCGCGGACCGCCTCGTGCCAGGGCTCAGCCATGCTCTTTGCTCCTTTGCAGGGTCGAAGTTCGCGACCATCGCCACGATGTCTTCCTGGTCCTCCTTGGCAAGCGCACCCACCCTGGCACTACTGATTGAAATTCTCCCGTCGCCGTCGCTGCTGCGGCCCCCGCCCGCCGCCTCACTCCTCGGTTAAATACGTCGAGTATTCTCCCTCGTCGTTCGTTGCGGGCGGGGCCCTCGCGACGCGCCGGCTCGCTCCGAATTTCAATTAGTAGTGCTAGGTCGGATCGCTCGCCGGCCTTGGTCAAGCTGCGTGCCACGAAACGCCGCACGCCTGACGCCATTGCCGGGTGAGGTTGGATTCTGAGGTCTGGGCGCAGGCTGCCGAGGCTGGGTGCAATTCCTGGAACCACCAAACTCTTACATCGGCCGCTCCGACGGGGAACCTGAGTACTTCTCCGTCGGGCGCGAGTCTGAGGGCACAGTTGGTCACTGTTTGACCATTCGAGTCACAGACCTGACCAGGAGGTGGACGTCCTCACCTTGCATCGGTCATAGTCAGGCCCAAAGTGGCACCGTGGGGCAAACATGCGCGGCGCAGCTAGACAACGCTTCGGCGCACCCATTTCGCTGATCTTGGCCTTGGTTTTCCCGGCCATGATCGCGGCCGCTTTGGCCCTGGCCTACTATGGGTTCAAGCACGCGGAGGACGTGTCGCGCCCCATCGAGCAGCTCTTCCGCCAGGAGTCGCAGAATTTTGCCGACGATCTGGCCAGGGCGGTGGAAGCCCGTATCGACAAAGAGTCGGTCTCGCTCTTCGACAAGATCTCCGACGTCAAGGACGATCCAGCCTCGGCCGACCCGTGCGATATCGATCCAGGCCCAGGAATCGACTCGTTCGTCGTGCTCAGCGCTGCGCAAAAGGTGGAGTGCATGTGGCCCAAGCCGCGCGAACTCCCTTCGTCCTCCAAACGCAAGGCCGCGCCGGAGCTGGCCCCGGTTCGCAACCCTTGGGCGGCCAAGATCAGGAATCTTGGTTGGGCTCAGGTGGGCGTGGGCGACTTCGCCTACCACCATGAGCTGCTTGATGGCGGCGGCTCGGTGTTGCTTGCCTACGCGACGCGCAACGCGGAAGGTGGGCAACCCTTCCACGTGGTGGCCAGCCTGAAGCTGGACTTCATGGGCAAGCACTGGTCCGAGGAGGAACTGGCCCGGCGGCGCAAGAACCGGCGGGTGGCAATCGTGGACGAGAACAACACCCTGGTGGCCGGGTCGGCCTTGGGCGGCCCGGAAGCCCGCCCGGGCGGCCGCTTCTTCTACGAGGGTCCGTTCGGCAAGGCGCTCTACCGCTGGCGCATTCAGATGGTCCCGCAAAACGTCGAGGCGTTTCGCGCCCAGTGGGAACGGACCAAGGGAACCCGCCACCTGCTCATTCTTCTGTCCACCGTCATAATCGGAGTGGGCCTGGGGATCGTGTGGCTAGCGGTGGTGGCCGAGCGGCGCGCCTCACGCATGAAGAGCGACTTCATCGCCAACGTGTCGCACGAACTGAAGACGCCGCTTTCGCTCATCCGCATGTTCGGCGAGCTAGTGGCGACCGGCCGGCACAAGGACGATCGCACCGCGCGCGAATACGGGGGCATCATCACGCGGGAATCGGAGCGGTTGTCGCATCTCATCGACAACGTGCTCGACTTTGCCCGACTGGAGCAGGGCAAGGCCAGCTACAACTTCGCTGAAAGTGACTTGGCCGAGGTGGTTGAGCGGGCGCTCGATGTGTGCCGCTACCGGCTGGACAAGGAGAAGATGCGATTGGAGACTGATTTCGAGCCTGAGCTGCCCTGTCTGCGCATGGACGACAACGGGATGACGCTGGTGACCCTCAACTTGGTCGACAACGCCATCAAACACGCCGCGGAGGGGGGCAAGGTGCTGGTGACCCTGCGGCGGGCGCCGGGTTTCGTGGTGCTGGGGGTGCGCGATTTCGGGCCAGGCGTGCCACGCGAAGAACACAACCGGATTTTCGAGCGCTTCTATCGTTCGCAACGAACCCGCGAGTGCAACGTGCGCGGCAGCGGCATCGGCCTGGCCCTGGTCAGGCACATCGTTGAGGCGCACGGTGGCCGCGTGGTGGTGACCAGCCCGGTCGCCGGCAAACCAGAGGGGCGCCCTGGCTCGTTGTTCGAGGTATTCTTGCCCGCTCCCGTCGCCGCGAGCGCCAAAGCCGGCGCTGCGTCCGTGCAAACCGCCCCAGCCACAGAATCATGAGCACCAGCCCATCCGCCAACTATCAGCCAGCGATTCGCCGACGCATCCTCATCATCGAGGACGAGCCAGACATCGCCCGCGGTCTGACCGACGCGTTGGAGTTCGAACAGTTCGAGGTCATCAGCACCGGCCACGGCCGCGACGGTATCAAGATGTTGCAGGAACGCGGCGCTGACCTGGTGATTCTCGACCTTATGTTGCCGGACATCAACGGTTTCTCGGTCTGCGAGGAGATGCGGCGCAGCCACCCGGTGGTGCCCATCATCATGCTCACCGCGCGTTCGCAGGAGACGGACAAGATTCGCGGTCTCAAGGCGGGCGCGGACGACTACGTGACCAAGCCGTTCTCCGTGGGTGAGCTGGTGGCGCGCATCAACGCCATCTTCCGCCGACTGCATCGCTCGGTTAACCTCGACGAAGCTGTCTCCATCGGCTCGGCCGTCGTCTATCCGCGCCGCCACGAACTGGAGCGCAAGGGGAAAACCATTCCCTTGTCCTTCTACGAAGTCGAACTGGTGCGTTTGCTGGTTGAGCGCGCCGGTGAGCCAGTAAGCCGTGAGGAGATCCTAGACAAGATCTGGGGCGTCTCGGGCCACAGCCAGAGCCGGGCGGTGGACAACTTCGTGGTCAAGCTGCGCAAGAAGATCGAGGAGGACGCCTCCAGCCCGCGCCACATCGTGACCATCTACGGAATCGGCTACAAGTTGGTAGTGTAGCGATTTCAGTTCGGACTCGGGGGCGACTACAGGGCGTCGACCGGCTGTTGCCGCAGAATACACGAATGCACGGACTGCGCAGTCAGACGAGGAGTGAGCGGACGCGAGTATACCAAAGTTCTGCAGGTGCGTCAGGGATGGCCCTGAGCCCTTGAGTTGGGTATTAGTAGTCATCATGACCGTACGTGTCCGCATTGCGCCTTCCCCGACCGGCGATCCCCACGTGGGGACCGCCTACATCGCCCTGTTCAACTACGTGTTCGCGAAGCACCATGGCGGGCAGTTCATCCTGCGCATCGAAGACACCGATCGCACACGTTCGACGCCCGAGTCTGAGGCGGCCATCCTGCGCGCTTTGCGCTGGGTGGGCCTTGCCTGGGATGAAGGGCCCGATGTGGGCGGCCCCTACGGCCCCTATCGTCAATCCGAGCGGGCTGAGATTTACCGGCGCGAGGTCGCCAATCTGGTCGCATCGGGCGCGGCCTACCGCTGCTTCTGCACCGCCGAGCGACTGGACAAGCTGCGCGCCGAGCAGAAGGGCAAGTCGAACTTCATGGGCTACGACGGGCACTGTCGCGCCCTGGACCGGGCCACTTCGGACGCGCGCGCCGCCGCGGGTGAGCCCTTTGTTGTCCGCCTGGCCATGCCGAAGACCGGCGCGACCACCGTGGTCGATCGTCTACGCGGCGAGGTGCACTTCGAGAACATCCAGATCGATGATCAAGTTTTGCTGAAGACTGATGGCTTTCCCACCTATCACCTGGCCAATGTGGTCGACGATCACTTGATGGGGATCACCNNCTCCACGCCCAAGCATGTGGTGCTGTACAACGCCTTTGGTTGGAGCGCGCCCGAGTGGATCCACATGCCGCTTCTGCGCAACGCCGACAAGTCGAAGATCTCCAAGCGCAAGAATCCCGTGTCGCTCGACTACTACCGCACGGCCGGCTTTCTGCCCGAGGCGCTGCTCAACTACCTCGGGACCATGGGCTGGTCGATTGCCGGCGATCGCGAGAAGTTCACTCTGCAGGAAATGATCGATGCTTTTAGCTTCGATCGCATCAGCCTGGGCGGTCCGGTTTTCGACCTGGTCAAGCTATCGGCGGTGAACGCGGACTACCTGCGCGCCCTGGACGACGACGGGGTGGTGGCGCGACTGCGACAGTGGCGACTTTCGGATGACTATCTGCGATCGCTGGTGCCGCTGGTGCGCAAGCGCATCCAGCGTCTGGACGAGTTCGTGCCCATGACCGAGTTTTTCTTCTCGGGCGATGTCGATCACACACCGTGGCTGAAGGATCTGGTTCCCGCCCAGCGCACCGCCAAAGACGTGTCCGAGTGTCTGCTTGGCCTGGTCGAGGCGTTGGATGCCCAGCGCGATTTTTCGCCGTCGGCGCTGGAGAGCATGGTGCGCGCCTTTGCCGAGAAAGCGGGGTGGGACGTCAAGGAGCTGTTCATGCTCATGCGCCTGGCCGCCACCGCACGCAAGGCCACGCCGCCGCTATTCGAGACCCTGTCCGTGCTTGGCCGCGACCTGACCCGCCGCCGGCTGCGCGCGTGCGCCGATCTTCTGAAGAAGGCCAAGCCCTAATCGCGCGGGGAACCGAAGGGCGAAGGGAACCATGAACGCGTGGGCGAAGGCGGGCTTCGCCCGCCGGAGCCAGAGCGCGGGAGGGCATGGGAACCCTTTCAGGGTTCCCATGCCTATGACAAGAAAGCACACAAGATTACAATTGCGCGACAATTGGCGGCCTAACTTCAAGCGCCATGGATGTCCCGGGTACTTTGACCGCGCTCTATCTCGTGATCCTGCTAGCGCTGGCGGTGTACGGATTCCACCGTTCTTTGCTGGTGTTTCTCTACTACCGGCACCGCGACCGGCAGCCGCAGGCCAACGGCCGCTATGACGAGTTGCCCGCGGTCACGGTGCAGCTTCCCCTGTTCAACGAAATGTACGTGGTCGAGCGCTTGCTCGACTCGGTCGCCGGCATCCGCTATCCGCGCGATCGTTTTCAGATCCAGGTGCTCGACGATTCCACCGACGAGACGCAGGACATCTGCCTGCGCAAGATCGCGGTCCTGAAGCAGCAACTTCCTGATGTGGAGATCGAGTACGTGCGTCGCACGGACCGGGTTGGATTCAAGGCGGGCGCGCTCGAGAACGGCCTGCGCACGGCCAAGGGCGAGTTGGTCCTGATCTTCGACGCCGATTTTCTGCCCAAGCCCGACATCCTCGAGCGCACGGTGAATCATTTCGTCGACCCGACGGTGGCGGTGGTGCAGTGTCGCTGGGAGCACATCAACCGCGATTTCTCGGCGCTGACCGAGGCGCAGGCGCTTATGCTCAACGGGCACTTCATCATG
>PMJO01000127.1:12140-12267 GCA_003158455.1 Myxococcales bacterium | reverse complement strand
CGCCAGCCGGGTGCGCGACCTGTTTGAGCAAGGCAAGAAGAACGCGCCCTGCATCGTGTTCATCGACGAGATCGATGCCGTGGGACGCCACCGCGGGGCAGGGTTGGGCGGCGGCCACGACGAGCGC
>PMJO01000127.1:0-12043 GCA_003158455.1 Myxococcales bacterium | reverse complement strand
TGGAGAATCTGGTCAACGAGGCGGCCTTGCTGGCCGCGCGCGAGGACAAGGATCAACTCGACCGCCATGACTTCGAGATGGCCAAGGACAAGGTCCTGATGGGACCGGAGCGGCGATCGATGATCATCAGCGATCAGGACAAGCGCATCACCGCTTTTCACGAGGCCGGCCACGCGCTGGTCGGCAAGATGATGAAGGGCTCCGACCCGGTTCACAAGGTGACCATCATTCCGCGCGGCCGCGCCCTGGGACTGACCCAGCAGCTGCCGCTGGAAGACCGGCTCAACCTGTCGCGCGAGGCGGCCAACGACCAAATCGCGGTGGCCATGGGCGGCCGCGTGGTCGAGGAATTGGTCTTCGGCCAGATCACGACCGGCGCTTCCAACGACATTCAGATGGCCACCGATCTGGCGCACAAGATGGTTTGCGAGTGGGGCATGTCGGAGAAGATCGGGCCGCTGCATTTCGGGCGCAACGAGGAGATGGTGTTCCTGGGCCGCGACTTCGCCGAGCACAAGGAATACAGCGAGCAGACCGCGGTGGACATCGACGCGGAAGTGCGCCGGATCGTCACTGCGAACCTTGACCGCGCCAAGCAGGTGATCACCGGCAACATGGACAAGTTGAACGTGCTGGCCGAGGCCCTGCTCGAATACGAAACCCTGGACGGCAGCGAGATCGATACTCTGTTTGCGGGCGGCAAACTGGATCGGACTCGCACGGCTCCGCTTCCCGCGGCCGGCGGCGGCGAGCAGAAGCAAGTCCGCCCCGGGCAACGTCCGGGGCTGTTCCCGCGACCCTTGCCTGACCCCGAGAAGGCCTAGAGAAAAGGGGCCGGGACATAGGTGCTAACCACGATTTCTTCGGAATTCGGCGGCCAACGGCGTGATCCGGAGTTTTACCACAGAGCGCACAGAGGCCGGAAGGAAGGGGTTACGGATCCGAGTCCGAGCCCTTGCTTTTTCCGATCCGTCTCTGTGATCTCTGTGGCCTCTGTGGTGAAATCCGGGGCTGACGTGCGGTGGTACCCACGTATGAGGGGCCGGGATACCCCTGGTCGCTGATGGCCGCGCGGATTGTCGGCGTTCTCAACCTGACCCCGGATTCGTTCTCGGATGGAGGACAATTCCGTTCGGTTGGGGACGCGGTGGCCGCGGGTCTGGCGCTAGTGGAGCAGGGGGCGGATTGGCTTGACGTGGGCGGCGAGTCCACGCGGCCGGCATCAGTGCGGGTGCCCGAGGACGAAGAGATCGCACGCGTGCAGCCGGTAATTCGCGAGCTGTCGGCGCGCCTGCCGGGAAACATCCGGGTGTCGGTCGACACCTACAAAGCCGCCACCGCGCGCGCGGCCCTGGCCGCGGGTGCGACCGCGGTCAACGACGTGTCCGGGGGCTTGCTCGATCCTGACATCCTGCGCGTGGCTGCGGCGGGGCGGGCGGCCGTGGTGGTGGGGCATCTGCGCGGCCAGCCGGCCGACATGCAGGACCACGTCCATTTCGATGACGTGGTCGAGGAAGTGTCGACCGAGCTGGCCGGACGCGTGGCCGCGGCTCGGGCGGCCGGGTGTGGCGAAGTCTGGGCCGATCCCGGGATTGGCTTCGGCAAGCATCTGCCCCACAACCTGCGCCTGCTCAAGCATTTGGCGCGGGTACGGGCGGACTTGGGCGTGCCCATCATGGTGGGCGTCTCACGCAAGCGCTTCATCGGCGATTTGACGGGCAAGCCAGCAACCGAGAGGATCTTTGGTACAGCCGCGGCAGTGGCCGTGGCAATCATGAACGGCGCGGACGCGGTACGGGTTCACGACGTCGCGGCCATGCGCGACGTGGTTCGCGTGGCGGAAGCCATCGCGGGCGCGGGTGCACGACCCTAGCCAGTTCTTGCGCCAGGGTTCGATATGTGTAGACTTCTACACATGGCGACCAACCTTGCTATCGATGAACGGCTGCTGAACGAGGCCCTCCGGGTGGGGGGCCTCAAGACCAAGAAGAGCACGGTGAACCAAGCGCTCCAGGAATACGTTCAGCGCAGGAAACAAGCCCGAATCCTGGACCTGTTTGGCAAGGTCGATTTTGATCCGAAGTACGACCATAAGCAGCAGCGCCGTCGCGCATGAACGTCATCGTCGACACTTCGGTTTGGTCGCTGGCCCTTCGCAGGCAACGGTCGTCGGTAGCCGCATCTGCGCTGGAGCTCGCCGAATTGGTTCGCGAAGGCCGTGCGGTGATGATGGGACCGGTCAGGCAAGAGATCCTGTCCGGGGTGCAGAGAGAGCAGCAGTACCAGACGCTGCGGGGATACCTTCGAGCATTCCCTGACATCGCGCTCGAGGCCGAGGACTACGAGGAAGCGGCTTCGTTTTTCAACCGGTGCAAAGCAAAAGGCATTCAGGGCTCGAACACGGACTTTCTAATCTGCGCGGTCGCAGCGCGACGACGGTTCGCGATTCTGACCACCGACGCTGATTTCCTGCACTTCGCCAAGCTCCTCCCAATCGAACTTCACCATCCACGCGCTTCGCTGTCTGGCTGATGCCGCATATCTGCGCACGCTTCCGACTGAACCAGTGGTGCTAGGCGGTGCGGTTTCGGTCATGCCGCCGACTTCAGGTTCTCTCGAATGAGCCGCGGGTGGCGCGCCGCGATCCGCAGGAGGCCGATAGCCGGTCCCTCCGGCCGCCTCCGGCCTTGCTCCCAGTTCCGCAGCGTGTGCACGCTGATGCCCATGGCTTGGGCAAACTGGGACTGGGAAAGACCTACGAAGCGTCGGAGCGCGGCGACATCTTCACCGGAATCGATCTCACCCTGCATGAGACGCTTCCGAACGCGAGCCGGAATAGCTCGCGCCAATTGTGCCTCAGTCAGTTCAGGAATGTCCGTCATGGGGTCCTTCCTCGAATATAGGTTCGGTATGATTCTGTCTCCCGCTTTGTCGCCCAGCGCGCGCTGATAAGGCGCACCGTTTCTTCGTCGCGCTCCGTATAGACGACAAGCACCAGTCCTCGCGCAATCGCTCCGATGGCGATGAAGCGATCCTCGTCGCCGGGGTGGGCCTCGTCAAAAATCTCCAAGTAGTCATCACCACGGGTGAACAGAACACTCGCCTCCTCGAACGAGACACCATGCTTCTTGCGATTCGTGCGGTTCTTGGATTCATCCCAGACGATCCTCACGAGGCAAGTATAGGCCAGCGACCTACTCAGTCAATGGCTTATCAGACCTGGCAGGAGCATCGATTGCGCATTCAGCGGCGGCGCGCAAACGCCGCTGCAACGCCGGGTTGGGCGCCGCTTGCCTGCCTCAACTTGCGCTACCGCAGGTCATCAGCGCCAGCCATGCTGGGTAGAGCTTGTTTCCATTCGTCTTGTAGGTGGCTGGCCGAATCCACTCAATTTGGAACTCACTCGCAAAGGAAACGCGGATCGCATCTTGACTTATGAGTCGTGGCCCGAACCATTCAGCCCTGCCGCCTTGATCACTAAAGCACTGCAGAAGAAGTAGCCCTCCGTGTTTGCAGACATCACGCAGCGAGTTCACGTAGCGCGAGCGTTCTTCGCCGTCGAACTGATGGAAGAGGCCGTAGTCGATGACCGTATCGAATCTCCTGCCAAGCTTCCCTAGTTGGAAGGCATCGAGTGCCATGAACTCCACATCAAGCCCTGCCGCGAGAGCTTTTCGCTTGGCAAAGACGATGGCTGCCTTGGAGACATCGACGCCTGTGACTTTGAAGCCACGCTCGGCGAGATAGATGGCATTGTCACCCTTGCCACATCCCACGTCGAGAACGGTAGGCCCGCGGATGACCCTTCCCGATGCGGCCGCAATGAGGTCAGGTTGCGGTTGGTCTATGTCCCAATCTGGCTTGCCGAGCCTGTACCAGAGGTCGAAGAAGATATTCCTGAGTGACATCCTCATTTCCTTTCGATCGTCCGCCGAGCGTACTCCTAGGCCCCGGAGCATACCGCAATATCCCTGCAACAATCTCGGGACGGGCGTTCGTGATTCCGCGCTGTTGGACTTGTCGGGGGCTGGGTACCGGGCGGCCGGCGGCGCGAAGGCGCGGATCGACCCAGAAGAACAGGCCTTTCCATGACCAAGTCGCGCACCCAATCGGAGCAATCGGTGGTGGCCGTGGCCGTGGTCGTGGTCGTGGGCGTGGNNGTGGTCGTGGCCGGAGTGATCACCGTCGGGCCACGGCCACGACCACGGCCACGTTTACGACCACTACCTTCTGCCGCGTGTCGCGGAATCAGCGATCCGGCTACGCATTTTCGCGACTCGTACTAGAATAGCGCCCTTGGCATGAACAAAGCAGACGAAACCCGACGACTTTTTGGCACTGATGGAATCCGGGGTGTTGCGAACCAGCACCCGATGACCGCGGAGATCGCGCTCTCGCTCGGGCGCGCGGTGGCGGAACGGTTCCGCAAGGGCGGCCGGCGCTGCCGGGTGGTCATCGGCAAGGACACTCGTCTGTCTGGCTACATGCTTGAAAGCGCCCTGGAAGCCGGGATCGTGTCGGCGGGGGCCGACGTTATGTTGGTGGGGCCCTTGCCCACGCCGGCCATTGCGTTCATCACCTCCAGCATGCGGGCTGATGCGGGCGTGGTGATCAGTGCCTCGCACAATCCGTATCAGGACAACGGCATCAAGATCTTCGCCTCCGACGGGTTCAAGCTGCCTGACGAGGTAGAGGCCGACATCGAGCGGCGCATGGCCGACCCGGAAACGCCCACCCCGGGTCCCGAGCCCAAGATTGGCAAGGCCATCCGCATCGACGACGCGGAGGGGCGCTACGTGCAGTTCCTCAAGCACAGTTTCCCCAAGGCGCGCACCCTCGACGGGGTGCGGGTGGTGGTCGATTGCGCCAACGGCGCCGCCTATCGGGCGGCGCCGCAAGTGTTCAGCGAGCTGGGGGCCGAGGTGACCGTGCTATCCGCCGAACCGAATGGGCGCAACATCAATGACAATTGCGGCGCCTTGCACGCCGAGAAGGTGGCGGCCGAGGTTCGCCGCACCCACTCCGCGATCGGGGTCGCGCTCGACGGGGACGCGGATCGGGTGATCCTCACCGATGAGCGCGGGGAGATCGTGGACGGCGACCCAATCATGGCCATCCTGGGCACGCGGCTGCTGGCGCGCGGGGCGCTGCCAGGAAATACCGTGGTGGCCACGGTGATGTCGAACCTGGGCTTGGAGCGGGCGCTGGCTGCGCGCGCGGGCAAGCTGCTGCGCGCCCCGGTGGGCGATCGCTACGTGGTCGAGACCATGCGCGAAAAGGGATTTATCTTCGGCGGCGAGCAGTCGGGACACATCATCTTTCTCGAAGAAGCGACCACCGGCGACGGCCTGCTGGCGGCCCTGCAGATTCTGTCGGTGATGGTCCAGGAAGAGCGCCCGCTGTCCGAGCTGGCCGCGATCATGACCCGCTACCCGCAAGTGCTCATCAACTTCAAGGTCGCGCACAAGACGCCGCTCGACCAGTTGCCCGTGGTCGAGGCAGTCATCCGCCGGGTGGAGAGTGCCCTGGGGCAAGACGGCCGGGTGCTGGTGCGCTACTCGGGCACCGAACCCAAGGCGCGCGTGATGATCGAGGGGACCGACGAGAGCACCATTCGCGCCTACGCCGAGGAGATCGTGACAACCATGCAGAAGGCACTCGCAACATGATTCGCCTGCACGTCAACGTCGACCACGTCGCGACTCTGCGCCAGCAGCGCGACACCATCTACCCTGACCCAGTGCTGGCCGCTGGCCTGTGCGAGTTGGCCGGCGCCGACGGCATCACCGCGCACTTGCGCGAGGATCGGCGTCACATCCAGGAACGCGACGTGCGCCTCCTGCGCCAGACGGTGCGCGGCGTGCTCAATCTGGAAATGGCAGCAGTGCCATCGATCGTGGACATCGCCCTGGAAATCAAGCCCGACTTCTGCACCCTGGTGCCCGAGAAGCGACAAGAGCGAACCACCGAAGGTGGGCTGGATCTGCGCGGGCAGGGCGCGGTCATCGGCAAGGCGGTGCGC
The DNA here is from genome assembly GCA_003158455.1 of Myxococcales bacterium. Lineage (GTDB taxonomy): Bacteria > Myxococcota_A > Polyangia > Fen-1088 > Fen-1088 > Fen-1137. The sequence goes on along the minus strand of PMJO01000127.1, from coordinate 6,021 downwards.
ACTCTGCGCGACGCGGGCATTGGCGTCAGCCTGTTCATCGATCCGGAGGAGGATGCGGCGCGGGCCAGCGCCGATCTTGGGGCCATTTGCGCCGAGCTACACACCGGATACTACTGCCACGCCGCCGGCAACCGTGCGGACGCACGCCGCGAACTCACCCGGTTGGAGAAGGCGGGACGTGCGGTGGCAGACGCCGGTCTGCGCCTGGCGGCGGGGCACGGCCTCGACTACACCAACGTCATTGCGGTGGCGGCGTTACCGTTCCTGGAGGAGCTGAACATCGGCCACGGCATCATCGCGCGCGCCGTGCTGGTCGGCATGGAACGCGCGGTGACCGACATGCGCGCGGCCATCGCAGCCGGCGCGGGCGGCGCGAAGTAGGAGGATCGCTTGGCTCTCGTGCTTTCCGCAGTTCAGATGAAAGCGGTGGACCGCGCTGCCATCGACAAGCTCGGGCTGCCCGGCTTGGTTCTGATGGAGAACGCGGGTCGCGGGGTGGCGGAGATCATCGCCCGGGAGAGGTCCCATCTTGCTGGCCTGGACGTGCGCGTGGTGTGTGGTGCCGGGCAAAACGGCGGCGATGGCTTTGTGTTGGCTCGGCATCTGCTCGATCGGGGCGCGCAGGTGCAGGTCTTCTTGGCTATGCCGCGCGAGAAGATGGCGGGCGATGCTGCGGTTTTTGCCCGCGCTTTCGAAGCCTTGCCCGGTGCGCTGGTACGCGATGCTTCGTTTGAAGAGGATGCCACCACCTGGCGCGCCTATTTGGCCGAGGCGGACGTGATCGTCGATGCCGTGTTTGGTACCGGGTTGCGTTCAGATGTGACCGGCCCGGCCGCAGCCGCCATCCGCGCCATGAACGCGGCCGATGCCCTGCGCGTGGCGGTCGACATTCCCTCGGGACTGGACGCGGACACGGGTGTCGTGCATGGGGTTGCGTTTGCCGCCCACGTGACTGCCACGATGGCCTGCCGCAAGCTTGGGCTGGTGCTGGATCCCGATGCGCCGGTCGGGCGGGTCGAGGTCGTTGATTTGGGCGTTCCGCTTGAGGCGGCCGTGGAAGCCGCCCAGACCGAGGGGCCCCTGTGCTACTGGCTGGAGAGCGAAGCCGTAGCCCGCATGTTGCCTCGCAAAGGTCCCGGCGGCCACAAGGGCACCGCCGGTCATGTCTTGGTCATTGCCGGGTCCGCGGGTAAGACAGGTGCGGCGCTGCTGGCGGCGCGGGCGGCTCTGCGCACCGGCGCGGGCCTTGCCACGGTGGCCACGACCGCTGCCGGCCAGGCGGCGCTCGACGCCAAGGTGGTCGCCGAGATGACCGCCTGCTACGCCGACGGCGACGATGCCGATGAGGCGAGCTATGCGCGCATCTTGGCCCTGGCGGCTCGCATGAAGGCCGCGGCCTTGGGGCCGGGCATTCCCACTGGGCCCGGCACCGCGGCCTTGGTGCGCCGGTTGGTGGCCGAGTTGCCCATCCCCCTGGTGGTTGACGCCGATGCCTTGAACCTCCTGGCCTTGGATGTGGCCCGGGTTGCGTCTTCGGCCCGCGCTGCCCGCATCCTGACTCCTCACCCGGGCGAGATGGCGCGTCTTTGCGGTGTACCTATCGCCGAAATCATGAAGGACCGTTTGGGCCACGCCCGCCGACTGGCCGAGCAGTCGCGCGCCGTGGTGGTGCTCAAGGGCGCGCGCACGGTGATCGCAACGCCTGAGGGCGCGGCCCACATCAACCCGACCGCGAATTCGGCCCTGGGCACCGCGGGCAGCGGCGATGTGCTCACTGGGGTGATTGCGTCCTTGCTGGCGCAAGGTATGGACGCGCCCGGTGCGGCCTGTGCCGGCGTGTTCGTGCACGGCGAATCGGCGGAAAACGCCATCCAGACCCTGGGTTCGCACAACCTCATGGCGGGCGACTTACCTGACGCCATTGCGCGCACCCTGGAAAGGCTGCGCCTGTTGTAGACTACAACCATGACCAAAGACACCATCAGCATCGCGCTTGCCGCCGAGGGCCTTACCCCAAGTCAAGACACCTTCACGCTTCCCGAGGAGCGCGAAGCCATTTTTCTGGTGGCCGCACCGGGCGACGTGCTGCCGGTGAACAAGGTCGTCCGGGTCGAGCTGCGCGACAAGGCACTGTGCCTGCACACGGTCAAGGATGAGCATTTCTGGTTCACCTACGACCTAGTCCTGGGCCTGCGCGTGCTGGCGGCAAAGCTCGGCAAGGAACGCCTCGCCGGCTTCGCGAAGTAGATATTCAGGCGCGGCCCCGGCGAGATTCGGCGGCCTTCCTAGGATTACCTCAACTCGACCGCGAAACCCGACGACGAAGCAGCAGTCCGAGGGCAAGGATGAGAAGCGGCGGGCTCCGCGGACGCCCTCCACAACGTGCAGGCGCGTTGACTGACTGGTGTGGGGCACGTCCTGCCTGGCTTGCGCTACGGATAGACGAGCCCGAAGCCGAGCGGAAACAGCGGCGTCTGTCCGTCGCCGTCGTGGATGGGGATCTGCGAGACACTGGCTGGCCAGGTGAAGCTGAGCTGGCCGGTCGGGCGGTAGTCACCGAAGAGCACGTCGGTGATGCCCTCGCCCTCGCTACCCGGCAGCCAGGCCGCAACGAAGGCGTTCGACTGATCGAGCGCCGAATTGCCGCTGCCCTCGGTAAGGATGAGCGGCCGGCCCGAGAACTGCACCACCACGAACGGGACATTGGCTGCTTTCACTTTGGCGATGGTCGCGAAGTCCGCGCTCGACAGGGTGGGGTTTGCGTTGTCGCCCTGCCCCTCGGCATAGGGCGCTTCTCCGACCACGACGATAACCCGGTCCGCGCCCGCGGCGCCGCTGCCGTCCGTAGACGTGGTCACGGTGGTGCCAGTGCCGGCGAACAGACTCTTGACCGCAGCCAAGACCGTCGTGCCTGTCGTGGTAGCGGTCGCCGCTCCGTCCGTGCCCAGTCCCTGCCATCCGATGGTCCAGCCGCCACACTGCTTGGCCAGAGAATCGGCACCGCTGCCGGTGACGTGGATACGCGAGAGGGTCTTGGGCAAGGGCAAGGTGCCGTCGTTCTTGAGCAGCACCAGCGACTGGCGAACCGCATCCCTCGCCACCGCCCGGTGCTCGGCCGACCCGATGGCTGCCGTCAGGCTGGCATCTATGGTGGTGTCGCCGTCAAGCAGTCCCATTTCGCATTTGATGGTCAAGATGCGGCGAACGGCATCGTCGATCCGGCCCTCGGGAATGTCGCCGGAGGCGACCAATGAGGACAAGGCCTTCGCCAAATCCGCGGCGGTGTGCGCGCCTTTGGAATGGGACAACATCACCATGTCGAGCCCGGCATTGATGGCCGTCTTCACTTGCTCGTTCCAACTGCCGGGCAGTTGGCTGACGGCATCCCAGTCGGAAACCAGGAACCCCTGGAAGCCGAGCTCGCCCTTGAGCACGTCGGTGAGCCACGCCTTCGAAGCCGTCATCTTGCTCCCCTGGTAGCTGCTGTAGCTGATCATGATCGAGCCCACGCCCGCCGCGATGGACGGCAGGTAAGGCTGGATAGCAATCTCGCGAAAGTCCTCCTCGTCGAGCGAGGTCACGTTGCCGGCATTCTTGCCACCATCGGTGTCGCCGTCGCCAGCGTAGTGCTTGGCCCCGGCCAGCACGCTCTGCGAGTTGCCCAACTTGCCGTTTTGCAGGCCACGGACCTCGGCTGCTCCGAGCTCGCCGGCGAGGTCGGGGCTCTCGCCGAAAGATTCATAGGTGCGTCCCCAGCGGATGTCGCGCGCCGCGGCTACGGTGGGCGCGAAGGCCCAGTTGATGCCCACGCCCAGCATTTCCAGCGCGGTGATGCGTCCGACTTGTTCCACCAAGGCGGCATTCCTCGAAGCCCCGAGCCCTATGTGGTGGGGAAAAATCACCGCGTCTTGCACGTTGTTGTTCCCGTGGATGGCGTCGGTGCCGTAAAGCAGCCCGGTGTGGGGATTGTAGCCGATCGTGATGTTCAGGTACGACGAAACCAGGCGCGTCCAGTCGGCGATCTGGTTGCCCGACGGGGGATCCGAATTGCCGCCGCTGAACACCGAGCCGAGGAGCTGCGTGGTGGCTTCGTTCACCGTGAGACCGTTGCTGTCGACGGTGGTCATTTGGCCGTAGCGTTGTACCGGCGTCATCGCGGCAACCAGGTCAGAGGCCCGAGCGACGCAACCGGTGGACGGTTCCCAAGCCCCGCCGTCGATGCCCGCCGCGGCCCATCCGCCGGAGCCGCTTGCATCGTACCCGTACGCCAAGCTGCCGCTCTGCCCGCCCAGGCCCGCGCCGGCGCTTCCGTTGGGCGACGGCGAACCCGAGCACGCGATCAACGTGATTGGAACGACGAGTGCCGTGACCTGAAAAACCGATGTGCGCAAGACGGCACGTCTTTCGTGCTGTGTGTCCGGATCCAAACGGGGTGCCGCGCTCAACAAGAGCGCCGCCTCGAGATTGTCAGGAACTGGCGCCATCTCGCACGACCAAGGACGAGCAGACAGGCCGCCACCATCAAAATGCAAACGAGTCCTGGGCAGTCCTTTTTCGAAAAGGACATCATGGCGCAGCCGCCGGAGTTACCACCGCGAGTGCCCGAAGAGCCTCCCGTCGAGCTTGGAGCATTTCCTGCGCCACCATAGCCCGATGTTCCACTTGTACCGTCGTCGGTGGGTGGCGTTCCCGGATTACCTGTCGCATTATCGGCGGTCAGGGACAACACGGCGATACCGTCGACGAAGCTCACGTTCTGTGGACTGTGGGTCGAGAGATTGTAGGCCGAGGCCCAGTTCCCGACTGCCCAGCCCGCCGGTATCGCGGAATCCTGGAACTCCTCGCGCCACTGCACTTGGAAATTCCCGCTGTCGTACGAGGAGTACTGCACCCAACTGATGTACTCGTGTACCGGCAGGGTCGTGTTGTTGATGTTTCCGCCGAAGCTGGAGTTGCCAGGCCACACATTGAAGTGAATGGCCATGCCAGCGGGTGCATTCTGACTGTAGGCGGTGGCGGCGTCGCCCGTGTCGCGACGGAATTCGGAGCCGTCGACGGCCCACGCGATGTAGTCTGGCGTCCACTCGATTCGGTAGTCGTGATATTGGGCGCAGTTGTTGCCCCCCATCGTGGCTATCTGCGAGTGGTTCGCGGCGGCCGTGCCGTACCGGGAGTTGGTTTGCGTGCGGCAGTCGGCTCCGAACTTCTCGATATCGAGCTCGTTCCAGTAGGCACCCGAAACCTCGGATCCGTCTTTCCACAGGAAGAAGGAACTGATGACGCCGTCGCCGGGCGCGTGTTGAACGCGCGCCTCGAAGCGCCCGTACCGATAAGCCTGCGTTGTGTATAGCTCGGCGCTAGCCATGCCCATTGCCTGCACGGGAACTATCGTGGGCAGGCCCAACAACGCGAGGATGGTCAATTTGCGGATCATACGTTTACCTCCTAGGTCTGGGTGGGCAGCACATACGAAAGATGAAGGTCTTGCAAACGATCTTCGAATGCGCATTCCGAAGAATCCCAAGAAACGCGAACAACGTAGCGGGACGCGCGATCGACGCTGCATGAACCGTTACGGACTCGCTTGCCCAGCAGCTTGGATCCGTCGCGCACTGATTGTGGTGTCCGGTCGCCTCGGGCGTCACGGCAGGTCTTTCCGGCTGCGCCTGGCGACGCGACCGCACCTCATCAACTGATGGGCGAGAGCGACGCTGGCGACGGTGTTGGGCAAGGGGCCGTCACCCGCAGGATGAGCGAGCCGGCACCGCAGCCCACCACCTTGGCCTTGTAGTACTTCGGCGATTTGCAGGATTTCGGTCAGTGCCCGTACCCGGCAGCGACGACGTTCGCCTGCACGAGGTCGTCGGTGGCATCCGGCGGATTGCCGCTTGTTATGGCTCCCTCGAAAAAGGTTCCGACGCCGTTGTTACTACCGTCGCCACCTGTTCCCAAGATGATGGATCCCTGCAGTTTCTTGGTGCCGTAGCCGGGCGGACGTGCCCCGTTCCACTTGGTCTGGAG
>PMJO01000355.1 GCA_003158455.1 Myxococcales bacterium | reverse complement strand
CGGGATGGCCACCCCGAGCATCCTTGCGATGCGAGTCCATGCTGTTGACATTTTGCTGCCTCCTTGAATCGTTCGTTTTCCGCACCGGCTTGGTCGCGCGCCCCCTTGGCCGCTTCCCCTGTTCCGGCGGCACACTGAATACCAGCTTGCAAGCGGGATGTGTGTGAGGGCTTTGCCAACCATTCGCAACGGATAACTGACGCTCTTGCGAAATCCATCGCTGCCCCGCACAACCGAAAGCGAACGCGCCGACGGGAGTCGTAGCTTTCAGTTGCCAGCGTCATCGACGTCGATGACCTCGATTTGTTAACTCTTTGCAAAGGAAGGGTGACACTCCTGTCACATACGCGATCCTTGCTTGATCCGGCGCTTCCTCCATTCGATATTGCGTTTTGCACTGTGGAGGTGTCCCGTCATGCGTTCCTGTCCTCTGTGGCTGCGGCTTCATCTGCTCGCCGTGGCGTTGCTGCTCGCGCTTCCCTGCCCGTCGGTGCTGGCCAAAGGATCGGGCGAAAGCTCAGTCGCTGGCGCCGAGCGCGCCAAGGGGATGGTCGCGCTCAATCTGGGCCGGTACGACGAAGCCATCGAGCATCTCTCGCAGGCCTACACGCTGACCCAGGATCCGATGCTCCTCTACAGTCTGGGGCAGGCGTATCGTCTGGCGGGCAAGCCCGAGAAGGCTCTGGCGTCATACAGCTCCTTCCTTCGTGCCGCCGGTTCGATGCCGAAATACCGGACGCAGCTCGAGCGAGCCGCGGCAGAGATCGAGACCATCACCTCGTTCGTGCTCAATCGACCGGCGGATCGGGGCGGCCAAGAGAAACAACAAGACAGGCAACTGGACAACTTGATGACCGCGCCGGCTCCAGCCGGGCGGGATCTGGCACCGCCCCCGCTGGAGGATCTGCAGGCCGAAAAGGCTGCTGAGCCACCGCCAGTCGTGCTGACTCCTCGGCCCCCGCCGCCCCCGCCGGCGATCGGCCTGTCACTCTCGTCCGAGCCGGCAACGCCGGTCCAGCCATCTCGCCCCGTATACCGTCGGTGGTGGTTCTGGACGTCGGTGGGTATTGCGCTAGCTGCTGGCGGCGCGGCGGCGTGGTGGTTTACCCGTCCCGAAAACCAGGTTCCCCCTTCAACCTACGGTGCGATTCGGGTCTCGCCATGATTTCGCGCCTGGCCACTTTGTTCACGACAGCGGTCGTTCTGTGTACCCTTTCGTGCCAGTCCGAAAAGGACTCGTATGTGGTGCTTCACACAGACGTGAACTGCGACGTTCCCCGCGTCTACCAGCTTCGCGTGACCGTGGTCAACCCGGGCACCCCCGAGTTCCAGAAGATTGTTCCCGAGGCCGCTGCTGGCGAACTGGGTTTTCCCAACACGCTGGTGTTGATCTTGCCGAGTTCGCGTAGTGGAGCCATCCAGGTGCAGGTAGAGGCGATCGACAACAAATTCACCCTGGTTGGTTCTGGCACAATCAGCGGCCAAATCGTCGCTGGCGGACGAATCGACCTGACTGTGCAATTGGGAGCACTTGGTAGCGCGCCGGCATCCTCGGGATCTGTTGATGGCGGTAAGTCCGGGGATCCCGACGCCGGGACCACCGGCCCGTCAGGATCGACCGCGGGCGGCGGCGTGCCCTTTGCCCAGGTGGCTGTGGGGAAAGATAGCACCTGCGCGGTTCGCTTGAATGGCAGTCTCTGGTGCTGGGGCAGCAACACCTACGGTCAACTCCTCTTGCCCAGCACCTTCAACCGCTTGACCCCGGTCGCAGTGGGGGGCGCTGCGTGGAATCAGGTGGCTTGTGGACAGAGCCACTCCTGTGGGGTGAGCAACCAGGCCACGCTGTCCTGCTGGGGCAACAACGGTTCAGGTCAACTGGGGGCGCTTCCTGCGTCTGCAGAGGCTGGACAGGCGGATGTGCCCGGGGGGCCCTGGCAAAGCGTGGCCGCCGGCCTGTATCAAACCTGCGCAATCAAGCAAGACGGCACACTCTGGTGCTGGGGTGACAATACCAATGGCACGCTCGGAACCAGCGACACAAATTCGAGTGCCGTCCCCATTCAGGTCACCGGGCAAGGCTGGAGCCAGGTAAGTGCGAACTACTTGCACGCGTGCGCCGTCAAGACCGACGGAACCCTTTGGTGCTGGGGCCTCAATGCCAATCTGGAGGTTGGCACCAAGTCGCAGTTCCCCTGGTTGCCGGTTCAGCTGAGCGGAACCTGGACGCAGGTGACGACGGGCCTGTACCACTCTTGCGCGACCAAGCCCGATGGAACCCTTTGGTGTTGGGGCGGGAACCTCTCCGGCCAACTGGGCAACGACAGCATTCCTGTGCTCCCCACCTCGCAAACCAGCGATCCGGTGCAGGTCGCGGGCACCACCTGGCAGAGCGTGTCGGCCGGTCAGTCCCACACGTGTGCCATCATGCTGGACGGTACCCTCTGGTGCTGGGGCAGCAACAGTTCGGGGCAACTGGGGGACAACACCGTCAATTTGAGGAGCACGCCTGTTGCCGTCGTCACATCCGGGCAGACCTGGGCCATGGTGGCCGCAGGCGTCACCCACACCTGCGCGTTGGCCACGGGTGGCTCGCTGTGGTGCTGGGGCGACAATTCGGCGGGTCAGTTGGGCATTGGTTCAAACGACCTGCGCGAGATTCCCACCCGTGTAGCCCAGTAGGAAATGCCACAGCCGGAATCAATATCGCGCATTCTGGCTGCGGTGGCGCTACTGATTGCGCTCGGCGCATCACCATTCCTCGCTTGCCAGTCGTCCTCCTCGGCCAGTGGAGGGGCCGAGGTCACGGCGCACGCATTGACCGCGTTGCCCGTGGTCGAAGTGAGACTGACGGTACAATCCTCCAGTGCACTTTCAAGTCCTATGAAGGTGGTGCTGGCGGCCAAGGGCGATCAGTTCTCGGCTGTGCTTAGCAATCTGGCGGTGGCGGCTGACTACGTGTTTACCGCCGAGGCGTTTGGGAACGGCGGCAAGATCCTCGCGCACGGGGTGGCGGCCGGTGTGGTCATCAGCAAGGGCCACACGACCACGGTTATCATCTACCTCAACGAGATCGAGCAGCCGTCGCCTCTCCACAATTCCAGCCCCCTTATTGATGCGATCACGCTGTCTGCCAGTTCAGTCAAGCCGGGCGGCCACATCACGGTCGGGGCCACGGCGCACGATCCGGATCCGGGACAAACTGCCACGCTGGCTTTCAGTTGGGTTCCCGCGACCGCATGTGGCACGATATCCGATGTCCACACCGTCCCAGGGACGGATTTCGCCCATCCTTCCGAATCCCAGGCGACCTGGACGGCTCCGCAGGCAAATGGAAAATGCTCGATCACTCTCGTGGTCAAGGACGCCTTTGGCCTTGCCAACAGTGCGATCTTCGTGGTCAGCGTGACGACCGCGGATGGAGTCGGGGGCGCCAGGGTCTCGGCGGTTTTCAATGGCGCCCCCGTCATCACTTTCCTCACTGCTGACCCCGCCCAGATCTCCATTGACGGCCCGACCAGCGGCGTAATGGCAGTTCAGGCCACGGATCCGGAGAACGACCCTTTGAGCTACTCTTGGACCGTGCCGTCCGATTCTTCCTGCACCGTCCAATTCGCAACCCCGACCGAGCCTTCGACCCTATTCACCGTCAGCGGCACCGCAGCGGGAACCACCTCCTGTACTTTCCTGGTGGCGGTGAGCGATGGGTACTGGCCGGGTACGAGCTTCGTCAAGAACGTTTCCACCGCCAGTCTGACCCTGGCCGCCACCCATCCCGTGGTGGCGCGAACGCCGCCGGTTTTTGGCATTGCCTATCAATCACTGGACATTGCCACTGGCGGGAGCCCGGTGACCTTCGCGGCCATGGCGTCCGATCCTGCCGGCGGACAATTGAGCTTTGTCTGGTCCGCCTCGTCGGGCTCGACCCCGGTTGCGGGGGATCCTGTGGCGCTGGGCCTCGACCCGGCTTTTGCCACCGCAGCCACCTGGACAGCTCCTGATGGTGCCGAGAATGCGGCGAGCAATCTGGTGGTCACGGTCAGCGCGACCAGCGCAGCGTCGAATCTGCAGTCGTCCTTCAACTTCTCGCTGGCCCCGGCCTACCAGCCGTAGACCGCGCAGGTCTCGGCAACGCTACGTCCAGGAAAACCGGCATCATCGAGAACGGGACGCGCTAGCCGCTATCCGCCCCCGCCCTGAACCTGGACCTTGAAGGCCCAGGATGCGCTGGCTCCTCCTGGGTCCTTGGCGGTCGCGGTGATGGTGCAGCGGACGCCTGGAGTTGCGGGCGGGGTCCAGCGCACGTCGCTAGATCCGACCTGGTCGACTTGATCCGAAAATGCGCCGTCGCTGGCCTTCCAGGTCCAGGTCAGCGGTTGGCCTTCCGGGTCGGTCGCACTTGCGTGCAACAGGACGACTTCCCCCACGTCGGCAGCGTCGGTCGACTGGTACACGATGCCCATGGTCGGGGCAATGTTGATCATCGGCACGGCGGCCGACAGGACGAGCGTCCCGGTGGCGGTTCCGCCATGGCCATCACTCAGTGAAACCTGGAAGGCGCAATCCGTGCCGGTGGCCAGGGTGCCGGTGATGAAGGTCACCTGATCCCGATCCGTTCGATCGAACGTGCCGGGACAGGTGCTGGTCCACGCGAAGACCAGCGGGTCGTGGTCAGGGTCGCTGGCCGTGACCTGTAGGGTAACGGGAGCGTGGCTCGCCACATGTCCAGGTGAACTCGTCATGTTATCCACCCGCGGCGGGGCGTTGACCACGATTTCAACCTTGCCGGTGCCTTGGTCAGGCTCGGTTGCCGAAATGGGCGCGCTACTGAGCGCAGGTTGGGTCGGGCTTTCTGTCGGCGGCTGGCCTTCACATCCCAGAGTCACCGCGATGACCAAGGCCAGAAGAACACTTCCGCGAAGAGCATGGTGCATGGTGGAACTCCTCCTGTCGCGCGACACAGCGCGTTTCCGGTTGCCAGACTGCGATCCAGCGGTCACAGAGGGAGGTTCGGAACATCAGTCTTTTGTATTCAGCAATATAGCTTACTATTTATGTGACAGCTTCACTCGCGGACGAAGTCTTCCCAGTGACGAGAAATCGACATTTCCCATTGTCGGAATTACGACGTTGAAGCGCGCCCTGCAACTCTGTGATTTGCAACGGGTTGCGCACGGCGATTCGCTCCTCGCCTGCCTAGATCTTCGGTGGCAACGTCACAGTCAGCGACGGTTAGCAGACGTCTGCGACTGTCAGAGCCAGGCAAGCTGAGGCTGTAACTGACGCCCGAGCACTGCTAGCCGCTTCGGCCACGAGACCCGAGGTGCCGCCCGGCTTCTCTCGGGCACCGCTATCATGAGCAACAGGTAGGCCAAGGGCATGGTCACCACGATCTGCTTCGTCCCGAGCCCGAGAAGGAACACGCAATAGGCTCCGATCTACAGGAGGGCACGCCCCGGAGTGCGCGCAACGCGTTCGGCTGCGAGCAACAAGAGAAGTGTGGTCAGATAGAACGCCGAGGCGAGAGACTCCGCTGGGATATATAGCTGACGGCCTGGCTTTGCAGGGGGTGCAGGGCAAAAATCCCGGCCACAGCGAGAGCGAGCCCGCGCCCGCGCGACACGCCCGCGAGTTGGAGTGTCCGCGCGGTGAAGGCGAACACGAGCAGGACAGTGGCGAGATGGATGGCGATGTTCACCGCATGGTAGCTCGACCCCTGGGCCCCGCCGGCGGCGTAGTTCAGCGCGAGGCTAAGGTCGACCACGGGGCGGCCGCCACGGAGGAGCGCCGGGAGAAGTGCGCGCTCCTGTGCCCCGAGATCCTTCAGAGCCGGGCTGAGCGCAGTGGTGCGGTCGTCGAAGACGAAACCGCCGCCGAGCACGCGCGCGTAGGCCACCGTCGCAAGAACAAGCGGCGCGGCGAGTAGGAGTGAGCCCGGGTGTCGCAAGAAACGCAATACACCAAATCCCTGCGAGCCGAGGTTTTGTCCTGGATGACGTTTGCTGGCCACAGAAGGCAGTCTATCCATCGCGCCCTTGGCTCGATCGGTACGGGTCGGCCTTGCTACCGAGAGCGTCCAGGATGGGCTGCGCGAGAAAGTGCCGGTTCCAATCCTTGGGAGCCCACAGCTTGGCTGACAGGGCGATCGAAGATCCGTGAATCCGGATGGCGACCAGGAATGCGAAGCACAGCCACACCAGGCCGAGCAGGCGCCAGCGAAACGGCAGGCACGACAGCCATCGAGCCGCACGGGTTCGGGAGAATGGATCGGTTGCCATCAAGATTGACATAGCAAGCGAGACGCTGGTTGTGGTGTGAACTATCCGCCGACTCGCCTCGGCCGTGCCAGGCCGCTCTTCCTGTCGGTGAAACTCAGGGTGGCGATGGCTGTTGCTACGGTGGCGCGAAGCGGGTCACGAAGGGAGCGAATGTCGAGCCTTTGCCAGTGTCGAGAACCTTGCTCCCGAACGTGATCTTGCTCGAGAAGGAGCCACCCATGAACACGGCGTCAGAGAGAGCACCCGTGGCGGTGCGCGCCACTGCTATGCTGGTGACAACATCGGTTCCAGCCGGAACGCCGTAGGACCGCGCGCACTGCAAAATGGGGCCGTTCGGGGCCAACTCGGCCGACCAGGCATTGGGACCGCTGCTAAGGGGCAAGCTCAGGCCGAGGAACGAGCCCAGGCTCCCCTCGTACGTGCCACCAATGTAGATATTGCCGAGCGAATCACAGGCAACCGTGTTTGCGCCCTGGTCTTTGACGTTGTCGCCGAACGACTTCGCCCACTGGGGAACCAAAGCCGAGTTGAACTTCGCGACGAAGGCGTCGGTCAGACCGGCGTTCAGGATGGTGACGCCTCCGCCAAAGTCGACGCTACCCCCAATCGTCCCCGCCAGCACGATGTTGTTGCTGGAATCCACCGTCACGCCACTGGCGTCCGACCGCCCGGCCGAGCCCCAGCCGCCAGCCGCTATGTAGTGTCCGTCTGCTCCGCCCAGCTTGGCAACAAAGAGGTGCGCGTCACCGGAGGAAACTGGGGGAAGGGCTCCGCCACCAAAGTCCAGGGTGCCGCCGTAGTTTCCGGCGATGATCACGTCCCCGTTGTTGTCGATGGTCGCGGATTCGCAGGTCTGGTCACCAGTCCCACCGATCTGCTTGCCCCAGATCACCGTCCCGTCGGACGCGTTGATCATGGCCACCACAATGTCCAGTCCATCAACGTAGGTCGCCGCTGTCGGCTTGAGCAGGCCCGTTTGGAGATTCCTCGAAGTAGAATTCCAGAGCGGGACGGCATGATCAGCGTCGCCGCAGATGACGAAGGCATCCACACCCGGGTTCGAACCACTGGCGCGGAGCGTGCCATTGCCCGTATCGACAGCATGCGCCGCGATGAGGATGGGCGTGCTTCCAGTCGACGTGCCGGCGAACGTGGCGTAGTAGCCTAGAGTCGCGGTGCCTCCGAACAGGGCGTTGACCGCATTGGGGTCGAAGTCAATCTCGCCGACGTAGGAGCCGATGACGTTCACGTTCCCGCTCTGGGAAACAGCCACCGCAACGGCCTCCTGATCATTGTGGGAGCTGTCCCCGAAGTCAAAGGCGGCTGTTGCCAGGCCAGTCGTGGGATCCAGCTTGACCAGGAAAGCGTCAGGAATACCCGCCACAAGGCTATTGGGGTCCGGCGGAGTGTCGGTGTAAAGAATCGGGCCCGTCCCGAAATCGAATGGTTCGTAGAGAGAGCCTGTGGCCCAGAGGGTTCCGTCCCCCGATGTCGCGAGCCCAGCCAGAGCTACTTGGCTGTCCCAAGCCTTCGCCCAGTTGTGCGCCGACAGGCTGCAGATGGCTGGGGGGCCGTCGGGGTTGCTGGCCAGCGAGTCAGGCGGAGGTACATCCACGGGCGAAGGTACGTCCACAGGCGAAGGTACGTCCCCCGAGGCGTCCACTACCGGCAATGCCACATCAGCCGGGGTGTCGAGCGTGCCGCCATCGCCAAGTAGATTGCCCGTGTCAGCCGCGCCGCTGTCATGCGATCCGAGATCCACCGCCGCGGCGGCATCGCCAGGGGGAGCATCCTTCGCACCACTACCAGCATCTGGCCGCAGATCTGGCGAGGCATCCGGGCCAACGGCCCCGCCGGTTCCAGTGGTCCCGCCGGTTCCAGCGGTCCCGCCGGTTCCAGCCGCGCCGCCAGTGCCAACAGCCCCGTCGGTTCCGGCCGTGCCGCCGCTTCCATCCGTCCCTCCCCCCAGGTCGGTGTGCCCCGAATCCCCACCATTGCCAAGGGCATCTCCCATGTCCGCGGTCGTGCCATCGACGCGCGGAACCTGGGCGTCGACCGGGCCCGCCCCCTCGACCGCCAGGTCCATTCCCACTCCAGCTTCCATGGCATTCCCATCCCGAGGACCATCGCCGACATCCCTGGCGGCTCCCGCGTCGGGGGCAATGCAGTACTTGCGTTGCCCGGCATCCACCTTGTCGTCAGAGCTGTTCTTGCAGCCGATAATAGCCAAGACGAGCAGCGTGACGAGGACGCCGGAGCGGTGCAGGTGAGTTTTGAGCTGGGTTGACGCCATAGGGAATCCGGCATGCCTCTGGTTGAGGTCTAGTCGGGAGAGGGACCGCGGATCCCCCTCCCACACGGGGCCGCGAATCGATTACATGCGCAGCAGGTAGCCGTTGCCGCTGGCCGCTGACGTGCTGAGTGGAGTCGCGGGAGGAGGAAAGTCGATTATCTTCAGGAATCCGCCGACAACAGCGGTCGCGTCCTGGTTCACTACGGCTGCCCAGCGGTTGACGGCGACACTCATAGCCCATGCACCAGCCGAGGCCCCGTCGGTATACGCGTGTGCACACAGGGCGTTTCCGGTGCTCGCATCTAGGGTCACCACGTAGGGAACCAAAATACTGGTGCTGCTTGCAGTCGACTTGGTCAGAACATAACTCCCCAGACCTTCGTTGATCGTGTCCGTGAATTCACCCACAGCGGTGGCGTTGCCCACCGAATCCACTGCCACGGCGGTGCAGCCCGCACCGGCGCCCGCCGGACCTCCCCAGTGCCGTGCCCAGGAGGGCGCCAGGTTCGAATCCAGTTTCACAGCAAAAGCCTCGGTCTGCCCCGCTGGCGCGGCGAACGTTGTGCTTCCGAAGGCTACGCCGGTGTTAAGCGAACCGACAGCGATCACATTTCCGAGAGAATCGGTGGCGAGCCCGGCGGGCTCGACACTCCCCTTGGTGCCGAAGGCCTTGGCCGCCATGGTCGCCCCGGTCGTGCCATTGAGTTTCGCGATCCACATGATCTGGTCTGCTGCGCCGGTGGGCGCAGGAGTGAGTGCCCCAAGGCCGAGGTCCAGCGTCCCGGCATACGTTCCAGCGAAGATGGCGTTGCCGCTGTCGTCCAGCGCAGCGGCTTCGCACGCTTGGTCCCCCGCGCCACCGAACAAGTGAGACCACAGGATGGTGCCATCACTGGCCTTGATCGCCGCCACGATCACGTCATTTCCACCCCCTGGCGTTCCAGGCGGTGTGGTGGTTCCAGTGACAGCGAGACCTGCAGCGTTGTTCGTCGCTGCGCCGCACACAACAAAGTAGTCTTTCCCCGGCAGGCCAGCGATGGCGTTGAGCTGGCCGTCTCCCAGGTTCACCTTGGTAGCCCACAACCCAATGCTCCCGTCGTCAGCGACACCCGCGACAAAGTCGATTGGACTCGCTGCTGGATTGGCGATGACCTTGTCCGGTCGGGTTTCGTTGAACATGTCCAAGTTCCCCTGGAAGGTCCCGATGATACCCACGCCGGCACTGCTAACCGCAGTGGCCGTCACGTACTGCGGATCGGGATCACCTGCCGTGAAAACCCAGGACGCCTTTCCGGAACTCGGGTCGATCTTCGCGACAAGAATGTCCGCATCGCCACCGAGATTCGGCAGGGGTATTGAGCCAAAAACGGTTGTGCCGGTTACGCTGGTATAGACACTCGCCCCGGCAATGAGGCTTCCATCCTTGTCCCATGCGACGGTGGCCAGCGCCGGCACGCTAGAGTACGAAGATGCCCATTCGGGACTCGGACAGACGAACGCGCCAGCTTCACCGCTATCGCTTGCGCCGGCATCCCGGCCTACGCCGGCATCGGCTGCCGCGTCTGGGCCGCCAACCGCAGGGCCATCGGGCGGGGCATCAATGACCGTCGTTCCCCCGGTTTCGCCACCGTCCGTCCTACTTGGCGACACATCGGGCGAGGCATCAACAGCCACGGTTCCATTCACGTCTGTTCCCCCCGTTGCCGCGCGATCGGGCGAGGCATCAATGGCTACAGTTCCCCCAGTCGCCGCGCGATCGGGCGAGGCATCAATGGCCACGGTTCCCCCAGTCCCGCCGCCCCCTGTTCCACCGGCGCTGGGCACGGTGTCCTTCGGCAGATTTGCATCCACTGGAGGCGTGCTGGTGCTTGAGCTGCTGCTGCAGCCCGCGGTCAGTACGGCCACTGCCGCCCCAGTCAACAGGAGCGTCTTGCAAACCCTGATACCTCTTCGTGCGTGTCGGATCATGTTTTCCTCGCTGTGGTTAGGCCCCTGCTGGGGGTTAGGCTCGGGCATAGATACCGTTGCCGGTGACAGGTCCAGGTGAAATATTTGTGACTTTACAGTGTCGCTATCGAGAATCGCCGACTAGGGCGCCAGGGTGGCTGCACAGATCGTCGAGGCGCTGTTGGTGCTGATCGCGCCGACCGGCGGGCCCAGATCCAGATTTCCCGTGAAAGAGATGAGCAGCATACTGCCGCCCAACTCATTGCCGGACCCGCCCATCAAGCCTATCACCCCTGCTGGCAGGTTGCCGCTGCTCGGCTCTGGGAAGCCCTTCGCTGCCACAATGTCTCCGTTTCTATCCAATTGCGCAACGAACGTGGCTCCTTCTGAGGTGTTGGGAGCAGATAGTTGCGTCTTTCCCAACGTGAATGCCTGGAAGTACTTTCCGGTCAAGAGAAGTCCCCCGTTCGCACCTTCTGCCATGGCCGTCACCACGACGTTTCCGCCGGCGCCGATGCCCTTGATCCAGCCCACACTCCCATTGGACCCAGCGAGTCTTGCGACGAACGTGCCCGCTCCACCCAGGTCCACGCCGTTGAGGAGCCCACCAGACGGGTTAGTGCCGAGCACGACGACATCGTTCCCGAGCGCAAGCACCGATGTGGGAACAATGGTCAGTGTCCATTCGCCGAAAGGCACGGCCCAGACGGCGTTGAGAGAGCTGGACGAACCTTGGGCACCAGCGTCCGTAACGCTGTCCGGATTCTGGGGACCCAACTTGGCCACGAACATCCTGATGGCCCTGGGTTCGGTGACTATCGGCAGCGCAGGGAGATCGCCGAACGTCACGACGCTTCCGAATCGATACGTGCCTGCGACGTACGTGTTTGATTGACCGTCCATGGCCACCGCGGCGCAATCCTCGTCATTCGTGCCGCCCACCTGCGCCACCCAGAGGTTTCGGCCGGTCGCACCGTCAAGACCCGCCAGAACGATGTCAGTGCCGCCCTGCCACTCTGCCTTTCCCTGGAGCAACGGGGAAAGATCCGTGCCGTCTTGGTTTGCAGTTCCACACAGGACAAAGGTCGCCCCCTTGGGCTGGGGCTTCGGATCCCCGGCTATTCCGCGCAAGCCGGTTGATTGCGAAGGGTTGGCAGAGAACTTGACCCGCCGAGCCCACAGCCCGCTGCCATCCGTCGAACTGGCCCCGAGAATGTATTGATCTCCGGATCGCGCGTCCACCTCAGTGTCACCAAGCATTATGTCTCCCGAAAAGGGACCCACAAGTCCAAGCTGGCCGGAACCGTTCACGGCAAAGGCTTTGACACCCTGGTTCTGCGCACCGGGAAAGGATTGAGCCCAGGTCGCCTTTCCAGTGCTGGGGTCGATCTCGGCAATGAAGATGTCCGTGTTGGTCTGGTCGCGCGGCGGATCTGTGGTGATAGGCCCGCTTCCCAGATCCGTCGTGTTGAAGAAGTCTCCGGCCATGAAAATACTTCCGTCTGATGTTCGCACCAGACCGTTGCCATTCGACGGCCCCTCCACGTTTTGGAAAATCCATTTGGAGACGGCGGTGGGAAACACGGACTGGCCAGAGTCGCCGTGGCAGAAACCCGTATCGGGGTCGCAGATTGCAAAGCTCGGGCAGAAAGGTTCCCCCTGGCACACGCCGTTCAGGCACTGATCGCCTGCAGTGCACTTCAACCCATCGTCACACTGTTTTCCGTTCTGGGAGTTTGGATTGGTGCACTCCCCGGTGCCGGGATCGCACGCGCCGGCTTTGTGGCACTGATCGCTTGCCGTGCAACTCTTGAAGGGCCCGTCCAGACAGCTCCCGCTCCGGCAGACACCGTTCGTTGTGCAGGGTCGGCCCTGGCAGCTCTGGCCGTCAGGCACAGGCGTGTTTACGCATTGGAATGTGACCGGATCGCAGCTATCGATGGTGCAATCGTTCTTGTCGTCGCAGGATGCTGGGCAGGCAGGAGCGTCGGCTGCGGCGGCAGCCACGTCGGCGCCGGGATCAAGCGCATCGATGCTGGGACTCCCGGCTGCGTCTGCGCCGGAGGCAGTTGAGCCGCCACCGCAGCCGGCTCCACCAGCAGCCAAGCTGACAACCATGGCGAACGCCACGCACAATCTTGAGGATAGGGATAGGGTCGGGGTCATGAGATCTTCGTTTCGATCGGAGCTGGGGCAACTGGCAAGCCCAGCGCGCTCGCTTTCTACGCGGTTTGCCGGTAGAGGTTGAGTGAGGGCTTTGCAACAACTTTGTTACCGCTTCGCGACAGGTCGGAGTCCACTCAATCGACTAGCGAGACCTCGCATGCGCGCGCGTATTATCCAGCTACTCTATGAGCAGATCATCACAGGCGTCGCAGCGAGGTTTGACGGTGGCGGTTTTGGCGGGACTGCTGCTGCTGACCGTGGCTGTGTACGCCCGGGGCCTGAACGGCGACTTTCAGTTCGATGATCTGCACAGCGTTGAGCTCAACCGCAGCATTCGCCACATCGGCAAATTCCTCACGACGTCATCGATCCTGGACGCGATTCACGGCAAGCGCGTGCTCACCGACTTCACCTTTGCCCTCAACTACTGTGCCGCTGGGCCAGCGCCATTCTCCTTTCATGCGACGAACCTGGCCATTCACCTCGCCGCCACGCTGCTGGTCTTCTTCTTCACGCGTCAGATTCTCCGGCTTGGCGGCGCGGCCGGGCTGGACTTCCTCGCCCTGGCCATAGCCGCCGTGTTTGCGTTGCATCCGCTGCAGACCCAGGCAGTGATCTACATATCCCAGCGCGCAGAGTCGCTCGCTTCCGCTCTCTACCTCGGATCGCTGCTCCTGCTTCTCCGCGCGGAACGGCGCGGGTGCTGCGCGGCGGGCGCGGGATTGTATGCCGCCTCCTTCGCTGTGTTTGCGCTGGGGCTCAGCGCCAAGGTGATCCTGGCCACGCTCCCGGTTGCCTATCTATTGATAGGGCTGCTGCCTGGTCCGCAAGTTCTGCTGGCACGCCCAGCGAGTCGCGTGGGGAGCCGACTTGCTTTGGCAGCGCCCTTCTTTGCCTACGCGCTATCGACGACGGTTTTCACGGTGGCTAGCCTGAAAGGAGAAGATGCGGGCTTTCTCATTCCGTTCATGCCGCCCGGCCGCTATCTTCTCACCCAGTGGCACGTGCTGGCTACCTACCTGCGCCTCCTGTTCTGGCCCACTGGTCAGAATCTGGACTGGGACTTTCCGCTAGCGCGCGGCCTTGCCGATCCAGCCGTGCTCGGGTCCGGGGTCCTTCTTGTTGGCCTGATTGCGAGCGCTACCATCCTCTTCTTGCGATCTCGCTCGCGCGCCGATAGCGGGGGTGCGGCCGGCCGCCTGGCCGCGTTCGGGGTGGCCTGGTTCTTCATCCTGCTGGCCCCCACATCCAGCGTGGTGCCGCTGGCCGACGTCTTGATGGAGCACCGACTGTACCTGGCATCGTGGGGGATCTTTCTCGCTGCCGCGGTTCTTGTGGGCCATCTGGTCGAGAGCCTGGCCCGGCCCGCGCGCCCGGTCCTTGTCGCTACGGCCCTGGCCTGCCTGTGCATGGGGCTCGCGTCCGCGACCTATGTTCGGGTCGGCCTGTGGCGGTCGAAGCTGACGCTGTGGAACGACTGTGTCGCCAAGTCTCCGCGCAAGGCCCGGGTGCATCTCGGCCTGGGCAACGCCTTTCGCAAGGCCGACCAGGTCCAGCAGGCCATCACGGCATACCGCACGGCCCTCGACCTGGCCGGCGGTGATCCCCGCTGGATTCGCCATGAAATCCGGGGCAAGCTGGGCAGTGCTCTGCTTGCTGTGGGCCGAGCGGACGAAGCCATCGCCGACCTGCAGGCGGGCCTGGCAGAGGAGCCTAAAAATCCAACCCTGCTCGGCGCTCTGGCCATGGCCCATCTTCAGCGGCACGAATTGCCTGCGGCCGAGGCCGCGGCCCAGGGTTCGGTGGCCGCGGCACCGGAGCCCGCCGCGTCGCTGCGGATTTTGGGCCTGGTGCGACTTGCCAAGGGGGATCCTGCGGCCGCGGCCGCGGCGCTGGAGCAGGCAATGCGCATGGACCCAGACGAACCGCAGGGCACGCTGTTATTGGCCAGGGCCTACCGTGAGCAAGGCCGCCCGCGCGAGGCGTGCGATGTGCTCCGCTGCCCAGCCACAGAACAATCACCGCAAGTGAAAGAGGCGCTCGCGGACTGCCCGCCGCCATGATCCAGCAACCCTTCGCCTAGTCTGAGCGCCGAGCGCGGAACACCAGGGCCAGCGCGAGGAGCGCGAGTGCGCCAGTGATGGAGTCACCTCTTGGCTGCCTCGCGTAGGAACATCCTCCTGATGTCGACCCGGATCCTGACGGGGGGAGGCAGACGAAGTTGTTGGCGATGGGATAGATTTCGCACGCGCCCTGCATGTCGTCAGGCGACAAGCTGCGCAACTCAGCCTCCCCGCTGGGCGTGGCAACCGAGACATACATCGTAGCCTGCGTGATGGCGGGAGGCAAATTGCCCGCGCTGCAAAGGGGTACAGAGTTGCCCTTGTTGTCCAAGGGCCGCGGCACGGGCGTACCGTCCGAGAAGGTCGCACCCGCGGTGAAGCAGGTATGGTCCAGCCCAATGACATGTCCGAACTCGTGAGTGATCGTCCCCTGGAAGTCGTGGGTATTGGCTCCGAACTGCTCCGGATGGGCCAAGTAGTCTCCCCAAGTGAAATCGTGGGCATTGATCTCCACATCGGCATCCAAGATCTCGCCGCTGGTCTTGTTCCGGAAGACGGAAGTGATGGCCAAGGCAGATGGGTCATAACAAGAACCATCTTTGGGCAGAGGATCGCTGCACCAACGGTCTTGGCGGAGAATCATCCGATTGTGGTAGTCCAGGCCCACCTGGCCGGCGACGGCGGGGACCGACTCCACGCTGAAGACCACGTTGGTGCATCGATCGATCCCATCGACCGAGGCCTGACTCCAGGCTGTGCCCGCCTGCTGAGCCGCGCCGAGGTATCCCTCAACATCCAACTCGCGCGGAGGGCCGCCCAGGGAGAACTCCATCGTCACGCAGGGTGTTCTCCAGGCCGTGGCGACCCCTAGCTCAGTCGTCGTGCGGACGTAGGCCGCAGCTGGTGCGGACAGGGTTGCCAAGCCGGCAAGAGCAGAAAATGTCACCAGGGTGGTTCTCGTTCGCATGAAGCTTTTGCTCGATACTCTTGCAGCCTGAGCAACATTTCTGCAGCAGGGAATGGCGGACGAAGGTAGCACTGCCGCGCTGGCCGCGGCGTGAACTCCTTGTCAAAAGTCTCGGCAACCCATTCGCGACCGTTGCGCGACACTCCCGGCTCGGTTTACCACTCGCACTGCGTCCCAGGCTCTGCACACTCTTCCGTTGCACTTCCGTCACAAATCCGACGCAAATCCGTCGCAGTCGCTCACCGGGTATCTCGCTATGGTCCCGTCGCGGCTCAGATTTGCTGGGCCCGAAATGGAGGCAGGATTGCCATGACCTATAGAAAACAGATCGTAGCTTTGACCGGAGCAGCGGGGGTGCTTTTCGGCGCATCCACTGCCCTAGCCCAGGGCACCACAACCGTTGCTTGCAACGACACCACGGTGCTGCCCAACCCCGTGTTTATGGCGGGTAGCAGCGCATTCGAGCCCATCCTCAGCCAACTCGCAGTGCAAATCGCAGCGAAGCAGGGGGTTTCCATCATCTATGATCCCATTTCCTCCTGCCTCGGCGTGTCCGCAGTTTCTCCACCTCTGGACAATCCGATCCCGCAACCGCTAAGTGGCACCGCCCACTACTACACAGTCGACCCCACCGACAGCACAAAGACTGTCACCAATTCCTGCAATCTGTCCGGCAACACCATGGCCTCTGTTGGCATTTCCGATGTCGCGTTCTTTTCCTGCCAGGGGGTCGCCAAGCCCGACAACATTGGGGAATGGGACGGACCAGTGCAGTCGATGCTCATCATCGTGCCCAAGGCCAACTACACGACGACGGCAATTTCTGCTGAACAGGCGGCTGCCATCTGGGGATGCGGCAGCAAGAGCGGAGTCCCCAACTTCAACAACGAGAGCGCCATCCAACAGCGCAGCGCGACCTCAGGCACCCAGATCCTCATCGCCAGGAACATCGGAGTCCCGGAAAGTGCTTTCAAGGGCAACCCCAATGGATCGAGCAGCGCCATGGTGACATCGCTGTTGGCGGTACCCGATCCGCAAACTGCGATTGGGTTCGTGGCCGCAGACTTCTACGCGACCAGAAGATCCACGATCAGCGCGGTTGCATTCCGGGGCATCGGGCAGACCAAGGCCTACTACGCCGACTCGGATGCCACTTCCACTGACCTGAAGAATGTGCGCGATGGCCACTACATGATCCAAGGCCCCCTGCACTTCTTCAGCCCGCTCATCGCGGCCGACGGCGGAGCCCCAGCGCCTGCCCCTATTGCGAAGCTGGTTCTCGACTGGATCACCGGCGCTGTGCCCATCGACCCCGCCAACCCCTACAACTACGTCAACACGGTCGCGGTTGGCGGTGACGTCCCCCAGTGCGCAATGAAGGTGAAGATCGACAAAGATGGTGGACTTTTCTCGCCCTACCACCCGCCAGTTTCCTGTACCTGCGCCTTCGAGGCGGCGAAGTTAGTGAAGTCGGCTACGGGCACCTGCACCACGCATTGCAAGAGCGACGCTGATTGCGTCGCGGTGCCTGGCACGCGTTGTCAGACTGGTTATTGCGAGTAGCCTAAAGGAGGAAATGCACAATGAATCTCTTCAAGATTTCGACACTGGCGCTCGCGTTGGCTTTGACGGGCTGGGTTGCTTGCAGCAGCAGCAACAATAGCACCGACGTAGTGAATATCGGCACAGGCGGCACAATCGCGACCGGTGGCGTGACTGGCACTGGTGGGGCGGGCGGCGCGATTGGCACCGATGCAGCGGTCAGCACGGGCGGCGCTGTGGCGGATGCCGGGAACATGGACGCCCCGATCTCCAGTGGCCCTCCCGACGCTGGAATCGACGGTCTTGCTCCTGGAACGGTCGACGCCCTAGGCGGCGAGGTCGGGATCCAACCACCTGATATCTGCACCGGCCTGACCCCGCAACAATGCCATTTGGCCATTATCAACGCGACGCCCGCTTTGACGGTGTCGGCGCTAGACCCCGGCGCCAATCCGCCGATCCCCTATCCAACCTGCTCGGCCCAGTAGCGCGAGAGAAACAAACGGTGCACAGTATCTTCCGCAGAGCGGCCGAGGCCATCCGCGTCCGACTGAGAGCCGGATGGCCGGGGAGGCAAGCCTTGGTGGTGGGGCTGCTTTGTGCAGGTGCACCTTTCGCGCTCGCCAGACCGGCACTTGGGCAGACGCTCCCTTTTGCCCAAGTGCCGGAACCTGTTCCGGCTGACAACGCTCCGGTAGCCGGCGACGAGCCGGCGAAGGAGACGGAAAGGCTTTCAGCGGAGCTGACACAGCAGCGCGCTGAGCTGGCTAGTTTGCGCGAGGAATTTCAACACAAGCTGGCCGAAGAGCGGGCGGCCCGCGAGGCCGCGGAGGCGCGCGCCCAGGCCAACGCGCGAGCTGAGGTGGAAGCGGCCCTGAAAGCAGAGCCTCGCCTGGCAAGGCTCTCCTGGCTAACAGTCTCCGGTTTCGTGCAGGCCGATCTCAACGTGAATCAGACCTCGCAGGACCAGCTCAATACCTCCACCGGCGCCCCGTTGAATGACAACCGATTTCTGATCCGTCGCGCCCGCCTGGGCGCGTTTGTCGACCAGAAATACCTCGCGGGAGTTGTCGAACTCGATGCCAACACCGTAAACGGACCCCAAGTGCGGCCGATGGATGTGGAGGCCACGGTCAAATGGCCGGGTGGGTCTGTCCCTCTGGTGGCCCTGACCGCAGGACTTTTCAAGATTCCGTTCGGATGGGAGGTGACAGAGCGTGACCGGGACAGGATCTTCACTGAGCGGAGCACGTTTGTCAGGGCGCTTTTCCCAGGCGAGTACGACCTGGGGATGAGGCTGGCAGGGGGCTGGCGCTTCGTTCGCTACGCCCTGGCGGTGCAGAACGGCGAGCCGATCGGCGAGAAGACCTTTCCTCTGCTGGATCCGAACCAGGGCAAGGATATTACCGGGAGGATTGGCATTGTTTCTCAGGTCTCCGAGAGGGTGGCGATCCAGGCTGGATTCTCGGGTCTCACCGGCAAGGGCTTTCACAAGGGAGCGCCTCCGACCAAGCCGACCTTGACCTGGGTGGACCTCAACGAGAACGGTCAATACAACTCCGGCGAGTTGATTCCGTCTCCGGGAACCTCAGGGCAACCGTCGCAGAACTTCAGCCGCTACGCAGTTGGCGCGGACGCGCTGATTTCCGTGCGGTATTTGAAGAACTCCGGCACGACGGTCTACGCCGAATTCGCGCGCGCCAATAACCTGGATCGGTGGTTTCTGATAGCCGATCCCTATGGCCCGCTCGGTCGCGATCTGCGCGAGTGGGGCTACTACCTGGCTGCCGTCCAGGACCTGGGCCGGCACTTCAGACTGGGCCTGCGCTACGACTACTACAATCCCGATCTGGACAGCACTGACCGCCAGGCGGCGGTCACGGTTCCCTCCAGCCAGGCCATCTCGACCTTCTCGGCTGCGGCTGCGCTGGTCGGACAGACGGGCGGCATTTCCGGCCGGTTGGTGGCGGAGTACGATTGGGTGTCCGATCACCAGGGCCGCAATGCGAGTGGAATTCCGGCTGATTTGAAGAACAACACATTCACCCTGCGCGCGGAGGTCGCCTTCTGATGCGCCGGCTCGCTCTTGGCCTCGCTGTGGGTGGACTGCTCTGCAACGGCTGTTCCGGCGCTGACCCCAGTTCCGGCCCGCAGGCGCTGTTCCGGATCCAGGGCGCGCAGTACATTCCTGGGCCCATTGACACCAGCGATCGGGATCCCGCTCCCGTGGTCTCAGACATTTCGACCGCACAAAACCGCCTATTTCCCGGCGTCGCCAACAAGAAGATATCGGGCAGC
>PMJO01000015.1 GCA_003158455.1 Myxococcales bacterium | reverse complement strand
GGCCCTGGCCGGGCTGCTCACGCCCGAGACGCTGCTCGACCTGATCCGGAATTTCGTCGTGTTCGAGCGGGACGCCACCAGCGGACGAACCATTCGCAAGCTGTGCCGCTACCAGCAGTTCGTCGCCGTGAACAAGGCCGTGAAGCGTGCTCGCACCGCCAAGAAGGCCACCGATCGCGGCGGCGTGGTCTNNCTGTGGCTGGCGCTCAAGCTGCGCAACGATCCGAGGCAGGACAACCCCACGCTGGTGATCGTGACCGACCGGACCGATCTCGACGATCAGATCACCAAGACCTTCCGTGCCTGCGGCTTCCGCAACCCCGAGCAGGCCGAAAGCGTGCGCCACCTGCGCGAGCTGCTTTCCGGGCCGACGGGGAAGACGATCCTGACGACGGTGCAGAAGTTCCAAGAATTGACAGCGAGCGAGCCCGGGCGGCGGACAGATCGCGCCGAGCACCCCACCCTGTCATTGGCCCGCAACATCTTCGTGCTGACCGACGAGGCCCATCGAACCCAATACGGCGGCCTGGCAGCCAACATGCGCCAGGCCCTGCCCAACGCGGCCTTCTTCGGCTTCACCGGCACGCCCATCGACAAGAAAGATCGCAGCACGCTGACCACGTTCGGCAGCTACATCGACACCTACACCATCGAGCAGGCGGTCGCGGACAACGCCACGGTGCCCATCTTCTACGAGAGCCGCCTGCCCGAGCTGCGCATTGTCGGCAACACACTGGATGCCCTGTTCGACCGCGTGTTCGCCGACCGCACCGAGGAAGAGCGCGAGGCCATCAAGAAGAAGTACGCCAACGAGGCGACCATTGCGGGTGCGCCCAAGCGGGTCGAGGCCATCTGCCTCGATCTGGTCACGCATTTCACGCAGTTCATCCGGCCCAACGGCTTCAAGGCGCAGATCGTGACCTGCTCGCGCGAGATCGCGGCCCTGTACAAGGAGACCCTGGATCGCCTGAACGCACCCCAGTCGGCCGTCGTGATTTCCGGGTCGAACAAGGACGACGATGCACTGGTCAAGCACCACACCGACGAGAAGCAGCGCAAGGACATTATTGGGCGATTCCTGAAGCCGGGCGATCCACTGTCGATCCTTGTGGTGTGCGACATGCTGCTGACCGGGTTCGATGCGCCGGTCGAGCAGGTCATGTACCTGGACTCGCCACTGAAGGAGCACACCCTGCTGCAAGCCATCGCGCGGGTGAACCGCACGGCAGACAGGAAGACCTACGGCTTGATAGTGGATTACTGGGGTGTGTCCGAGGCGCTGCAAGAGGCCCTGGCCATCTTCGCGCCCAGCGACATCAAGGGCGCCATGCACCCCAAGGGAGACGAGCTGCCGCGCCTGCAAGCCCGGCACGCCGCCGCCATGCGTGTCTTCGTGCGGGTGAAGGACAAGAACGATCTCGACGCCTGCGTGGCCGTGCTGGAACCCGAGGACGTCCGCGCCGAGTTCGACAGCACCTTCAAACGGTTCGCGCAGTCGCTGGACATGCTGCTGCCCGACCCGAGAGCGCTGCCCTATGTGGCCGATGGCCGCTGGCTCGGCAAGATCCGTGGCACGGCCGCCGCGCGGTTCCGGGACAGCAAGCTGGACGTTTCCGACTGCGGCGAGAAGGTGCGCAAGCTGATCGAGGAGGCCGTGATCGCGGACGGCATCCAGATCCTGGTCAAGCAGGTGTCGCTGTTCACGCCCGAGTTCGACGCCAAGCTGAACGCGCTCAAGACCGACGAGGCCCGTGCCAGCGAGATGGAACACGCCATCCGCGACGAGATCCACATCAAGCTGGAAGAAGATCCGGCGTTCTATACGTCGCTACGCCAGCGGCTGGAACAGATCATCGAGGACCGCAAAGCCAAGCGCATCGACGCGGCGGCGCAGTTGAAGATGTTCGAGGCCCTGACCAAGGACATCCGAGGCCGGGCCGACGCGGCCGAGAAGCTGGGCTTGAGCCAGACCGGCTTAGCCATCTACGGCCTGTTGCACTTGCCCGGGGCCAAGGCGCGGGACACCGCCGAGTCGCCCTATGGCAAGCCCGACGAGGCCAAGACCGCCTTGGCTGGCCTGCTGGAAGAGCACCTCGCCCCTCACGCCGAGATAGTGGATTGGCAGATGAAGGACGATGTCCAGCGCGAGATGCGCAAGGTGATCAAGAAACACCTTCGCGCAGCGGCCTACGCGGCTGATCGGATCGACACCCTGGCCGAGGGGATAGTGGACCTGCTCAAGCGGAGGAGCCCCGCATGATGGCGATTGAGCGGTCCGAGGTGCGCTTCGGGCTGACAACCATCCCCTACCTGGTCACGCGCAGCCACCGGCGCGGGACCGTGTCCATCGCCATCGACCCGGCCATGGGCGTCCTGCTGACCGCACCGCAGGCCACTCCGATCGCGCGGCTGGATCGCGTGGTGCATGACAAGGCGCGATGGATCGTGGAGCGACTGCGACGTGGGCCAGTGGAACGCGCGGCAGCAAGGGAGTTCGTGAACGGCGAGACCTTCCTGTACCTGGGCCGCCAGTACCGGCTGAGGATCGCGGTGGGCGCGGTTCCCAGGGTGGCGCTAACGGGCGGCTGGTTGGTGGTGACCGTGCCGGTGGGTGGTGCAGCGGCGGTGCGGAAAGCGGTCGTGACCTGGTACCGGCACCACGCCGCCGAGCGGCTGCCCGAGCGAGCCGCGATCTGGGCCAAGAAGATGGGCGTGGCCGCGCCCGTGGTGTTGATCCGCGACCAGCGACGCCGCTGGGGGAGCTGCGACCCCAAGGGCAACTTGCGGTTCAACTGGCGGATTGTGCAGGCGTCGATGCGGCTGGTGGACTACGTGGTGGCGCATGAGTTGGTTCACCTGGCACACAGGAAGCACACCGCCGCGTTCTGGGCGGCGCTGGGGAGGGTGATGCCGGACTATGAGNNCGCCGCCGCATCGGGCGGTCCTTGTCGCAGCGGTGCCGTTGCCCGAGCCCGGTTGAGCGCCTGATTGACGAGCTTATCCGCTCGCCGAATCATTGGATGCTCCCTCGGCCGCTGCCGGAAAGTCACCTGGTCGAACCGGGCTATCAGCGATTTTACTTTTTCTGCGAGAGCCTTCAGATGCAAATTTTTAATCCGGTAGACCCCGACGAGGATGGTGGCTTCTGGCTTCCGAACATACAAAGGCCCTTCGTTTGGTCGGAGGACCAGATTTGTAAGTTCGGCTACCTCCTGTCCGTTCCAGCAGCTCCGGCGCCTCCCCAGACCGCCGATCCCTCTGGCCCTGCGGGTCCTGCCAGGCCCACCCCAATCCCTCAGCGAGTAAGACGCCAACAAATGCCACAAGAAGGACAATCTTCGCCTCGTGTGCGTCGAGCCCACCCTCAATTCGAACATCCATTGAGGCGGACACGACAAGACCCAGAATATGCTTCGGTGGCCGGAGGATGCACACCGTGGCAAGGGAAGGACCTACGTCCAACGGACGGCACCGCAGGTGGGAGCCCGCCTGCAGAGTACCAAGGAAAGGAGCTAGACCAACCCAATGAAGGATAAGCCATCCATAGCCGAAGTGGCCAATCTGGTACCTGAGGCGACCGACCTCCGCGAGATCGGCTCCGGCGGCTACAAGGTCGTCTACCTGGCCAAAATCCGAGGCCAATCCGAGGCTATCAAACTCGTCCGCATACCGACGGACGTCAACGATCCCAGCACGCGCGAGGAAAACATACGCCGAATCGAACGTGAGATCGGCATCCTCCGGCAGTGCAGGACGCCAAACCTCGTGAAGCTGGGAAGCATAGTGCCCCGCCCCGCACAGATTGGCTCGGAGGGATACGTGCTCTATTCCGAGGAATTCATTCCGGGTAGATCTCTGCGGGAGCTGATCAATGGAGGACACCGACCAACTGCTCAAGACCTCGCTACAGTC
>PMJO01000019.1 GCA_003158455.1 Myxococcales bacterium | reverse complement strand
GCGGCCGCCTGGAGTGATGCTCTTCGGACAGCTCTTTACCCTCTGCTCGGCCTGATGGAAGACCCCAGGATCACCGAAATCGAGGCCAATGGCTTCGAGGACATCTGGGTCAAGGGGGCACCATGGCACGGTCACCGCAGAACGAACGTGCGCTGGAGCTCGCAGGAGGACTTCCGGCTCGCGTGCATTCGAGCGGCCGAAGTAATCGGGCGCCAAGTCAGCGAAGCCGTCCCCTTGTGCAATGCTCGACTGCCAGGCGGCGAGCGGGTGAACATCGCGGTTCCCCCCGCGTGTGCGCGTATTTCGCTGACCATCCGTCTTTTCCCGGCCGAGACCCTCACATTCGACAAGCTCGAGAAGTTCGGCTCGGTGAACGCTGGAGACGATCATCNNAAGTCAAGCGTTCGGCGGCCAAGGTGGAGACGATCATCGGAAAGGGCGCCAGCGCGATCATGGCGACGGCGTGCGATCCAGCGATGGTTGGGTGGTTGCCGCAGCCAGATGTGCAGCGTAGATGAAGGAGTGGCAGTGACCGCAAGCGAAAGGCCCAGAGTTGGCGCTCCGGGCCTTTCCGATGGATTGACCGACCTACGACCAAGCCACCCAATGATCTGGTTCGCATGATCTAGGCCGGAAGTCCACCCCGGCGGCACGCGCCGCTTGGTGGAAATCTTCAGCCGCAATTGCCGACGATGCTCGTTGGCCTTTCCGCTGTGCCGGTTGTGTGACGGGCGGTATCGCTATTGCTCCGACGTGTGCGGTAAGGCGGCCCGGCGCGAGAGCGTGCGAGAGGCTGGCCGTCGCTACCAGACCGGTCGCGCCGGCCGTCGTGGTCATGCGGCTCGGCAGCAAAAGTATCGGGACTGCAGGCTGGACCCGCAGAAAGTGACGCATCAGCGTTTGGAGCCGAGCCCGGCACCGCTATCCATGAAGGGTGTGGCCGGCACCGAGGGCGTGGTGCTCGCGGTGCCAAGGTCGAGACTGGAGGTGCTGATCCATGTTGCCTATGTGGGTATCGATCGAGCCGACAGCCGAGGAGATTCGGCTGTCTCTGTCCGTCCCGGACAAGGGATTGAAACTGCGCGCCCGCTTGCCGGCGGTGCCGGTCGAGCCGCGCGCACTGGCGATGCTGCTGGAGGCGCTGGTAGCCTTCTATGGCCGGCCTTTGTGCGCTGTCGTGGATGCGGACGCATCGGACGTCTCGTGCCAGCCCGAGCTGTGGGCCCACCTGCTCGGTGAGCTGAATGGGCAGCACATCGAGGTCAAGTGGTCGGCACGTCCCGCACGTCGACCACGCGATCGCTTCCTCGGAGCGCTCGGCGGTTTCCGGCGCGCCGACCGTGTGCTCTCCACCGTGCGCGGTAGAGGTGCACCGTGATCACTCTCGAGATTCGCGCCGAGATCCGGCGCCTGGTGCTGGTGGAAGGTCTGCGCATCGGGGTAGTGGCTCGCAAGTTCGGTGTCCACCACGGGACCGTCCGGCGGGCGCTGCGCGACGAGCCTCCCGCGCAAGCAGCCCCGCTGTCGAGCGCGCTCGACGCATTCAAGCCCTACATCGTCAATCGCATCATCGATTTGCCCGAGCTGACCTCGGCTCGGCTGCTGCTCGAATTGCGCGACCGCGGTTGTACGCTGGGCATCGCCCAGCTGCGTCGCTACGTCGCCCAGATCCGACCGCCGCGGCCACGTAGGGCTTACCTCCGCATTGAAACCGATGCTGGCGAGCAAGCCCAGGTGGACTGGGGCAGCTTCGGCCACTTCCGCATCGGCAGCACCCAGCGCCCGCTCTCCGTCTTTTCCATGGTCCTGTCCTGGTCGCGCGCTCTCTTCATCGATTTCTCCTTCGACCAGCAGATGGAGACTTTCTGCCGCATGCACCGTCGCGCTCTCGAATTCTTCGCCGGCGTGCCGCGCAGGATCGTCTACGACAATCTCAAGAGCGTGGTCCTGCACCATGTGGGCGCCACCGTGCAATTCAATCCGCGCTTCCTGGCTTTCGCCGGGCACTACCTTTTCGAGACCGTGGCCGCGCCTGTGCGCTATCCCGAATTCAAGGGTCGCGTCGAATCCAGCATCAAGTACGTCCGCCATTCCTTCTTCTATGGCCGCTCGTTCACATCACTGAACGACCTGCGCGACCAAGCCGCCGCTTGGCGCGACCAAGTCGCCAATCAGCGCATCCACGCCACCACCAGGATGCGCCCCTGGCAGCGCCTGCTCGCCGAGCGGCCGCGCCTGCGTGCCTTGCCCGCCCACCCATTCGATACCGATCTTGTCATTCCAGTCATCGTCTCCAAGGAAGCCAGGGTCAGGCTCGACACCAACACCTATTCCGTCCCGGCCAAGTACGTCGGCAAGCAAGTCCACATCCGCGCCGACGACCACAAGGTCCGCATCATGTGCGACGGCGTCGAGGTCGCACAGCACCAGCGCTCTTGGGATCGCCGCCATCACAGCCAGGACCCAGAGCATCTCCAGAAGCTGCTCGACCGACGCAAGGGGGCCCGCGGACCCTCACAGCGCGAGCGACTGGCTCAGCTCTGCCCCGAGTCCGTCACCTACTTTCAGGAAGTCGCCCGTCGGCGCACGCGCCTGGACGTCGAGGTCGAGAAGGTCATGCGTCTCGTCGACCGCTATGGCGAGACAGAGGTGGCCGCTGCTATCCGCAAGGCCGTCGCCCAGCGCACCTTCAGTGCCCGCTACGTGCGCGCCCTGTGCGACCAGGCCCGCTTTGCCAGCGGCCAAGGCGAGCCCCCTGAACCCGTCGTCACCGGCAATCCCGCCGCCGACAACCTCGTCGTCCAACCCCATGACATGGAGACCTACGATGCCCTCTTCGACCCCGATCCCGACGACCCCACCTTCTGAGCTGGCCACCACCCTGTCCCTGGCCGAGGTCATGCGCGCTCTCGGACTCGACCACGCGGCTTCGATTCTGGAACCCGCCATGGCCAAAGCCATCGCCCACAACGACTCGCCCACGACCCTGCTCGACCAGCTCATGCGCGAACAACTGCGTGTGCAGTCCGAGCACAGAGCCCAGATGGCGCTCAAGCGCTCGGCCATCTTCCCGCTGACCACCATGGATTCCTACGACTTCGACTACCCAAAGCTCATCGACCGCGACATCGTCCACCGCGCCGCCACCCTCGACTTCGTCAAGGAGCGCTCCAACGTCGTCTTTGTCGGTCCGTCGGGCGTCGGCAAAACCCATCTCGCAAATGCCATCGGCCAACTCGCCTGTCTGCGCGGTTACCGGGTCCGCTTCACCACGGCCGCCGACATCATCAACGACCTCGTCGCCGCNNCTTCACCGCAGGCTGTGCGCCTGGGGCTCCTATCACCTGGTCCTGCTCGACGAGCTCGGCTACCTCAGCTTCGACGCTCGCGGCGCCGACCTGCTGTACCAGGTCCTCAATCGTCGCTACCAGCGCGGCTCCACCATCGTCACCACCAACTTGCCCTTCAAGGAGTGGGGCAAGCTCTTTCAGAATGCCGCCTCGGCTTCCGCCATCGCCGACCGCTTGGTCCACAAGGGCCTCCTCATCCGCATCCAGGGGCGATCTCACAGGTCAGACAGAGAAGTCGATTAGCACGCCCTTTGCCAGCCTATTCATTCCGGCCCGGCTGCCCCATCTGGGTGGCTGGGTCGTCGTGCGTCCAACCCATCAAACGATCATGCGCACGGCGATCGCTACGCCGCCCTTTTCGATGATCGTCTACACCTTCGGTCTGCCACCGTCGCACCGGCGCACCCTTGGTCGCCGCCATCCACCGTCCGAACCCGCCACCACCACAAACCCAGTCTGTCCAACGCTTTGCCGTTAAGCGGTGG
>PMJO01000261.1 GCA_003158455.1 Myxococcales bacterium | reverse complement strand
GGCGGACGCATCATCGTCTACCCGCCATCCGGGTCCACGTTCGTCGCCGAGGAGAACATCATCATCGGCAACGTGGCGCTCTACGGTGCGACCGCGGGGGAAGCGTACGTGCGCGGCATGGCGGGGGAGCGGTTCGCGGTGCGTAATTCCGGCGTCCGGGCCGTGGTCGAGGCGGTGGGTGACCACGGCTGCGAGTACATGACCGGGGGGCGCGTGATCGTGTTGGGCCCGACCGGCCGCAACTTCGCCGCCGGCATGTCGGGTGGCATTGCTTATGTACTGGATGAACAGCGCCAATTGGAGTCCAACTGCAACTTGAAGATGGTCGAGCTTGGCCCGATCGACGATCCGACTGAGATCGAGCTGGTGCTGGGCCTCATCCGGCGGCACGCGGAATTCACCGGTAGCTTACGCGCGCAAAATCTGCTTTCCCACTGGGCAGCCTGGAAGCCTCTCGTGGTGCGGGTTATTCCGCATGACTATCGGCGGGTGATGGAGGCGCAAAAGCTGATGCGCGACAAGGGCCTCTCACCGGAGGAGGCGGAGATGGCGGCCTTCCAGCTCAACGCTAAGGATGGGGCGCAAGTGCACGGAAAGTAGACCATGGGACAACCCACTGGTTTTCTCGAGTATCCGCGCGTCACCCCATTCAGCCGACCCCCGCGCGAGCGTCTGGGAGACTGGCGCGAGTTCAAGGGCCATTTGCCCGAGGGGAGCATGCGCGAGCAGGGCGCGCGCTGCATGGATTGCGGCGTGCCCTTCTGCCACACCGGCAAGTTGGTCGATGGGCTGACCATTGGGTGTCCAACCCACAACTTGATTCCGGAATGGAACGACCTCATCTACAAAGGTCGCTGGCGGGAAGCCCTTGACCGGCTGCACCGGACCAACAACTTCCCCGAGTTCACCGGCCGCGTGTGCCCAGCCCCTTGCGAGGGATCTTGCGTGCTCGGCATTAGCGCGCCGCCGGTGACCATCAAGGTCAACGAATGTGCAATCATCGACCGCGGCTTCGAGGAGGGCTGGGTCAACCCGCAGCCGCCGTCGCAGCGGACCGGGAAAACCGTGGGCGTGGTGGGATCGGGTCCGGCGGGGCTGGCCTGCGCCGAGGAGCTGAATCGCGCCGGGCACCGGGTTACCGTATATGAGCGCGCGGACCGCGTGGGTGGATTGCTCATGTACGGCATTCCCGCCATGAAGCTGGACAAGAGTTTGGTTGATCGGCGGGTCAAGCTGATGGAGGAGGCGGGCGTGCGCTTCCGCACCGGCGTCGAGGTGGGCAAGACCGTGTCAGCGTCGGAACTGCGGGCAAGTCACAATGCTCTGGTTCTCTGTGGGGGTGCCTGCAAGCCACGCGACTTGCCAGTGGAAGGGCGCGATTTGCCGGGTGTGCACTTCGCCATGGAGTACCTCACCGCCAACACGCGCAGCCTGCTTGACCACGGTGGCACGGACGCAAGTCCGATCCACGCGCGCGACAAGCACGTCGTCGTGATTGGTGGCGGCGATACCGGCAATGACTGTGTGGGCACGGCCCTTCGCCAGGGCTGCCGAAGTGTCACGCAGCTAGAGATCCTGCCGCGTCCGCCGGACCAGCGTGCAATGGACAACCCATGGCCACTGTGGCCCAAGATCTACCGGGTTGACTATGGCCAGGAAGAGGCGGCGACTTTGTTTGGCAGCGATCCGAGGCTGTTTTCGGTGCAGACCAGGCGCTTGCTGGGCAATCAACCAGGCCAGGTGCAAGCCATCGAGATCGCCGACATACGCTTTGTGCCCCAGCCCGGACGGCGGCCGCCGAAGATCGAGGAGTTCCCGGGCACGGTGCGGACGCTGCCCACAGATCTGGTCTTGCTGGCCATGGGCTTCCTCGGCCCCGAGCGCGAGGGCATGCTGGCCGAGCTGGGCGTGGATCTCGACGGCCGTGGCAACGTGTCAGTCGACGAAGACCAGCAGACCAGCGTCCCCGGCGTATTCGCCGCCGGCGACATGGCACGCGGCCAGTCCCTGGTGGTGTGGGCGATCATGGAAGGCCGGCAAGCCGCCCGCGGTGTGGACCGCGCGCTCATGGGCGAGACGGTGCTGCTCTAGAGCACCGAACGGTTTGCCTCCCGTCAGAGTTGACATGGGAACCCACAACGGGTTCCCAACCCTCCCGCGATGGAGCTGCGGCGGGCAAAGCCCGCCTCNNTCAAACCGTTCGGTGCTCTAGCGAGGGATTGGAACGGCACCGAGGTGCTTCTCAATCCGCGAGCGAAATGATACTTCTGCTACCACATGCAGAAGCGGGCGCTCATAACGGGGATCACGGGCCAAGACGGATCGTATTTGGCGGAGTTTCTGCTGGCTTGCGACTATGCGGTTCACGGTCTGGTCAGGCGCATCGCCTTGCATGACCCCGAACGCCACCTGTCGCGCCTGGTGCATATCCGCGACCGGCTGGTGCTGCACGCCGGAGCGCTGGAGAGCTCGGCTAGCCTACATCAGGTGGTGGACCGGGTTCGGCCCGACGAGTGCTATCATCTGGCGGCCCACAGCTTCGTCAACGAATCGTTCGAGGACGATCTGCCCACGCTGGGGTCAGACATCAACGCAACCCACTACCTGCTGGCCGCGTTGAACGAGAGGGCGCCCGCCTGCCGGTTCTACTTTGCTGGCACCAGCGAGATGTTCGGCCACGCCG
>PMJO01000087.1 GCA_003158455.1 Myxococcales bacterium | reverse complement strand
GAAACCTTCACCGCGATGCTGCCCATCTTGAACCTGACCCGCGTCGAGCGTCCGGCCGACGATCTGTTTCTGCTCGCGTGAGCTGCCCGCGCGCGATGTCGCTGTTCGTGCGGACAAACTCATCGAGGCCGTCTCGGACGAAGTCTGGAACGTCATCGACAGGCCGGCATTCTTCCAACGCCAGAAGAAGCGGAAGCCAGCCCGAAGTGAAGCATGGGACCCTTGGAGGCAAGCGGTCACCCAGATCCTCGATGACGAAAAGAGCTTCAACCTGACGGCGCCGCTGGGGCAAGTACACCGAGGAGGCCCGCCAGGCCGGTTTGGAAGGGACGGTCATCCTGGATATCGTGGCCGGCGAAGACGGTGCGGTTCGCGACATCAAGATTGTCGAGGGACTTGCGGAGGCACTGAGCGACGCGGCTGTGCTAGGCGGTCTGCATGCTGACTACCGGAGGGCAGCGTAATCAATGGTCTTCTCGGCGGATGAGCAAGGTAGCCACCACGACCCGAGAATCAGCGGGGCCATCCCGAAGGTTAACTGAGGAAAGATCTCCGCCCCGATCGAGAGTCAGGATGCCACTTCATGGAGGATCGGTTTAGGGAGATCTCATGACATCGTCGTCCTTTGTTCGCAGAGTGTCGTGGTTGATTTCCGTTCTCGGGCCAGCTGTGGCGCTCCTGCTCGCAGTTGGCTGCTCCAGTGGAGGAGGAGTCAGCTTAGGCGCTGGTGGCAGCACTTCCGGCGGAACCACCGGCACAGGCGGCACAACCCCCTCTGGGGGCACTACCGGTACTGGCGGCACCACCGGGAATGGCGGCACCACCGGGAACGGGGGAACCACCAGCACCGGCGGAGTAACGTCCTCCGGCGGAGCAACCGGCCCTGCTGGTAGCCGATGTGCCAGAAGCCCGCAACCGACGTAATACCACACGTCCAGAAGGAATAACGCATGTACACAAACAAGTCGTTGGTGACGGGAATTTTTGCGACAATCCTCCTGTCTCGCACTGCGGCTGCCCAGACGTCATCAATGCAACAACTCCTGACCCGGTATGCCGATCAGCGTTTCGGGATGTTCATCCACTACAACATGAACACCTACTACGGCGGCTGGGCCGAGAACCGCGTCGATCCGAAGACATTTGCCCCGCCTAATGTCGACTGTCACACCTTTACCGATCAGTGGGCAGCGGCAGCCAAGGCGGCCGGGATGAAATTTGGGCTTCTCACCACCAAACACCATGACGGCTTCGCCATCTGGCCATCCAAGGCGACTCCTCCCGCGTCGTCGCCGTACGGCACCACCCCCTACACCATCGCGCAGAGCACGGTCCCGACCATGGATGTCGTGAAGTGCTATGTCGATTCGTTTCGCGCCCAAGGGCTCGATCCAGACCTCTATTTCTCCATCTGGGATCCCAACAANNCCCTACATCACCGCGCAGATTACCGAGCTTCTCACCAATTATGGTGACATTCCACTCTTCGTCTTCGACGGCTACGCGTGGCTTACTGGCCACCAACAGGTTCCTTATCAACAGATTCGCGCGCTTGTCCGCAAGCTGCAGCCTAACACCATCGTGATGGACCACAACGGTGGGGTTCCTTCCGAGGTGGACACGGAATACTTCGAGGAACCTCTCGGGGTCCGGGTCCCGACCGGCAATGTCACGGTCGGTTCACAGGGGCAAACGGTCGCCAAGAACGGCAATTGGTTCTGGGATAGCGGGCAGGCGGGGAGCGGTTACCTTTCGGC
Organism: Myxococcales bacterium; assembly: GCA_003158455.1. Lineage (GTDB taxonomy): Bacteria > Myxococcota_A > Polyangia > Fen-1088 > Fen-1088 > Fen-1137. The sequence goes on along the minus strand of PMJO01000087.1, from coordinate 782 downwards.
AGCAGATATCGCCGCCGAGCTAAAGACAACAGAGCCCAATTACACCAACTTCATACTGGATTGCCCGCCGAATCCGCAGGGGAAGCTGGACTCCGCCATTGTCACCATTCTTGGCCAGGTTCCCTCGTCGTGGACGCCCAATGTCTCGCGTGCTGCCCTGCCGGCGCAACCGCAAAAGATCGAGATACCGATCACGGCAGTTTCAGCCACGGCGACCAGCGGAAGTGCGGCCCCAGCCATCGACGGCTACAACGACGGGCCCGCGGGAATCAACAACACGCTCCACGGCACTGGCCACGGCGAGAGTCTGTGGAAGTCCACGGGTTCGCTGCCGCAGTCCGTGACCATCAACCTGGGCAAGAGCTACGACAACATCGACATGCTCGAGTACCTGCCGCAGCGACACACGGGCACCACCGCCGGTAATATTACTTCGTACAAGATCTACGTGAGCACGGACAACACCACCTTCACCCAGGTTGCGACTGGAACCTGGCCGGCCGATCCCAGCTACCACGGCCTCATTTCTCCACAACGGGCCGAGTTCGCGCCGCAGACCGCCCAGTACGTACGGCTGGAAGCAACCGCTGTTGCAGGCGGCGGAACGAGCGCAATCATCGGCGAGGTCGCGGTTGGTTCGAGTGGCGCGATAGCCGTCCCGGGCAGTGGAGGAGCGAGCGGCTCAGGCGGTGCTGGCGGCGGTGGCACGAACGCTTCCGGGGGCACCATCGGCGCGGGTGGAATCAGCTCAGGGGGAACAGGCGGTGCTGGCGGCGGTGGCA
>PMJO01000277.1 GCA_003158455.1 Myxococcales bacterium | reverse complement strand
CGTTGGAGGCGACTCGGCTTGCGGGCACTGGTGGGTGACGGATGTGCCAGCTCCACCTGCCACCGTCGACAAACGTGGCGCTATCCTGCCGCAGTCTTGATCTTGTGTGTTCGCTTCTTCGGCCTGCCTGGTCCAGGCTTCTTGGTCCGCGGCTTCCAAGTTCAAGCTGGCCCGGCTGGCTTGAATTTTTGCCCCAAAATTTTTCAGCCGCCGACATTTTCTGCCCCCGGTGCACGGACGACCGTGGGTACCTGAAAGCAATAGGGGACCCGGTTTCTATAGCTAACTCGCCGTGCGGTCCCCATTCCCTCTTCTCCCGGCGGCTGAAGAAGGCCGGGCTTCGTGCTCACCTTCTCGTTTGTCCGGGGACTTCGTTGACGGAGGTCAAGGGTTCAGAGGTTGCGGCAGTCGTCTTGTCCGCGAACATCGCGCCATCATAAGCTGGTCTTGGCGCAACGCGACCCGACGAGGCCGCTGTAGTCGAGGTACTCGGGGTTGTTGCCGAGGCTGCCGGCCGACCGGAGGTACGAGGCGTCTTCGCGGAAGCTGCCGCCCCGGATCACCCGGCGGGAGGCGTCTGTCAGATCGGCGCAATTATTGCACGGCATTGGGTACGGGATTGCATACCAGTCCAACGTCCACTCCCACACGTTCCCGGCCATGTCGGACTGGCCCCACTTCCCGTCGCCTTTCGGAGACTTTGTACCGACGTTCTGTGTGCTGCTACATGAGCCGCCGCAGTAGACCGCGTAGCTGTCGTCGATTGTCGTCGAGGTTGCCGGGCTCGACCACGGATAATACCGCTGCTCGCTGCCCCCACTCGCCGCGTAGTTCCACTCCGCATCGGTCGCCAGCCGTCCTCCGTCCCATGCGCAGAACGCAAACGCCGTGTACCAATCCAGGCAATCCACCGGCTTGCTTTCGTTGCTCCCCGCCGTGTCCGTCCAAGTCTGATAGCCCGTATAACACTTCAGGTTGCTCGTCAGCGCGGCCGTGGTCGCGGCCAGATTCGTGTTCCACGTCGAGTTCCAGCCAGAGCCCGTGATCCCCATATGTGCGCCCGCGCCAGCCGCTGGCGGGCCGACTTGCGTGCCCATGCCCGCGTTCACGAACTGCCGGAACCGGCCCACCGTGATCTCGTACTTGTCGAGGTAGAAGTCGCTCACCGTCGCCGGGTAGTTCGGGCCCGTGTAGGGCGCCACGCCGTCGTAGCTCCGGTCGAATGTTCCGCCGGGGACCAGCAAGCTCTTGCAGCAGTCATCGGTCCCCAATGGCCCGCAGGTCGCGGCCAGACCGCTACAGCTTGGTGCCGTTCCGCCCCAAGTGCCCCCATTGCCGTTTGCACCACTGCTGCCGCTGCTGCCACCGCTCGCGATCGTCCCGCCCGTTGTCGTGGTCCCGCCGGCACTGGTCGTCCCGCCGCTCGTCGTAGTCCCACCGGCACTGGTCGTTCCGCCGGCTTCGCGGCCCCCAACCCCACCTGTTCCGACGGGACCGTCAATGCCCCCTACAGCAGGGGCATCGGGCGGGCTGGCGACGGCACTGTCGCCACCGCCTGCATCTGCCGTCGGCGTTGCCCCGCATACGCACGTTCCGAACGCGCCCGCCGAGTTGCACGTCTGGACGCCTTGCTGGCTGGCAGTACAAGCGCAAACCTCTGTGGCGCCGGCAACGCACTTGGCGGCTGAACTCCCGCCGCCACAGCCGACAAAAAATGCGAGGGAGAGACACGAGAGGACGATCCAAAGCCTGGTGAGCATGTTGACATAGTCGCTCCGCTCCAGCCTCGCTGCAACTGCAGAGAGTTGCGAGGGTACGAGCTGAAGGCCGCTCTCATGTCGGCGAGCTGGGCAGGGGGTGCCCTAGCTGCTAGCCAGCCAGCCGCTAGGGCGCCCGAATGCTCAGCCGCCGGGCCTCCTGAGCGCCCGGATGCAGGGCCGATCCGGCGAGGTACCGAAGATACGCTCGCCGTCGAGCGCCCTGAAAATTTTGAACCTCATCTCGGGCAATTCGAGCACACGAAACGTCGCCGGCCGGAACGTGTCGGGCACGATGAGCGTACCAGCCTGCTTGTAGATGTAGGCTTTTCCCGCAGCAGGCGCAAACCCTCGGGGTGGCCAAGTGCCCGAGGTAGTGAGCGATAGATCAGAGACCCAATCCCCCCTGGTACTCACGACCCAGGATCATGGGGCCGGCCTCATTTCGTTTGACGATAGCTAACTCGGTTCACGGCCATCAATTTCTTGCACCAGGTGGCTCCTGCACACCACCACACCGGTCCCCAACCCGACTGGTCCCGGAGGTGTTTCCCCTGCCCGCCATGACCAGTCGACTGATGCTGGCGTTGTACTTCGTGTACAAGCAGTTTTCGGGTTTTGCACTTGAAGTGCAATCTCAGGCGCCGTCAGCAGTGTTGTGGCGAGAATCCGCGGTTTCCTGGGGCGAGTTGCGCTGGCACAAGGCTTGCTCATGTGCATGGCCGGCTGACGGTGAGACAGAGCCTACGGCCGCATGTGACCCCTCCTGTGATACCCTCGTGGTGCCGATTTCCTACGACAACGAAAACAGACTTGGAGAATTGAAATGTCAGCATCTTGGTCGCGCGTTCTTGGCTTGATGATCACTTCATCGTGGCTCTTGCTCGGCTGCAGTTCGGCGAAGAAGATAGATGTGGGTGGCGCGTGCGTTCTCAACAGTGACTGCAACCAGGGTCTGGTGTGCACCTGGGGCAAGTGCCACGTCGCCTGTCACACATCGGCCGACTGCCAGCCGGGCCAAAGCTGCATCACCGTCAGCGCTCAATCGACGGTGTGTGAGTCGCCTACCTCTTGCATCTACAACAGCGACTGCCCGACGGGGCTGATATGCGCCGTAGATCAGCAATGCCGCAGACAGTGCCAGACGAATGTCGATTGCACTTCTGGACAAATCTGCACGAGTACGCAAACCTGCGCCGAGCTGAGCCAGGTGGATTCGAACAACAACCTCATCGGGCCCGACGGAGGTGTGCTCGGCGCCGGTGGCCCTTCGGGCACCGGCGGCAGTGGCGGCGGTGGTGTGGTTGAGGCAGGGGTGCCGGACGCCGCTGGCGCTCAGCCAGATGTTCCCACTGGTGGCACTGGTGGCGATGCCGCGAGTGTCGATAGCTCGACGGGAGTTGGCGGCCGTGAAGCCGGGGTGCCGGACGCTCCTGGCGCTCAGCCGGATGTTCCCATCGGTGGCACGGGTGGCGCGTTTGGGACGGGCGGTGTGGCCGGGACGGGTGTCGCGTTTGGGACGGGCGGCGTGGCTGGCACGGGTGGCGTGGTCGGGACGGGCGGCGTAACCGGGGATGGCCTTGTGGATGGCAGCTCCGACAGCCACACGAGTGGCTCGCAGACCGTCACCGCCATCTCCGCGGGCGATCAGCACACGTGCGCGCTGACGAGCGCGGGTGGCGTGATGTGCTGGGGCTTCCAGATAGGGACCACGCGCCAGAGCGCGGTGCCGGTCGCCGTCCCAGGCCTATCCTCGGGAGTCGCCGCCATCTCGGCCGGCTACGCGCACACGTGCGCGCTGACGAGCGCGGGCGGCGTGATGTGTTGGGGCGAAAACGGAAATGGCGCTCTCGGCAATGGCTCCTTCGTCCAGAGCGCGGTGCCGGTCGCCGTCTCTGGCCTATCTTCGAGAGTCACCGCCATCTCGGCGGGCGCCGGCTACACGTGCGCGCTGACGAGCGCGGGCGGCGTGATGTGCTGGGGCAACGACGTGTATGGAGTGCTCGGGATCAACAACCCGACGATCAGCAACAGGCCGGTCGCGGTCTCTGGCCTATCTTCGGGAGTCACCGCCATCTCGGCGGGCGAGTTCCACGCGTGCGCGCTGACGAGCGCCGGCAGCGTGATGTGCTGGGGCGACAACTCTTCTGGCGAGCTCGGGGACAACTCTACGACCGCGAGCGCGGTGCCGGTCGTCGTGTCTGGCCTATCGTCGAAAGTCACCGCCATCTCGGCGAGCGTATCACCGAATTGCATCGCTGTTTCAGACGGTGGCTCTTTCTGCGGCGGCACCGACCACACGTGCGCGCTGACGAGCGCAGGCATCGTGATGTGCTGGGGCTACAACGGCACTGGCCAGCTTGGGGACAACTCGACCACCGAGAGCAACGTGCCGGTCGCCGTCTCTGGCCTATCCTCGGGCGTCGCCGCCATCTCGGCGGGTGCCAGCCACACATGCGCGCTGACGAGCGCGGGCGGCGTGATGTGTTGGGGCGACAACGTGTACGGCGAGCTCGGGAACAACTCGGGGGCCGAAAGCGACGTACCGGTTAGCGTCATCTGGGCACAATAGGGCGACGTGCGGCCGCATCGCAGCGCTGCTGCGATTCAAGACATTTGGGACGATCTTGGTTGTGCTTCCAACACGCCGGAAATTGTGGAGGAGTCTGGGATGGCAGGCGGCAACACCAAGGTCGCGTCCGGTGCCAAAAAGCGATCGAACCCGTTCAAGCCGCTTCTCGGTAGTAGAAGCTGAGCAATCCACCGAGTCTCTCGCGACGAGCAACAGGGCCAATGCGATCGGCAAAAACTCATCGTGCCCAACCGGAATGTGCGCCTGGTCTTTTGTGGCCACGACAACGACGCTGCCCGGCTAGCCAGCCTACGGGCCGACGGCTCTCCCCTGGGGGCGAAGGCGACGGTGCCGTTGTACTGACCGCGCTCACTCCTTGACGTTGATGACCACCTTGCCCATGGGTCCTGCGGCCATGCGCGCGAAGGCTTGGGGCAGTTGATCGAAAGGAAGAACGCTGTCGACGAGCGGTCGCGCGTTCGTGCGCGCGAGCAGCAACAAAACTTCTTGCCAACCGGCGCGGCTTTCGGCGTTGGTGTTTGCCCCCACCGCCACGCCGCCCAGGCGAATGCGACGAAAGAACAAGGCGGCGGTGTTGAACGACGGAACTGGGCCGGCCAGGCGGCCGACCAAGCTCACCTTGCCGGCGTCGCCCAGGGTTTCGATCACCTCGGGCAAGAGCGCGCCACCAATGTTGTCGATGGCCAGATCCACGCGGCGTGGAGCTAGGGTCTTCTTCAAGGCAGTTCGCCATCCCGGCTGCCCGGGGTCGAGGCAGATGCTGGCGCCGAGCTGGCGCAGTCGCTCGCGCTTCTCTTCGCTGCGCGACAGCGCCACCACGAAAAGGCCCATGGCAACGGCCAGTTGCACCGAGGCCACGCCCACACCGCCCGACGCGCCGGTGACAAGCGCGACTGAAGACGGGGGAAGCGCCCCCCACATGGTCAGCGCCTGGTAGGAGGTCAGATAGACCAGCGTCGCACACGCGGACTCTGGCTCTTCCCAACCCCGCGGAATTTCGGCCAGGCTCTCCACCGGAACCGCCACGTACCCGGCGAAGGTCCCGGCCCGCTCGACGCCCACATCGCCACGCAAGACAAGCCGGCGATCGCCAACGGCGATGCCCGTCACGTCGGGGCCGACCGCGACCACGGTTCCCATGCCATCGCGACCAAGAACGTGCGGCAGGGCCGGCTTGGCGGGATACTGCCGCTCGGCAAGGTACCGGTCCGCGGGATTCAGCGCCGCGTAGTGAATCTGCAGCACCACTTCGCCTGCCTGCGGTGTGGGCTCTGGAATTTCGCCCAAGCGCAAGGCCCCGATACCCGTCAGCTCATCAAGAAACCATGCCCGCATGCTGTGAGGATGGTGGCAAAGTTGGCCCTGTCAAGGTGCGAAGTCGTCACGCGCTCAGTACAACTTCCCGCAAAAGGGCCTCGGTAAAGTCCGTCTCAGAAAACGCCTTGATGTCGGCACGTGA
>PMJO01000092.1 GCA_003158455.1 Myxococcales bacterium | reverse complement strand
CGGCCGCTTCGACGAAGCCGCCAAGACCATCAACCCCCGGCACCAGTAAGCGAGAAGGAGACACAGATCATGGCTCTGTTTGAATCATATGAACGCAGGATCGGCCAGATCACCCCGGTGCTGGCCAAGTACGGCATCGCCTCCCTGGAAGAAGCGAAGAAGCTCACCGATGGCAAGGGCGTCGACGTGTACGGCATCGTGAAGGGCATCCAGCCCATCGCTTTCGAGAACGCCTGCTGGGCGTACATCCTCGGAGCCGCCATCGCCATCAAGAAGGGCCAGAAGAAGGCGGTTGATATCGCCTGCTCACTGGGCGAAGGCATGCAGGCTTTCTGCATTCCCGGCTCGGTGGCGGACGATCGCAAGGTGGGCATCGGGCACGGCAACCTGGCCTCCATGCTGCTGAAGGAAGAGACCAAGTGCTTCGCCTTCTTGGCCGGCCACGAATCCTTCGCCGCCGCCGAGGGCGCCATTGGCCTCGCGCGCAGTGCCAACAAGGCCCGAAAGCAGCCCCTGCGCGTGATTCTCAACGGCCTGGGCAAGGACGCGGCCCAGATCATCAGCCGGGTGAACGGATTCACCTACGTGCAGACCAAGTTCGACTACGCCTCGGGCAAGCTGAACATCGTGCGCGAGATCGCCTACTCCAAGGGCGAGAAGGCCAAGGTGCGCTGCTACGGCGCCGACGACGTGCGCGAGGGTGTGGCCATCAATCACCACGAGGGGGTGGACGTGTCGATCACGGGCAATTCCACCAACCCGACCCGCNNCAAGAAGTACTTCTCGGTGGCCAGTGGCGGCGGCACGGGTCGCACCCTGCATCCGGATAACATGGCTGCCGGTCCCGCCTCCTATGGCATGACCGACACCATGGGCCGCATGCACAGCGATGCCCAGTTCGCCGGTTCATCCTCGGTGCCCGCGCACGTGGAGATGATGGGCTTCATAGGCATGGGCAACAACCCCATGGTCGGCGCCTCAGTGGCGGTGGCCGTGGCGCTGGAGCAGGCGCTGGCAAAGTAGTCCGGCGAATCAACCGCCCACGCATTCGACCGTGGCGCTCAGTGCCGGAGCTTTTGCGGTCGCAACCGTCTGGCACGCGTCACCCTGCAAAACAATCTCGCCATTGCTGCGATTGCCCCATATCCATTGGTCGGGCGCAAGCGGGACACCATCCACGCTGACCACGATGGATCCGTTCTGATCAGGAACCGACGAGGTCAAATACGTGCAAGCCCCGACCTGATTGCGGATCGTCGTCAGAGCCGCATTGAGCTCCGCCTCGGAACTGGCAGCGTAATAGCTTTGCCCGGCGCCCACTTGCGGCCGCCCACCCGCGACCGCCATCGCGTCGAGAACGTCGCTGAACTCGGGGTCGCCCTTGGTTTGGATGCCAACTACGTAGGTCGGCAGTCCTTGCGACTGATACTCGGAAATGGTTTGTTCCGTGCGGGTGTCATCCAGGCATTGTGAGGCGCCGCAGGTACTAACTCCAGGCCCGTTCGTGCATCGGCAGGTCGCGAAGTTGAGGCCCGCGTTGCAATTTGGCCCTCCATCGGTGGCCAAGACCAGGGCTCGCGCCGCGGTGGCGGTGCGCATTCCGAGTAGCAACTTGGCGGCCGTGTCGATGGCGATCGCGGTGGGTGTGCCGCCTCCCGGCACGGTGGTATTCATCAGCCTGGTCAAAGCCGCCACGTTGCCCGTAGCCGGCCGCAGGTTGGCCACGCTGGCGACCGAACATTCCAGCGCTCTTGCGGTGGCGGGAAAGATAAGCGCGCCGATCGCCATCGTGTTGTCGACCGGTGGCAGCACGCTGGCCAGGGCCGACGTCAGGGCGTACCACCGGGTCGGGAAGTTTCCGCCGGGCTCCATCGCGGTTGCCATGGATGCAGAGCGATCGAGAACCAGCATCACCGTGGGTTTGGGGTGAGCCATCGAGAAGCTGCCCGTGGCGCAAGTGATCCCGGCGTCGGTGACGGGTAGATCATTGAGCGGGGTGCGATAGCCAATGCAACCGGACACCAGAACCAGAGACGGCAGTACGATCGACTTGCTAAGCATGCTGCGTTCACACCCGAGATGAATCCTAGCTGATAGTCGGCCTGTACGCACGTGTCCGCAGTGCGCAATCAGATTCTGTCCCAATGGTGGACCGGGTGGCCGTCAATCCTGTCTCCGCCTGATTCCGATGAGTTCCAGGGCCAGCAAAATGGCTGTGGCTGAGGCGGCGACGAGCCCGAGCAGGAACGGGGCGTCCAGCATCCGTCGAATGGGAGCTTCGCCCGACAAGATGGTCCCCACCACCAAACCGACACATGGGAATCCGAAGGCTGTGGCGGGCCTTCGCGGCATGACCCGCCAGACCGCCATCAGCGTGACCGGCATGGTCATCTGAAACAGCAACAGCCCGACCAGGGCAGGCACAAGCGAGCCGTGGTTGAATGCGATGAAAGGCGCAGAAAGCAGTAAAGCCCCGACACTGGTCTCGACCCAACCCAGGCGGTCCGAGGCGTAGCCGCCAAGCAGCCGCGCGGTGAAGCCCACCAGGGGCAGGGCAACCATCAGGAACGTCGCTTTCGGACACCATTGGCAGCCCACTGATTCGATGAAACCACGAACGGTCGCGGACAGAAGCAGGAGAAGTAGAGCCGCCAGCCACAGTCGAGCTGGCATCCCGCGTTCCGGCTCGACCGCGGGAGGCTGGGGATGAAGTGGGGCTCTCACCAGTGCCGCCCCAGCAACCGAAACAGCCGCAAGCATCAGCAGTGGCCAGGTTGGGATGTGGGCCCGAGGACCTAGCCACAATCCCAGCCCCAGTCCGAGTGATCCGGGTGCGACGAACAACCCCGCGGGCGCGGCTCGTCCGCGGGCGTTGGCGAGGACCACGCCCCCCGCGCCAACGTGGAAAAGCGCGTTTCCGATCCCGGCCAACCCCATCGTCACGTCCGCGCGCCCAGTTGCGGAAAGCACAGCCATCGCGCTCAAGACGACGCCGGCGATGCTGGCAGCGCGTGGGGCGTTCACTTTGTCCACCAGCAGACCGAGGGGGAGCTGAACCGCGAACGCGATCAGATCATAGCCGACCACAATCGCGTAGGTGCCTGCGGCGTCCATGTCGTGTGTGCGCAGCGCCCGCAGCACGGCAGTGACACATATCACATCCACGAAAGCGTGGATTGTCCCTAGCAGCAGCGGGATACGCCGGGCGAAACGGCTCTCAGCCATGAGCTCCCTGCCAAAATACCATGCGCGAGGACGCGGACCTATGATAGCTTGGTGCCTGGTGCTCTTCTGTACCGTGCAGGACGGGCCCTGATTTTTGAGTGGAGAATCCCTATGAAGAAGATCGGCACTCTCGCGTTCTTGGCGGCGTCGCTCTTTGCCGCCCACCTCGCCCTCGCGAATCCACTCCCGGCCCCAACAGGTGGCTGGTCGTCGGGTGGCGCCACAAGCACCGGAGGCAGCCCGCTCCCGGCCCCGTCAGGCGGCATGTCAGGGTCTGGTGGCGCCACAAGCACCGGAGGCAGCGACTCGGGCAGCGGCGGCAAAACCGCCATAGGAGGGCTCGGCGGATCCGGTAGCGGGACCGACTCAAGCAGTGACTCGGGTTGCTCGTTGGCGGGCTCACATCTCGCCCGCAGCTTGGCCCCGTGGTTGATCGCCAGCGCGTTCTCCGTCGCCTATTTCTTCGTGCGACGCCGGCCGCGGCGATAGCCAATCCCCGCTCTGATCGCGCACGAAAGGTGTGAGTCCCCATTCGCGCCTGGTTCATCGCGTTTGTGTTCGGCCAGCTGGTGGAGATCCCCATCTATATGTGGGGCCTCTCCGTCTCCTTGCCCGTCGCCTTCGGTGCCACTGCCATCACTCACCCCCTGATGTGGTTTGGCATTTTCGGACCGTACTGGCACGCCGGTTATGTAACCAAGGCAGTCACCGGCGAACTCTTCGCCTGGCTGGGGGAAGCGGCCTACTTCGCCTTCTTCTTCGGCAAACGTCGTGCGTGGCTGTGGTCTTTGATCGCCAATGCGGCAAGCCTCGGCACCAGCCTGCTCAGTCGCCACTTCTTTGGCGTTCCATAGCGGGTGCAGACGGCACTGTGGCCGGTGGCGTCAATGGCTACCTCCAGCCACAATGGGCAGCACGATATGCGAAGGGTGAAGTCGATCGTGATGGATGCGGATCGTGGCTTTGTGGACGCTGGCAACGGTACGTTCGCTCTTTCCACTTTGCAGGTTGCGGGAGAAGTCGGGAAAGAACGAACCGAAGACTTGCACGCGGATCTGGTGACCCTGCTTGTAGAGATTACTCGTCATGGGCCCACGCACGTCGATCTCGTAGATCCGGCCCGGCCGCAGCAACTGGCGGCCCTTTCCCTGGTCACGATAGCTGGCGCGCATCACGTCGGGACCGGGGCTCATGAGATTCCAGGCCGCGCCATCGGGTGCCAGGTCGTAGAGCCGCACCCACAGGTCAAGGTCGCGGCAGGTGCAACTGACGAAGACTTCCGCGTCGATGGGGCCGGTGACCTCGGTGTCTGCGGCTAGCGGCCCACTATCGAAGGTAAGCACGTCCTTGCGCAGGGCCAGCTCGCGGTAATCGTGCGCGCCCAGATCTTCGTACTTGTTCCTGACCGGGTGGCCGGGGTCGGAGACGAAGGCGCTCGACCCGCGGTTTTGGAAACTGCGCGTGAGCAACCCGACTTTCCCGGGCGCGGCCTGGTGCAGGTAGAAGCTGGTGCGGACTGCGGCGGGCGGCCAGGCAAGAGCTTCTCGCCAAATGTCCGCGCCCATCACGTAGTAACGGACCGGGCTGCCGCGGTCCAGGGCCGCGCCGCGCAGGTGGTGGTCCATCCAATCGAGGACCAGGCCGTCGTAATCGATCTTCGCGTTGTCGGCGAAACGACGTTCACCGGCCGCCGCGCTTGCGGTTTCCTTCACCCCGTGGACCCAGGGTCCCAGAAGCAGCGCCACCTCTGCCGCCTGGCCGTGCCGAGCGGCCAGCAGTCCGTGAAAACCGGTCGTCGCACCTTCGGGCCCGTAGCCCTCGTCGTACCAACCCGACAGATTGAGAACCGCGGCTTGGGTCTTGCCGTACTTGGGGCGCAGATCGGCCCAGGCCCACCACGGGTCCTCCGGCGGGTGTTGCAACCATTCGTAGTAGAACGGGGCGACGTCACGTAGGGCGTCCATCCGGTCGAGAGGCAGCGCGCTCTGCATGCGCGGGCCCTCATTGTCCCACGTGGCAGCCGCCTCGTCATAGTTCGACGGCCCCGCCAGATGACCTCGGGCGCGCCGGTTCGGGGCAATGTCGTTCCAGGCCCACTCGATCCACGACATGTCGAAGGGCCCGTGCGCGTAGATCAGGTTTTCGTGCGACGCGAAGGTCATGGCTGGAACCATCGCCTTGAGGTGAGGGGGATTTTCCACCGCTGCCAGCCACTGCACCGCCCCGGGATAGGACAGGCCAAAGCTGCCGACGGCGCCGCTCGACCAGTTCTGGGTCGCGGCCCACTCGATGGTGTCGAATCCGTCCTGGCCTTCTTGTTGATAGGGACGGAATTCACCCTCGGAGGCGTAGCGACCACGCACGTCCTGCACCACCACCGCGTAGCCGCGTTCCAGCGCGCGCGCAAAGGTGGTTTGCTCCCGGCGTTCCTGTTCCTTGTCGTACGGGGTGCGGTAAACCAGCGTGGGGAACCGCCCGCGGCCAGCTGGCCGCATCACGTCCGCGCGCAGTTTCACCCCGTCGCGCATGGGCACGTCCACGTCTCTCTCGACGATGTCATTGCCGGTGGCCTGGGCATCCGAAGCGATCGGGCGCGGACCACACTCCGCCAGGAGGATGAAAAGCGCGACCGGGAACCCCGCGCTTGTGGCCCTTGTGCAGTTGACAACCTGTGACATCCCGGTCCAAACTTAAACCTTCGTTTTCGATTTGGGAACGTCCGCAAGGTCGCGGCAAAAGCGGCGGGTTTCTCGGAACATGGAGGTAGTTGCATGGAAAACCTGATAATTCCCTCCGCAATCCAGCGCATTCGCTCATTTCTGATCGAGATGTGCGGAATGAAGGTCAAGCCGTGGGCCACCACCGAGGAGACCCTGGCGGCGCTCCATGCCACGCTGGTTGCTCGCCACGCATGCGACATATTCTGGACCTCGTTGCGCGGGCTGCTCGAAACCCTGGCCGGTGATCTAAAGACCCGGCAAGCGGCGACGCCCGGCACCCTGGTCGACAATGAGTTGCTCGACAGTGGACGCTACGCTGCGCTTTTGCATGAGATCCGCGCTGCCCTGGCATGCCAGACGGCAGAGCCGGCAACCTTTCGCCGCCTGGCCGCGGCCCTGTCCGCTCCGGCACTCGGGCTCTTGCTGTTTCTCGGCGGGGCGGCCAGCGTCGGTTGCGGTGACTCGGGCCTGCACGGAGGAGCCCAGGCGCAGGACGCGAGTCCTTCGACCGTCACCAACGTGCCTGACGCACCCGTCACGCCCAAGGTCCCTGATGCCGCGAAGCCCGAGGCCAACTCTGACCTCGCATACATCAAGCTCCCTGACGCGCCTCCCGCCAGAGATGCTGCGGCCGCTACAGATGCTGTGGCAGCCAGTCAGTCTGATGGGGGGGCCGCGGTCACCATCCAGGACATCATGGATAGCTGCAATATTCCTGACCAGACGCAACAGCAGGTCCTTGCTTGCCTGGCGAAACTTGGCGATTCATGGGCGGGCTTGTACGGGAAGTCTCCAGCCGCCCAATTGGCAGGTGTGAACTGCAGTGTTGTCAGCCGCGACCTTGGCTGTTTCTTGGCGTCAACAATGTGCGGGGGAGAGTACGTCATCTCACTTGCGTCCGATCCGAACACGCCGTGGATCTGCAGCCCCGTAATCATCTACGCCGGGGTTCGTTTCGTTTGAATCGGCATTTGCTTGCTGATAAATCCCCACTCCTTCGCATGATCTGGAGTAGTTAGATGGAAAACCTGATGATTCCCTCCGCCATCCAGCGCATTCGCTCATTTCTGATCGAGATGTGCGGAATGAAGGTCAAGCCGTGGGCCACCACCGAGGAGACCCTGGCTGCGCTGCATGCCACGCTGGTCGCTCGCCACGCGTGCGACATATTCTGGACCTCGTTGCGCGGGCTGCTTGAAACCCTGGCCTGCGATCTGAAGATGCGGCAAGCGGCGACGCCCGGAACCCTGGTCGACAATGAGTTGCTCGACAGTGGACGCTACGTCGCGCTTCTGCGTGAGATCCGCGCTGCCCTGGCATGCCAGACGGCAGAGCCGGCAACCTTTCGCCGTCTGGCCGCGGCTCTGTCCGCTCCGGCGCTCGGGCTCTTGCTGTTTCTCGGCGGGGCGGCCAGCGTCGGTTGCGGCGACTCGGGCCTGCGTGCCCAGGCGCAGGATGCGAGCCCCGCTGATGCTTCGACCGTCACCAGCTTGCCCGACGCACCTATCACGCCCAAGGTCCCTGATGCCGCGAAGCCCGAGGCCAACCCTGACCTTCCATACATCAAGCTCCCTGACGGGCCTCCCGCTCCAGATGCTGCGGCCGCTACAGATGCTGTGGCAGCCAGTCGGTCCGACGGGGCCGCGGTCACTATCCAGGACATCATGGATAGCTGCAATATTCCTGACCAGACGCAACAGGGAATCCTCGTTTGCCTGGCGCAAATGGGCGATTCATGGGCGGGCTTCTTGGCCGAGGGATTTGCAGGCGACGACTGCAGTTTTGTTGAGAGCCAACTTAGCTGCCTAATCAGGTCGACTCTTTGCGGAGGAATGTACGAAATATCGCCTTCGTCCGGGACGTCTTTGGATCCGAACACGCCGTGGGTCTGTAAACCCATAATCATCTACGCCGGGGTTCGTTTCGTTTGAATCGGCACCCGCTTGATCGGGTGGCGCGCGAGCCGCACACTTGCATCTTCGAAATCACCCGTCGGTGCAACCTGCGTTGCATCCACTGTGAAAGCCACTGCGGCGAAGTTTCCCACCGCGAGTTGCCGACTGAACGGATTTGTAGCGTGGCACACGAGTTGATGCAGCTCGGTTGCCGCCACGTCGACGTCACGGGAGGCGAGCCGCTGTTGCACCCAGATTGGGAGCGACTCTGTCGCGGTTTCACCGGGGTTGGACTGCGCACCGCCCTCATCACCAACGGAACTTTGCTCGATGAAGAACGCTTGGCCCGCGCTCTGGACGCCGGTGTCGCAGCAGTCGGCATTTCACTTGACGGGCTGCAGGCCACCCACGATCGCATCCGGCTGCGCCCCGGCGCGGGACCGTCCCCTTGGCGCGAGACCGTGGCTGCCGTCGAGCGCGCTCTGCCCCGCATCGAGACCGTGGTCATGACTGCGGTCAATCGGCTGAATCTGGCGGAACTGCCGGCCCTGCGCGACTACCTGTCCGGCCTGGGCGTGCAACGCTGGCAAATCCAGCTCGTCATTCCCTTGGGCCGCGTGCTTGAGGTGGCGCAACCGTTCGTCATTGCGCCCGCGGATCTCGAAACCTTGACCGCGTTTCTGGTCGACGCGCGCGCCACGGGAAGGACGCCGCGAATCGATGTTAGCGACACCATCGGCTACTTCACCGAACGCGAACTGGGCCTGCGCGGCTCCGCGGACGCCCGGTCCCTGTGGAATGGCTGCCAGGCCGGCATTCGCGCCGTGGCCATCACCTACGACGGCCGGGTGCGAGGCTGCTCCTTCATGCCGCCCGAGTTCGACGCTGGTGATCTGCACGACGAATCGCTTACCACGATCTGGAACGACGCCGAGCGCTTCGCCTACAGCACGCGTTTCGATGCCGGCAAACTTGCCGGTCCCTGTGGCCGCTGCCGGGTGGGACCCTTGTGCCGCGCGGGCTGCACCACCATGGCTTACTGGACCACGGGCAGCATCTATTCAAATCCGTTTTGTCTTTTCCGCGTGCGCGGGGGCTGTGGATGAAGCCCTCGGCCGCACCGTTCGTGGTCGCGCTGGAACTGACCTTGCGCTGCCCGTGCCGATGCCAGACTTGCGGCTCGCACGCCGGCGCGCCGCGAGCCCGCGAGCTCGACCACGATGAATGGCTGGGCGTGGTGGGCTCGCTCGCCGATCTGGGCTGCCGTCGCATTTCGTTGATGGGAGGCGAGCCGCTGCTCTATCCGGGTTGGGTCGATCTGGTCCGCGCCGGCTGCGCCCGCGACATGTTGGTCGACATGATCAGTTGCGGCCAGGGTCTCGATGAAAGCGTGGCTTCCGTGATGCGGGATTGTGGTCTGCATTCAGTCACCATCAGCATCGACGGACTCGCTAGCACCCACGATGCGCAGCGACGGGTGCCGGGGTGTTTCGAGCAGGCCCTGCGCGCCATCCGATTCGTCGACCGGGCTGGACTCAAGGTGGGCGTGACCAGCCAGGTGAACCAGGGCAACCTCGCGGAACTGGAATCCCTTGCCCCCATTCTCGAGGACGCAGGCGTGCTGGGCTGGCAGTTGCAGCTGACCCTGCCCCTGGGCCGTGCTGAGGAGAACCGACATCTCATCGCACCGCCAGCCATGATGCCCGAGTTTCTGCGCGTGCTCCGGGGTTTGGCGCGGCGGCCAGGCCTGCGCCCGCACCTAACTGACAATATCGGATACGGTACCAGCGATGACCTGCAATTGCGCACGATTCAGGGCGGTTTCCCCCGCCCGTGGCTCGGCTGCCGCGCCGGACTGGATGCCCTGGGGGTGACCAGTGACGGCCGGGTGAAGGGTTGTCTGGCCTTGCCCGATATCTGCACCGAGGGCAATGTGCGCGAAGAATCACTGGTCGCGATGTGGAACGACCCCAATCGATTCAGCTACAATCGCCGCTACACGCCCACACAATTGTCCGGTGCGTGCGCTGACTGTGAGCAGGCCCAGCGTTGTCGGGGCGGCTGCACCGCGACCGCCTACGCCATGCACGGAAGGCTGGGGGTCAGCACCCACTGCTTTCTGCAAGCTTCTGCCCCGACGGACAGCACGACCCGCCAGACGTGAGAGCAGCTTGGCTGCTCCAGAATCCAGGTGCAAACCACCCCTAGACGTCTGGATGCCCGAGGGTAGGCCCATGTTACAAAATCCAGGCGTGGACCAGCGTAGATGGTGGACACGGGTATCTTAGGCGCTAGGATTACCAACCATGCGCAAAACCATTCTGTTGTTCTTCCTGTTTTCTCTTGTGTCAGCCGGGAGCGTGGCCAAGGGAAGTGGAATCACGGTTGCGGTCAAGGATGCCACGGGCAAGGATGTTGGAACCGTCAAGATCAAGCCCCTTACTTCGGGTGTCGAACTGAAGCTCAACCTGGGCAAATTGCCGCCTGGTGAGCACGCCATCCATTTTCATCAGAACGCGAAATGTGAGGCGCCCGACTTCAAGTCCGCCGGTCCGCACTTCAATCCTGAGGGGAAGAAGCACGGCCTGGAGAATCCGCTGGGCGCGCACGCCGGCGATATGCTGAATTTCACAGCAGATGCAAAGGGCAATGCCAAAGCCACGATTGTCAACAAGGGCGTGAATCTGGGTACAGACGACCATTCGCTCTTCAGCAACGGGGGAACCGCACTGGTCATTCACGCCAAAGCTGACGACATGAAGACCGATCCAGCCGGCAACGCAGGTGATCGCATAGCCTGCGGCCTGATCGTGAAGTAGCTGCGGCCGGTGTCCACCGGACTACGGTTCGTCGGAAAGGGGACGCGGTTCGTCGGTTCAGCGGCGCGGCTCCTGCCGCCGCTTCCTATGATGAGGGCATGCGTCGCAATCAGTTCAAGTTCCTTGTTGATGTTGTCCTTCTTGTCGCCGCGTTCCTGACGTTCGCGAGCGGAGTCTTTCTGTTCCTCGACTTCCACGTTGGCGAGGGAGCATTGCGCACGTCTGCGCTCGGGCTCACTCGCCTCACCTGGCTGAACTTCCACCGGCTGCCAGCGTTGATGGTGGTTGCTGGGATCGGCCTTCACGTCGCGCTCAACTGGGGAGGGTTCGTGACACGGCTGCAGCGCGGCTTCTCGCGCGGGCGCAAGTCGCGTGCGATCACGGAGCTGGTTTTGTATGCGACCTTCGGGACGGTCGCGGTGACCGGAATCGCGGTTTGGATGTTCATCAGTGGTTCGGCGCCGATCGAGGGCCCGTCCTCGCTCGGACGACTGTCCCACATCAGGCACCAACTCGTCGACGTCCACAATATTGCTGGACTCGTGATGCTGGGGTTGACCGCGCACCATGTGGGCCATCGCTGGCGTGCAATTGTGCGAGGATTTTGGTCATGGGCACACTGCATTCCAGCGTGGTCAAACGTCGAAGAAAGAGAAGTGTGAGATGGCCCAGAGCCTTGAAATCTACAGCCAGATGGACTGGTGGAACCCCCGCCATTCGCTTCTCCGGATGGCGGCGTTGAAGTTCAACTACTTTCACGAGAAGATCGGGTGCCTCGACGGGCTGAACGTGCTGGACGTGGGGTGCGGTGGCGGCATCATCGCCGAAGAGTTCGCCAAGCGGGGGGCGAACGTCACCGGGATCGATATCTCGGAGAGGGCGCTACAGGCTGCCCGAGACCATGCCGCGGCAAGCGGACTACGCATCCACTACCAGTCCGGGAAGGCCGAGGAGATCCCTGTCGCCGACGGACACTTCGATGCCGTGGTGTGTGCCGACTGTCTCGAGCACGTCGACGACTTGGAGCAAGTGATCGGACAGGTCGCAAGGGTCCTCAGGGGCGGCGGCGCGTTCTGCTACGACACCTTCAATCGCAATCTCCTGTCGAGGGTGCTGATCGCGTGGCTTCTCGACCGGAGACTCCGCCGGGAGTACCGTAGTCTGAACGTGTCCGAGCACGCCTATGCAGTCCACGATTGGCGCAAGTTCATCAAGCCCGAGGATCTCACTCTGATGATGGCCCGGCACGGGCTGGTTGGCCGTGAGATAGCTGGGATCAAGCCGGTCGGGCTTCACCATGGTGGCTTCGAGATGAAGGTCGGCGGAAATCCCAAGGTCGCGTATGTCGGGTATGCTACGAAACAGCGCTAGCGGCTCTCCCGGCGATACCGCCTGGCCATCGAGCAGGAGATCCGAGAGTCCCCGGCACCTCGCCCTTGCCTTCGGGGCCGTGGCGCTTGCTGCCGCCGCTCACTCCCTGCACGACGCGCTCGAAGGCACGTCGTGGCGCCACACGATCATTCCGTCTACCGTTATGGTCGTACAGGCGGCCGTCCTCACGCTTGGCTATCGCTGGCTGCGAAGCCGGAATACAGGACGTATCGTCATGCTGGTTGCGGGCGTTGTCGTCTCCACCTTGTTTGGCGCCCTCACGGTCTGGCTGCACTCTGATCTTGCGATGAGCAGCTTGCGAGCCTTCGCCCTCGCCATTTCTATCGGCCTCGGCATCGGAGGACTGTGGGCGCTGGTCTTCTGTCTTCCTGCCGTGATCCGCGACGTCAAGCTCCGCAGCCTCGCGGCCGACAGCATCCGCCGAGAGGCGGAGCTCGCGCAGCTACGCTCCAGCCTGCAACCCCACTTTCTGCTCAACACGCTCCACGCGGTTGCCGCCCTCACCGTCGACGAGCCGCTGGTGGCCCGCCGGCTGCTGGCGGCGCTCGGTGATCTCCTGCGCGACGCGCTCGAGTCGTCGCCCGAGATTCGCCCGCTCGAGGCCGACATCAACTGGCTTCGGCGCTACGCCGAGATCCTCGAGGTACGGCACCGAGGCACTCTCCGCTTTCAATGGGATGTCGCTGCGGAGACGACGGCGGTTCCACTGCCCAAGCTCCTGCTCCAGCCGCTGCTGGAGAACGCCGTCAAACACGGTGCGCTGTGCAGGAATGAGGGGGGCGTGGTGATTCTGCGCACGCGCTTTGTCGACCGGACACTGCAACTAGTTGTCGAGGACAATGGACCCGGAATGCTGCCTGGGACAAAGGAGGGACTTGGCTTGCGCTTGGTTCGCGAGCGCATCAGCGTCGCCCACCCGGGCGCCAGTCTCCGCCTCGAATCATCGTCTGCAGGCACGCGCGCCACGATCGAGATCCCTCACTCGCCGGAGGCAGGCTGATGGCCGCGCAGATTGAACCAAAATCGCGCAGGTTGCGCGCGCTCGTGGTCGAGGACGAATGGGCGGCGCGCAATTACCTAGTCGAGATGTTGCACGCCTCCGGGCAGGCCGTGGTGGCCGCGGCGGTGGCGACGCTTCCGGAGGCGCAGCAAGCGCTGGCTCCCGGTGGGATCGTCGTCGATGTCGCCTTCGTGGACATTCACCTCGGCAGCGCCCATGGCGACGAGGCCGGCATGAATCTGGTCCGGACTCTCGCGGGCACGCCGCAGGCGCCACTTTTCGTTCTGGCCACGGCACTTTCGCAACATGCGGTCGAGGCGTACGCACTCGGCGTGGCTGACTATCTGCTCAAGCCGATTCACGAGGATCGGGTGGCGGAGTGCCTGATGCGACTCCAGCAGCGGCTTGCCCATGCCGCGCCGCGATCGGTTCTTGACCGGGTCGTCGCACGCAGCAAGAAGGGGCTGGTCTTGTTTGCGCGGGACGAGGTTTGGGCCTTTGAGGCAGCGGAACGCCTGATGTTCGTCCACACGGCACGCGGGCGCTTCGACGTCGATCTGTCGCTGGCGGCAATCGAAGTGTCGCTCGGCAGCGAGTTCTTGCGCGTCCATCGCCAATGGCTGGTGCACACCGCGCACGTCCGCGCCATCGAGAACCAGGACGGCGACACAGTGGTAGTCGTCGGCGACGAACCTCCGCGCGAGATTCGCATCCCAGTGGCCCGCGATCGGAAGGGTGCTGTCCTCGACCTGCTCCTCGACGGTGCCACCGGCCTGCGACGGCCGTAGGATCTCCGGCGCAACTCGACGCCCCTGAGCTTGCCGCTGGCCGGCCGTGGTTCGTCCCGGTCCCGGTTCCGGTCGCATCCTGTGCTCACGGGCGGTCACCGACGGACTGACGCATTTTTGAGTTAAGTGTCCGGCAGTCTTCCAGCGGGCCTTGCGCGGACAACAGCTATGTTGTACAACGGATGTGATGTACAACGCGCATGCTGTACGCGAAAGGGGACGGAAAACCATGAAGAACATCATCGGAAAGCCGGTGGACGGGGAGAACTTCTTTGGGCGCGATCGCGAATTACGGGAGCTGAGACGCATCTGCGAAGACGAGCACATCCTCTTGCTGGCGCCGCGCCGAGTGGGCAAGACGTCGCTCCTACATGCGCTTGCGTCAGACGTCAACCGGGATGAGTCCGCAGTAGGAGCCTACGTCAGCGTAGCTGCGGCTAAGAACGAGCCCCAATTCGTCGAAGCCGCGCTACGCAGCATCTACGAGACGAAGGCGGGCAAGAAGCTCAAACCGAATTCCATCGTGACGTGGATCCAGAGGCACGGGCGGCGGGTACGGGGTATCAAGGTCGCGGGCACAGGCGTTGATGTCGATGGCTGCGCCAGGGAATGGCAGGATGAGGCCAACCGCGCATTCGCAGGCATTTTGCAGGCCAAGCAGCCTTGGTTGATCCTTATCGACGAGTTTCCGATCTTCGTCTTGACCATCGCCGCTCACGATGCCACGGGCGAGCGCGTGCGCAGCTTCTTGCAATGGTTTCGGAATCTTCGCCAACTACCTGAGGCTAGCGCGAAGCTCCGCTTCATCCTCGCCGGGTCCGTGGGCCTGGACAGCGTCACCCGAAGACACCGCCTGACGGACACCATCAACGATCTTCGGGACTGGCGCCTCGGCCCGTACGATGCAGAAACCGCCGACCGATTCTTGACGGAACTGGCGCGCAGCTACCGGATGAAGGTTGGGCCGGAGCTACGTCGGCGGATTTGCGAACACGCCGAGTGGCTCATTCCCTATCACCTGCAGGTCATCTTTAGCGCTCTGCGCGACCGCGCCCGGGGCGCGACCTCGTCAGAGGCACATCTGGACGCTGCCATCGAGGATCTGTTGGCACGGCGAACGTACTTCAGCTCGTGGGAAGAGCGGCTGCGTGGGGCACTGGGCGCCCCTGAGGATGCTTTCGCACGCGCCATGCTGGCAGCCTGCGCCCGTGATCCCAAAGGCACGACCCTCTCGTCGCTCGATCAGGGCTTGGCAGGCGAGGTCCCAGACCCTGCCGTGCGTCGCAAGACGGTTCGTTGGCTTTTGGACGTCCTGCTCAACGATGGCTACTTGGTCGAGCAGGAGGGCAGATGGCGCTTTCGTTCCGGGCTTCTGCGCCGCTACTGGGAAAGGCACGTCGTATGACCACAAACAAGCGGATGACGACCGCGATCTACAACCCTCATCTCCTGGAACGCAGCGATCTTGTTGCCAGCTTCGTCGCACGCCACGCTCTTTTTGATGAATTGCTCGATGATTTGCGTCGCGGCGGCAAGCAACACCATCTGCTGGTCGGTGCCCGCGGCGCGGGCAAGACGACGCTGCTGCTGCGGATCGCATACGGCATAGAGGACGACGCGAAGCTCGCCCGAGTTTGTGTGCCCCTGCGTTTTCCTGAGGAGCAGTACAACGTCGCCCGCCCGTCGGACTTCTGGATGAACTGCATAGACGCACTGACGGACACCCTTGAGCAACGCGGGGATCACCAAGGCGCGATGAAGCTGGATGCCGAGGTGAAGGCGCTCGAAGATCTAGAGGACGACCAACGCGCGGTTCAAGCGCTCGCCCTGCTGACAGGTTGGGCAAAACGCAGCAAGAAGATGCTAGTTCTCTTGGTCGATAACATGGACATCGTCTTGGAACGCCTGCGGGATGCGCACTGGCCCTTGCGGGAGGCACTTTCGGCAGACAATCGCCTGGTCGTCATCGGCGCCAGTACCACATTCCTTCAGGAGTCACTGGTCTACGAATCTCCGTTCTATGACTTTTTCCACGTGCACGAGCTGGGACCTTTGCCGGAAGACGAGGCCCGCAAGCTGGTCATTGAGCTGGCCAGCCTCGCGAACACGCCCGAGGTGGAAACCATCATCGCGGCGGATCCAGGACGGTTCAAGGCCCTCTACGTTCTGACCGGGGGCATGCCGCGTACGTTGGCTCTGCTCCACGGTATTCTCGCAGCGGGGAAGAACGGACGCGTCGAAGAGGATCTGGAAGGTCTTCTCGATCAGCTTACGCCGTACTACAAGGCGCGCTTTGATGATCTGCCAACCCAGAGCCAGTTGATTGTCGATGCCGTGGCCCTGCATTGGCACCCGATCACGGCGGCGGACTGCGCGAGCCACACGCGTCTTGGTGTGAATGTCGTTTCAGCGCAGCTCGATCGTCTTTGCCGGCAGGGTTTGCTTTCCAAGGTGGCCTTGCCTGGCGCTAGCAAGCTGGGATTCCAGGTGGCCGAGCGCTTCTTCAACATCTGGTATCTGATGCGCGCAAGCCGCCGTTTGCGGCGGCGCCTTGGATGGCTGGTGGAGTTCCTGCGCGTCTTCTACGGCGAGGAGGACCTCCAGAAGCGGGCCGAGGAGCTTCTGGCCACGCCCGCGGGGCGCAAGGCGAACGAGGGTGGCGCTGCCAAGCTGTTTGCCTTTGCGTCGGCCGTGGAGGAACCTGGGCTGCGTCGGCGTTTGGAACTGCGGGCGGTTCAGGCCTTGGTCGATGAGTGTAGCCGGCCGCAGGAATGGCGCGAAATGCTGGAGCTAGAGGGCGAGGATGCACATTTGGCTCCCGTGCTTGATCGGGTCAAGGCGATGCGGGATTTGCGGGCGCGTATCGTCCAGGCCAAGGTGTCATGGCCGAAGGGCATGAGCGCAGCGAGCTTCGCGGAGAAGCTCGCATGCGATCCCCGGCTGCCTGCTCGCGAGAAGGTTGAGATCTCAAGAAGAATAGCGGCCTCGTCCCGGCTACCGACGAACATCCTCCGGCAGATACGTTCTGACCTACCAGGCGTGGGCTCTCGCCTTCGGGCAGCGATCGGCAGGGGAGAGGCACCAAGTCTGCCTGATGTGGCGAGACCCGAAGAAGTCGATGACATCGCTTCGCTGGCGGAAGACGCCGAGGTAACGCTCAGCTTCGCAATAGCGTCTTCTGGGATCTACTGCAACTATATGACTCCCGATTCGGTCATTGCACGAGCCCTTCAGAAGGGTGACTTCGTCGCGCTCGCAGTGTTTGTCGCAGCGGAGTGCGCTGCCGAGGATGATCGGTGGCCCATTGCGCGCACGCGAGTTCTGCAAGTGCTTGACCATTGGAAAACCACCGGAAAGGTGCCGGATCCCATAATCGTGAGGTGCTGCCTCGTAACCTTTGGCCGACGCGGCTTCGCTCGCGAAATGGCCGACCTGCTCAAGGAGGCCGGCATGGAGGAAAGGCTACTGCCGCTCTATGAGGCATTGCGTGCGGCCGCTGCGGGGCCGGGCGCGAGCCTCGCGCATCTGGCACCGGAGGTGCGAGTCCCGGCCGAGGAACTGCTCAAGTTCCTGCTTGAACTCGCACCTCCGCCGAAGAACCCCGACCTGAAAGACAAACGGGGACGGGCAGGGCGGAGAGATCGGAGAAGCAAGCGAGCGGGAAAGGAGAGCTGAACGTCTACCGTTGATGGCCGAGCCTGCGGCGATAACCTATGCTTCCAGTCGATGGAAAAGAACCGGCTGGAAGCCTTTAGCGATGGCGTGCTGGCCATCATCATCACCATCATGGTGCTGGAGTTGAAGGTGCCGGGTGGGAGCGACCTGGCGGCGCTGAAGCCGCTCTTGCCGGTGTTTTCGAGCTACCTCCTGAGTTTCCTCTATGTCGGCATCTACTGGAACAATCACCACCACATGCTCCATTCCACCCGGCACGTGAACGGTGGAATTCTGTGGGCGAATCTGCACTTGCTGTTCTGGTTGTCGCTTTTTCCCGTCACCACGGCTTGGATGGGCGGAAATCACCGCGCGCACGCACCCGCCGCGATTTACGGGGTGGTGCTGTTGATGGCGTCCATCGCTTACTACATCCTTCAGCGCAGCATCATTGCGCAACAAGGGCCGAACTCGTTGCTCGCCGCAGCCATTGGCCGCGACTGGAAGGGGAAGCTTTCGCCGCTGTGCTACCTCAGTGCCATCCCGCTGGCATTTGTGAGTCCGTGGCTAGCCAATGGGCTGTACGTCTTCGTCGCGCTGATTTGGCTGGTTCCTGACCGCCGCATCGAGCGCATGCTCGCACAGCGGACGGAGTGAAGGCTCCGCGGGTATGTCTGATGTGGCTGTCGTGCCAGGCAGCCTCAGCCGGCTATGATCTCCTCCGGCGAGAGCGCAGCGAAGTCGACATGTCCCAGCCCCATTCCCTCCGCGATACGCAGGTTTTCCGGAATGGGTTTGTTCGGGAAGAGAGTGAACGCCCACGCATCCAGCGCCACCGGGTCAACCCCCGCGGCGATTGTTCTCGTGGGTTTGACGTCAGCTAGATTGCCACCGCCAGGACCGTGTTCCAGCAAGACGCGTGACGCATCCACAATTGTCAATGTGGGACGCATGAGTGCGGCCAGTTCCGCAATGGAGTGCTGCAAATCGGAGTGAAAGGTGATTCTGGTCTTGCCGGTGATGCCCAGCCAGTTCTTGAGACCCGCGGTAACGCCGGTGAGGTCATGATGCTTGGCCACTGGGATGTTGATGATCTTGTCAGCGATGACAAAGGGCTCAAGCACGTCCCAGGTGCCCAAGCGTTTCGAGATCTCCACGGTGTAGTAGCGGCTGTCCTCGGGAAGGATGACTTCTGCGCCGGCGGCTGCAGCGGCGGCCAAAATGCCACTGCGCTCAAAGGCTGTGCGGGCCTTTCTCACGGGACAATCACTGACAATGACACGCTTGGCGCGCGCTTCACGGCAAAGCCGAACCACTTCGGCCACCACTTGCGGATGCGTGTTGGCGCCCTGTTCCGCCGTCCGGTCCCATCCAATATTGGGCTTGACCACCACAACGTCAGTGGGGCCAACAAAGGCGGACATGCCTCCCAGGCGCTCCACCGCCGCACGAACACTGCGTGCCGGATCCAAACCACGAGCAATCACCATGCGCGGCCGGGTGGCCCCATGTCCCACGCGATGATCGCGGATTGTGCGGTCGGCTGATCGGGCGAAGCGATCGTACTTATCGAGGAGAAAGAATCCGCCGACCCCCAATGCACCCGCGCCAACCACGCCGCCGATTCCCGTCAGCGCCCTGCGACGGGTGAACAGGCGCTTCGGCTTGGTAGGAGAGGTCGAATCTGGCACGGGAGTAGGATACTTTGGCCATCTCGAAATGCCAGCCGCCACGGCGGGAAAAAGCGCCAGCAGCGTACCGCAAGGGCTGGCGCCGTGGTCGCCTCCAGCGAGATGACGTGGTGGTGATCCGCGGCGCGGCTGACTCAGTCGCCTGCAATCGGCACTCGCGGATTCTCTGTTGCGCCGATCTCGATCCTTTCGTATTCCGCAATCACCTGCGCGCCCAGCAACAGCAGCGTGGCGGCCACTTCCAGGCTGAGCAGCACAATGATGGCGGTGGCGAGCGAACCGTACACCACGCTGACTTGCGACAGGGTGCCGAAATACCAGCGCAGTACATGGCGGATGAATTCCCAAAGCAGGCCCGCGGTGGCGCCGCCGATTAGCGCGTGCTGCGCCGACAGCCTGCCCACCGGCATGAAGAAGTAGACGGCTGAGATGAGCAGAATCTCCACGGTCACGCTGCCGACGTAGATCAGCAAGCGCGAGAAGCCGCTCAGCGACCAGCTACGCCCCAGGATAGCGAGATTCGAGCCGCCGATCGTCACCAGGTCGGCGATCACGAAAGTGCCCACGAACAGCGTCGCGCCGATGAAAACGAAGTAGCCGAAGGGCAGCAGCAGGGAAACCAGGAAATGCCTCTTTTGCTTGGCCACGCGGTGCTGGAAGATCACCGAGATCGCGCTCTCCAACACTTTGAAGCCGAGCGAGCTGAAGAACAGCATCGTGACCAGCAGCACCCAGCCGATCACTTCGCGGTGCTCTAGGAACCTGCGCAGTTCCACCACCACCGCTTTGCCTTGGCCCGGCACCACGTATTCCAGTGCCTCGCGCAATGTTGTCAGGAGGACGTTTTGGGCGATCACCCGCGACAGCGCGATAACCACCAGGATGAGCAGCGGCACGATGGATAGCAGCGCGTAGTACGCGACGGCGCCGGCGAGGAGCAGGCCCTGGTTGGCCTGGAAGGCCTTCAGCACCCGGAGCGCGAAGGCGACTGGGTTCTTGATGACGTGGACGATGCGAGGGTTGATGATCTTCATGGGTCGCCGTGACGAGCAGGTTACTCTATCGCGGCGTCTGCGGCGTCACCGTCTGCGGTGCCAGCGACCTCGTGGTGAAGACGTAGCGTTACCCACGATTCATCCGCAAGAGAGGAATCCGAGGCAATGAATCCGTGACGTCCTGGTGGACGAAACAAACCACGTGCGCGCGCATCGGCGTGGGCCGCTCCGCCGATTGGCGCGACTACCATGTCGAGCCCCCGGGTACGTGGGCTGCATGCCACCCTCGGGCAGCCACGCATCGTACGTGACGGAAATCGGCGCCGACTACTTCCGGCGACGGCGCAGCGCGATGCGTGCTGCAATACCCGCGAGTGTGAAAACAGCTCTGCTGTGCGAGCTAGAAGCACCGCCATTCACATTGCACGAGCAACCAGAGGCCCCGGGTGAAGCCGTGCTAGCGCCGCTGCCCGCCGCGCCACCGCCGCCGATCGTGCCGCCGCTGCCGGCCGCGTCGCCAGCTTCGCTGCCGGGCGACCCGCCGGAGCTGAGCGCACCGCCCGCATTGGTCGCCCCTCCGCTGCCCGCCACACCCCCGCCGCCGATCGCGCCGCCGGCTCTGCCATAGCCGCCGCTGCCGGGCGACCCGCCGGAGCTGAGCGCACCACCGGTATTGGTCGCGCCGCCGCTGCCGATCGCGCCGCCAGTTCCCCTCCGGCCTCCGCTCCCGGTCGCACCGCCGCTGCCGGTTGCGCCACCTCTGCCGGTTGTCCCGCCGGAGCCGATCGCGCCACCCGCGTTGGTCGCGCCGCCAGTTCCGCCCCGGCCTCCACTCCCGGCCGCACCGTCGAAGCCGGTCGCACTGCCGGAGTCGGTATTGCCTCCGGAGTCGTTCCCTGCGCCTGCGTCAGTAGTCGGCGCCTGCGCCTCGATATAGTTGCCGCTGACCAGAGTCGTGATCGAACTCGGAGCCAGCGTAATGCTGCCCGCAGCAACGGTGCCTAGATCGACAGCGTTCTCGCTGGCCGAAGTTCGAATCGTCTTGTACGACGAAGGCAAATTGTTGCCCACGAGGGTCAGCGGCGTCGCTGCCGTTCCCGTGTTGATCGCCACAATCGTGAAGCCCCCCATTTGCGTGTTGTCAAAGGCCACGGCGAGGATGTTGGGGTCGCTGCTCTTGACATCCACCATCTGCGCACCCGGGCGGATATAGCGATAATATTGCTTCGAAATATAGTAGTTCTTCCCAGGGTTGGCGGGTCCCGCCATCAGATCATATTCGTTCAAGTCCGCGGGCTTGGTGCCGCCGCTTCCCTGCCAATATAGCCACGCCGTCATGTGTCCGTAGTACAGGCCCGCGTAGATCGCCTGCGCCAGATCGAAAGCTCCGGAGCAAGTGTTGGTCGCGTCGGAGGTGCAGGGGCCGCCCGTCCACGTGTGGTTGTAGCCCGATGTTTCGGTCATCCAGAGCGACTTGTTTGTGGATGCGGTTGCCGTCCGATAGGAAGTCCACAGGGTTGCGAGCTTGCTCGTCGCCGTCGCCGTGACGCCGTCGACGTAGCCATGCACGGCCAACTTGTCGATCACCGAGAGTGCCGCCGAATTGTTCATGATCGCCGCAGTATAGAAGTATGGGTCGAAGTTGGTGCCATTGGTGCCCGCGCCGCACTCGATACCGAGCATGTTCTCCGAACCAAAAAGCCTCACATTGGGGAACGACACCTTGATGCTCGGTCCGACCTCGGAGAGGTGCTGCGCGTACTGCCCTTGCTCGTAGAAACAGGAATTATACGACTCCCAAAACATCGGCTCGTTCTGCATGCTAAGGCCATACACATCGACGCCAATGTCTTTGTACATTTGCAAGCCGGCGACCAGCCAGCCCGCGAAGGAATCGACCATCGAGGGATCGAGGATGTTGCCGCCCTTGGTGTCAGTCGGTCGCACCAACGGCGTCGCGCAGGTGCCCCACGTTGGCACGCCGTTGGCGGCGACGATGCACTTGTAATCGGCAGGCGGCGACCAAACGCTGAGCACTGTCTTGAGCGGCACTTTGCTCGCATTCGCAGCGGCGTAGAGCGACTGCACGACGGGCTTTTGCACATTCCACTGGGCGTCCTGAGGCGCGGCCGCCGTCGCCGTCGGGTAATACTCGTTCCGCCACATCGTGATGCCCAAGTCGTCAATCACCATCTGGCTCCACGTCGCATTGAGCACCGTGGCTTGGTTCCACCACGCGTCCGCCGCACCGAAGAAGCCAAAGCCTTCGATGCTTTGGTACTTCGTGGTGCGATCGATGGTGACATCCGCCGATGCGATCGGAGCGATCAAGCAGATGACGAGACCCGTTGCGACGCCGAAGAGATATGCATTTTTCATGGAGCTTCCTTTGGCAATCGAGCTCAGCAAGAACGAAATGCGTTCGGAATTGTCCATCGTACGCCGGACCACTGGTACATGTCCACAGCTCGCTGCGGCTCAATGGCCGGGCGACCGCGAACTGCCTGCTTGCCCGATTTGCGCAACCGGGTCACGGGCGAAGGAACGCCGCCAACCACCGCGCTAACAGACGCTCCGAATTCTTGACGGAGTTTTGCCGCCTGCGGTGAAATGCAACGGGCCGGTCGGATACAAGATGATGTGGCCGTCAGCGCCACCGCGGGAAGAAAGTCTGGCTCGCATGATGTGGTGGCGAAGCACAGATCTCAGGATCTGGCGCGGGCAGCGTCCTTTCCGTGCTGGTGTCATCGAGAAAGCTGCGCACGATTGCCTGGGCCGATATGGACGAAGGGCCAGTTTCAGGAATAGGTGTGTGTACCTCCGCGGATTCTCCGATCTGGGGGAGGACCAGACGGCGTACGCCGACACGTTCCAGATCGATGGAGAGTGGGCTCAGGGGGGGCTCGCACGCGCGGGCAAATAGGATCGCGGCCTCAGGGGTGGCGAAGATCGCGATGCCGAGGTCGTTGCGGCTGGTGGTCTTGGCGATACCGCCGATCGCCTTGGCCAACTCCATGGCCTTCTGCAAGGGCGCGGATTGCATGGGCGCTGAGACCGCAGCCGCGAGTTGGATGATGCAACTGCCGTAGCGCTCCGCCGAGGCAATGGCAGCCGTGGCGTTGCCCTCGGATAGATCTGCCGCGAAACGGCCGGCCCGCTCAAGCAGGTCTTTGATGATCTGCGCATACGCGATGGGGTAGCGTTCGGCGAATTGGTGCACGCATGCCAGCCAGTCGGCGGGAAACAGGGCACGTCCGGTCTGAAAGACGACCAGATGCAGCCCCGCGGGTGGTGGCAAGGCCTCGATGTGTGCGGCGGCGTTTGGTTGGAAGGCGACCTTGATCAGGCCGCCGTGCAGGGCGGCGGCCAACTCGCCTTCCGCACCGATTCCAGTTTGCGTCGCGCGATGGGCAGCCTCGGCCACCAGCAGGATTTCGTCTTTGTGCTGGCGGATGGACTGTCCTGCCGTCTCGAAGACTGCGGCGGCCGCGGCCATCGCGATGGCTGCTGTGGTGTCAAAGGCGAATCCCTCCCCGTCCCGAGGCTTGGCGGGGCCAAGCAGCACCGAGCCAGGAGGCAGCGCTGCGGCGGCTTCCCCCAGATGGCGCTTGGCGCGCTCGACCACCGCAGCCACCAGCGGCGAGGGGGCGTTCACATCGGGGCAGTACTGGGCGGTCGCGTGGCTCGACAGCGCGGCCACCACGGCAACCTCCTCCTCGGGCAAGCCAAACTCTCCCACCAGAAAAATGGCTTCTGGCGCAAGGACGGTGGGCGTGCCCACCAAGGTAGTTTTTTCTCGCCTCATCCGAGATGTCCCTACCTTCGGCAGTTTGGGGGCACTTGCTGAATGCGCGGATCGGCATGCGATGGGCGCTGCAATTGACGAAACCCTGACAATCTGCGAGGTTGGCAAGGAGCACCTCGCGGGACGGCGCTGTAGTTGCCTATTCCCCTACGTTTTCAGCCCGCGCATCGGCGAAATATTGGGAGCACACCATGACCAAGACAACCGTGACTCAACTGTTCTTCGCTGTACTGGCCTTTGCCTTTGTCGCGCCTTCGGCCGAGGCCGCTGGCGGCGCGCCCGCGGGCTTTCGCAAAGGTGCCCGCATCTTGTTCCAAGGCGACTCGATCACCGATGGCGGTCGCGGGCCAATCGATGATCTCAACCACAACATGGGCCACGGCTATGCCTACATCCTGGCGGCTGACTTTGGCGCGCATTCCCCCGAACGGAATCTCACCTTTTTCAATCGCGGTGCCGCTGGCAA
This sequence comes from Myxococcales bacterium, assembly GCA_003158455.1. Lineage (GTDB taxonomy): Bacteria > Myxococcota_A > Polyangia > Fen-1088 > Fen-1088 > Fen-1137. Next base: position 60,319 of record PMJO01000092.1, on the reverse strand, counting down.
CAAGATTCCCGATCTGCTCGCTCGCTGGCCGAATGACACCATCGCCCTCAAGCCGGATGTGCTGAGTATCTTGATTGGGATCAACGATGTTTGGCACAACCTGGATGCCGGCAAGAAGGTCCCGGTCGAGGAGTTCGAACAAGCCTATGACAAGCTGCTGGCCGACACAGTCGCAGCCCTGCCGGGAATCAAGATAGTGTTGTGTGAGCCCTTCATGCTTCCCGGAACGCGCACCAAGGCGCGGTTGAGTGAGTGGCTGGACGCCCTCGGAAAGATTCAGCAGATCGTTGCGAAACTGGGCGCGAAGTACAAAGCCCCGGTAGTCCATTTTCAGAAGATGTTCGATGACGCCTGCGACAAGGCGCCGGTGGAGTACTGGATTTGGGACGGGGTGCAGCCCACCCCTGCTGGACATCAACTCATGGCTGATGAATGGGCGCGCGTCGTGAGGACCTTCTGGCGGAAATAGGGGGACTGTCCCACGTGCCCCGTCGGCTCGAGGGCCGGCTTTCTGACGGGTCATGTGGGACACACCCGAAATAGGGGAGGCCGGCCCCTTCGGGCGGCGAGATGCAGGTGATCTTGGCGCGCCGCAAGGCGCGGCAATTGGGTGGAAACTCGTCGCAGCACAGGGCGCTGGTCGTGGCCGCAGTTCCGTGGTACACAGGATCAGGTTCGATTGAGTCAGCGGCCAAGCGATCCCCTGCGAGAAACTACGGATGTCGAGTCGGACCGAGTGGTCCTCGACGACAACCGGGTTGCGCTCTCGTTGTTCGGCGAGAAGAACGCCAATCTCAAGCGGATCGAGCTGGAAACAGGCGCTCGGCTGCACTCGCGGGGCAACGAGTTGACTTTCCTGGGTCCGACCGACGCCATCGCTCAGGCGCGCCGCCTGGTGGAGCAGCTTTACCGCATGGTGCGCGGCGGCCGCTCGGTAGGGCCCGAGGATGTCACGCGCGCGGCACACGTGCTGCGCGGGGATGCCAACGCCAACCTGCAGGAAGTTTTCTCCGACACCATCCTGGTGGGCAGCCGCGCCCGGCCCATCGCGCCCAAAGGCTTGGCGCAAAAGCGCTACGTCGACGCCATCCGCGAGCGCGACATCGTGTTCGCCATCGGGCCGGCGGGAACCGGCAAGACCTATCTAGCCATGGCGCTGGCCCTGCGCCAACTCATGGAGAAGCGGGTCAAGCGCATCGTGCTGACCCGGCCGGCGCTTGAGGCAGGCGAGCGGTTGGGCTTCTTGCCGGGCAGTATGGAAGAGAAGGTTTCGCCGTACTTGCGGCCGCTCTACGATGCCCTCCACGACATGATGGACTTCGACCGCGCCCATCAGTTGGTCGAACGCGGGATGATCGAGATCGCGCCCATCGCGTTCATGCGCGGCCGCACCCTCAACGATTCGTTCGTCATTCTGGACGAGGCGCAGAACACCACCGGCGAGCAGATGAAGATGTTCCTCACCCGCTTGGGCTACGAGTCCAAGGCGGTGATCACCGGCGACGTGACCCAGATCGATCTGCCCGACTACCGGCGCTCCGGCCTGACCGAGGCCGAATCGCTCCTGCGCGGGATCGAGGGCATCGCTTTTTGCCGCTTCACCGAGGTCGACGTGGTCCGCCACCCGCTGGTGGCCGAGATCATCCGGGCCTACGACCGCAAGGCGCAGAACAATGGCGCCGGCCGGCCGCCGGGCAGCGAGGGTTGACGCCGTGGCGGCGAACGAACCCGGGTCCGGGGGGCCGAGTCCCATCGATCGTTCGCGCTACGAGCGCGAAGAGCTGCTGGCCATCTCACGCGCCCTGTCTTCCGAGCGGGATATCCGCAAACTGCTCGACCTTATCCTAGACAAGAGCCGCCGGATCACCGGCGCCGATGCGGGTAGCGTGTACGTGATCGAGGCCGCAGACGCCGACGGCAACGGCCAGCCCGACAGCTTGGCCTTCGGCGATCCGGCGCGGCTGCCGTGTACCCTGGGGGAAGTCGGCTGGCGTCGCTGGCAAACCCCGGCGGGCGGCCTGCCGAGCCATCCGGCCCGCTTGCACTTCATGCTGTCGCAAAACGATTCCGTCGCGGTGGACTTCAAGGAGTTCACCCTACCGGTTGACGACACCTCGGTGGCGGGTCGGGCGGTGCTGGCCGGTCGGCCGATCAACGTGCCCGACATCGGGCAGGCCGCAGCGGCCGCCGGGAGCAACGCGCATAACCGCAGCTTCGACGACAAGATCGGCTACCGCGCGCGTTCGATGTTGACCGTGCCCATGTTGTCCGCCGAGGGCGAGGTCATCGGCGTCATCCAACTCATCAACAAGAAGCGCCGGCCGCGCGAGGTCCTGTCCACCCCGGCCGATTTCGAGGAGGGTGTGATTCCGTTCGACGAGCGTGCGGAAGAGATGGCGCTGGCGCTGGCTTCGCAGGCCGGGGTGTCACTGGAGAACGCCATTCTGTACGACGAAATCCGTCGCCTGTTCGAGAGTTTCGTCGACGCTTCAGTCACCGCGATCGAATCGCGCGATCCGACCACCTCCGGACATTCGCGTCGCGTGGCCAGTTTGAGCGTAGCCCTGGCCGAGAAAGTGGATGCGGTCGACGAGGGACCTCTCGCTCCCCTGCATTTCTCGCGCGAAGACTTGCGCCAGATCGAATACGCCGGGGTGTTGCACGACTTCGGGAAAGTCGGCGTGCGTGAGCAGGTGCTGGTGAAGGCGAAGAAGCTCTACGACCACCAACTTGAGGCCATCCGCCTGCGCCTAGCCTACGTTCGCAAATCGGTCGAGGCCGAGTCACTGCGCCAGCAACTGGAGTACATCCGACGGGGCAGTTCGGCCGACGCTTTCCCGGCCATCGAGCGGGAGCAGAGCGAGCAACTGGCCGCCCTGGAAGAGTGCTGGCGCTTGGTGCTGACGGCCAACGAGCCGACTTTGCTGGAACAACCGGTGCTGGCTCGCCTGGCGGAAGTGGCGGCGTGGAAGTACGTCGACGAAGTCGGCCAATCCAGGCCGTATCTTCTGCCGGAGGAGTTGGCGGCCCTGCAGGTGCCGCGCGGCAGCCTGACGCCGTCGGAGCGCCAGCAGATCGAGAGCCACGTCAATCACACGGTGGCCTTTCTGCAGACCATTCCTTGGGGCCGATCGCTGCGCAAGGTGCCGCAGATCGCCGCCGCCCATCACGAGTTGCTCAACGGCGCAGGCTACCCGGCCGGCCTGCGCGGTGCCGAGATCCCCGTCGAGGCGCGCATGTTGACCATTGCCGACATCTTCGATGCGCTGACTGCGGCGGACCGGCCCTACAAAGCCGCGGTCCCGGCGCACCGTGCGCTGGCCATCCTGGAGAGCGAGGTCAAGACCGGCCGCTGCGATGCTGATCTATTCCGCGTCTTCGTGGGCGCGGAGATCTACAAGCGCAGTCTATAGCGGCTTCTTCTACTCGGCTCACCTTGTCCCACCTGAGCCACCAGGTTGACGGACTTGCTCCTTGGGTGGACACTAGCTGTTCGTGCGCACCGCGATCAACCTGTCGATGTCGATCGTCGCGATCCTGGCTATCTCCTGCTCGGGAGGCAGCGGCGCTGGACCCGATGCAGCGGTCGCCAGGCGCGACGCACCGGTCGCGACGGATACGACAGCCGGCGCACTGGCCTGGGAGTTCTTCGATGTTCCCGAATGTGGGGAGCAGGCGGGCTACCAGACCGTGGCCGCTGCGTCGGGCGGCAACCTGGCCTTTGCCACCCTGGCGCAAACCAGTGGGCAGACCACGTGCACCATCGAAGCTCGTGCCGCCACCGCCCCGGTTTTCGACATCTGCGTCGTGCTTCCCTCTGCGAGCGGCTTTGTCGGGACGATCGCTACCTCGCAGCCCTACGCCGCCATGATGGGCGTGGGCCTGGCCTTCGACAAGACCGGCGCGCCGGTGCTGGCCTACACCGGCGGTCCGTCGGGGAGCATGCGCTGCGGGGCTTCGGATCTCATGCTGGCCAGTGTGAGCGGCGGGGTGTTGGGCACACCCAGCGACATCGCAGCGAATTCGCAGTCGAGCGGCATGCCGGCTGACCAGGCGGTCAATTGCTCGGCCCAAGACGTGTGCAATCAAGGCGATGCCACCGGCTACTGGCCTGCGCTGGCGCTCGATCCATCCTCGGGCAATCTGGCGGTGGCTTTTCGCGATCTGCACTTTGGATTTGCGGACACCGACTTCAACAGCTCGGACGTGGAGTTCGCGATCGGTGGTGCGTATTCTATCTATACGGTGGACGTTGCTCGCGGCGGCGGCAGCTATATCCGTCTCGGCTTTTCGCCAACCGGCAAAGCCGCGGTTGTCCACTACAACATGACCAAACCGGCCATCTGGTTGGACCACCAGACCGACCAGGGTTGGCAGTCGCAGCAGCTATTCGTGGGGAAAATCCGCGAACAACTGGGCTTTGCCGTCAGCAGCCAGGGTCTGCACGCGCTGGCCTACTGTGGTGACACTAGCCAGCTTCTGACCTACAGCGAATCCAGCGACGGCAGCACCTGGACAGCACCGGTTGACGTGGATCGCGACGGCGTCACCGGTTTCTACCCATCGCTAGCCTTCGACGGTGACGGCAATCCTGCCATCGCCTACTACCGCTGCAACGACTATGGCGTGGGCACGGGCTGCGACTTGAACAAGGATGGCTTGTATCTAGCCCGTCGGAATGCGGGGATCTGGAAGACCCAGAAAATCGCCGGCGACAGTGGTGTCAGCGAAGGACAGTACACCGCCCTGGCTTTCGTGAATGGCAAGGCCGTGATTGCCTTCCAGTCGAGCTACCCCGATCTCGTCGCAGGCGGCAGCAAGGCGATCCTGCGGGTTGCCAAGGAGCCCTGATGCGCACAGCTCGCTATTTGGTTCCTCTGCTTTTCCTCGCCAGCTGTGGCGATCCACCCAACCGCCTGTACGGCAGCGTGTCCCAGGTATTCAGCCTGGACTTCGACCAGACCCAGATCATCCGGGCGGCGGACGATGAGGTTTCCGTCGAATACCTGCGCATGTCCGGACAGACCGTGCTGGCCAAGGTGGTGAAGGTAACGGTGAGCATTGGCGACATTCAACCCGTGGCGGGGATGGACGTCGACATGACGGCGCCACTGGCGAACGGGCTGCCGCGTGGGGTAGTCCAGCGCGTGGAATCCACCACCACCGACTTCACCCTACAGGTTGGCAAGATCCATTTCGACCAAGAGCCGGTTGCTGACGCGAACGTCACGGGTTGGTTCCACACCACCCTGTTGGATCCAGCCGCGGGGCGCACCCTGAATGGCGATTTTCAGGACAAGGTGCAGGCTCAGTGACAAGACGGATCGCCCTAGCGCTTGTGCTGCTCGGGCTGGGTGCCTGCGGCAATGAATCGTTTTTCACAATAGGCCGCGATCCTATGGTCTGCGAAGACAGCATTCCCACCGCTTGCGGAACCACAGCCCGCTGTGTGCTCGACACCGGGCACTACCTCGAGGGAGATTTCCCCAGCGCCCGCCGCTTCATCGTACGCACCAAGGCCGAATCCGATCTGAAGTTCGAGATCTACCTCGACAATCGCCATGCTCCCGGCACGTCCCTGCGCCTGGAGGTTTCGGAACCGAGCTGCAGCGAAAAGGAACTGTACGACAGCGCGGGCGTCGACATCTTTCAAGCCGCAGGCGATGACGGAATAATCGCCATGCCCATCCACACCGTCCTGCCGGGCGATCATTTGGTCGAGCTGTCGAGCGATGCCTACTGCTCCTATTTCCTGCGGTTCAGCCTGACCGAGACGGCGATCTGAGATTGAAGTCTTTCTGTGGTCAGTTGCAGCGCTCGCTAGTCTGCGAATGCAGCTGTCCGCACAGGTGCCCCTGGGTAAGACGATGTCGGTTAACGTATGGAAAGCAAAAGGAGAATTGGCCGTCTGGTTCCGCTAGACATGTTACGATTAAGCTGTTCTCATGAACTGACGAAGTCCAACCTACTGGCCACGAAAGGAGACATGCGATGAGAAAATCGGGGTTGTTTTCGGTGAATCTCGTGGCTGGGGTCTTGTTGGTGGCGTTGCCCGTGATGGCGCAAACTGATGGTGAGTGCGGCACCGGTTTCTGTGGCACACCCAAGAACAATGGCGGCGGCGGTGGCGGGGGAGGCGGCGGCTCGATCCTGGTGAACAACACCGACATCGGCATCACCTATTCCACCTCGGACGACTATGATGGCGACGGCTACGAGGACGATATCGACAATTGTCCATTCCGTCCGAACCGCGATCAGGCTGATTCCGACGGCGATGGGGTGGGCGATGTGTGTGACAACTGTCCGCACGTGGCGAACAAGGATCAGCTGGACAACGATGGGGATGGGATAGGCGACGCGTGCGATCCCGACATGGACAACGATGGCGTTCCCAACGCCCAAGACAATTGCCCGCTGGTTCCCAACAAAGCGCAAACCGACACCGATGGGGATGGCCTGGGCGATGCCTGTGACCCCGACATCGATGGCGACGGCATACCCAACAAGGACGATCCCTGTCCTTTCCTGGCCAACGTGACCACCTGCCCGAACGGCGATGCCGATGGGGATGGCATTTTGGACAACGCCGACAACTGCCCCCTGGCGGCCAATTCCAAACAGACAGATACCGACCACGATGGGGTGGGCGACAACTGCGATCCGGATGCGGACGGGGACAAGATACCCAACGGCAATGACAATTGCCCGCTGGTGCCGAACCCCGACCAGAAAGATTCGGACCATGATGGTCTTGGCGACGCCTGCGATGACTACTTCTGCATGGTCGTCGCGAAGAATCCGGATCCAAGCCAGTGTCTGGATCCCAACTTCCCGTTCCAAGTCGTTGCGGCTCCCTTGGTCACGGCGAGCACCGGCGACACCATCAACCTCTCCCTCTTCGCCAACCGCCAGGGCGTCAATGTCACATTCACCTGGAACGTGATCGCCCCCTCTGGTTCCAACGACACGGTGAGGAACCCGCACGGAGACGCCACCTGCGGGGACGGCTACGAGTGCGCCCCCAGCAACGGGGACAAGCGGCCGTTGCTGATCCCGCATAACCCAGGCCAGTACAACCTGACCGTGAGTGCGGATCTGGCGAAGGCCGACCCGAACGAGCCGTCAGTCCAGCACGCTGAGGCCAACCTCACCATCACGGTGACCGGCGACCCGATCGACAGTGGCGGCGGCTGCGCGATTTCGGGACGGCGTCCCGCCGGCCTATTGGTTGTCTTGGGGTTGGGCCTGCTGGTACTCTGGCGGCGTCGGCGCTAATCCTCCCTGAGATGGCAGAGAAGGCTTTGCCCGGTGCCACCTTCTCTGCCGCGAGGACAAGACATCGTCCGTCACTCGCCAACCCCTGATGAACCACAAGGTGATGTGACCACTTCAGCGAAGCATATGTTGTCAGGCAGCAAACCCGCGGCGACTTCACTCCGCTCGGCAGTCCCTGGACTGCTCGTGCTGCTGGCTGCGTGCACCGATGTGGGGTTGGAACCGGCTCGCGGCGATGCCGGCACGGCCTACGACGATGAACTGCGCATCACTGGCGATGTCTGTCTGACGCCCGACACGGATGCGGTGTTCCCGGTCAAGGTTCTTTTTCTGGTGGACACCTCGGACTCGATGAGCGTCACCGACCGCTCGCACAAGCGCGCCGACGCCGTGAGCGCCGTGCTGACTCGCTATCAAGACAATCCTGCCGTCATGTTCGGGGTGATCGCATTCAACTCGGTGATCAGCACGACCCCGGGGTTCGCCAATCCGCCTGATCTGGGCACCATCGATCTCACCCAGGCGGATCGGCTGACCGATTACCAAGGCGCGCTGGGCGCCGCCTACGAGATGATCTCCAAGGACATTGTGGCCAGCTCGCCAGCCGAGCGGGCTCGATCCAAGTACATCATCGTCTTCTTTTCCGACGGCACCCCCGATCCCCAGTGTAGCGCCAGCCCCACTCCTTGTGGCACCGGCCAGTGCCCCGCCCACAAGCACTGCCGGGCGACAGTCTGCCAGGACGACTACTTGGTGTGTACAGTGCCGCGCAAGGATTGGAGCACGGCCTTCGATCCGCCCCTTTCGGCCGACCTGTATCCCGACCTGGGCGCGGGCGCTGACTACAATCTGACGCCCCAGATTTTGCGCGCGGTGGACGACATCATGGGACTGCAGGATTTCTATCACTTGGGCGAGATCCGGTTGCACACGGCCTTCCTCTACGATCCGGAGGCTGCGTCTGACCCGCTGGCCGCGCCCTTCGGGCTGGATCGGGACGGGGGCGTGGCGCTCATGAGCGCCATGGCCGAGCACGGCCTGGGTACCTTCACCGAATTTGACTCGGCTTCCAAGATCGATTTTCTCAGCATCAACTACACCCCGTACATAGAGGAGAATTCCCTGGCAGGAGTGATCGCGACCAACCTGTCGGTCATCGATGTCGGTGATGGCCTGAAGGCCGACACAGATCGCGACGGGCTGACCGACGAGGATGAACAGGCCGGACACACCTGCGTGGGGCAGGGCCCCCCGAACTGCACCGATCCGGCGGACAGCGACGGCGACGGCTACACCGATCTATTTGAAGAACGCAACCGAGCCTCGGGATTCGATCCCCTGGATCCCAACAAACCGCTCACTCCTTGTGACAACGACAAGCGGGGCGATTCCGATGGTGATCTGCTGCGCGACTGCGAGGAAGAGTTTCTCGGAACTAATCCCCGCTTGCCCGACAGCGACGCGGATCGTATCCCCGACGGCCTGGAGTTTTTCGCCGGAATGAATCCCCTGGACGCCAACGATGCTTTCGGCGACATGGACGGTGACGGCGAGCGCAACCTGGACGAGATCACCGCCCACACCAATCCCAACGTGGCGCCGCCCCCGGGCTATCAACCTACTCGCTACCTCTACGACCTGGCGCCCTTCACCAAGGACACGGGAGAGCGCTGCTACCATATCGACATACGGCACATCAAGTTGCTCACCACCGGCAAGGGCACCAGCGAAAAGCTGGGGGTAAATCGCGTGCTCGTCTACTTTGACGAGGTGCCGGCGGGGCGCGTGCTCGACTATGGAAATGTTAGGGTGGCTTGCGCGGACGTGCGTTTGGTGGGCAACTCAATCAAGTCTCCCTCCGATGGCGTAGTTCCGCTGATGAAGCAATGCCAGGAGGTTCCGGTTTGCCCACCCCCGCTACCTTGCATGGATTTCAATCCTGCCGGGAGATTCGTTCAGGCGCCCTTCAACCAGAAACAGTGGTCTGCGGGAGACTGCAGAAATCTCACCTCGATCTGCCAACCGGACGCCGGAGTCCAATAGATGCGCTTGCGGGTGGCCCTCGGGGCCGTGCTTCTGGTCGCCTGTTCCAACACATCGTTGTACCCAGCGAAACAACAGCCGGCGGTTCGCGACGATCGGTTGACCATTCACGGGCAATTCTGCACCGAGGCCCCGCAGCCGGCCGAGTTCCCGGTACGCATCCTCTTCATCGTCGACATCTCGCAGAGCATGAATGTCACGGATCCCATTCCTAATCCGTGCCCACAGAGCGCCTGTTTCAACCGCCGGGCGACGGCGGTGGAGGACGTCCTTAACACGTACCCTGCGGGTAGCGGCGTGGAATACGGGCTCATCACCTTTCAAAGCAGCACGGCCATCCAGACCCGCGACAGTACCGGACAGTTGGGTGGCTTCACCGCATCCAGCGACGAGGTCAAACTGCGTTTGCCCGCGCTCAACGTCGGGGTGGGCGAAACCAACTACGTAGGCGCCCTTGACACCGCCTACGAGATGCTCCAGCAGGATATGATCGCGCTGGACGCGACCGCACGCAGCCGTGCCCGCTACGTGATCGTGTTCATCTCGGACGGGCTGCCTACTCCGACCAGCGTGGAATATGGAATGCCCCCTGAGATTCACGATTCTTTGCAGAGCATCGTAGACCTGGAAAAGCAACAGCGTTTGGCCGAACTGGCTTTTCACACGGTGTATTTGTCTGCGCCGAATACGCCGGACTACGTGCAATTGCAGGCCAAGGAGCTGCTGGCCGAAATGGCCACTATGGGCGGCGGCACCTATCGCGCCTTTGATGCCACCCAGCGAATCAATCTCTTCTACATAGATTTTACCTCGTTCATGCGCACCTTCGCGCTAAAGCAACTGGTCGCCATGAATCTGAATGCCCTGCCGGTCAACGGCGAAACCGTGGTCGACAGCGATGGCGACGGGCTGTCGGACGCCGAGGAGGAACTAGTGGGATCCTCGCCTTTGCTGGTTGACACCGATGGCGACGGGTTTTCCGATCTGCTGGAGGTTCGCCAGAGCAATGCCGGGTTCGATCCGCTGTTCTCCGGCGACGCGGACTGCCGCATGGCCACCGATCGTCGCGACGACGACGGCGACGGATTGCTCAACTGTGAGGAACGTTACTTCGGCACGAATTCCCGCTTGGTCGATTCGGACGCCGACGGATTCCCCGACGACCTGGAGGTGCGGATGGGCACGAATCCCGCGGCCAGTGACACGCTCTACGACTCGGATTTCGATGGCGCGCGCAACGGCACGGAGTTGGAGGCTCACACCGATCCCTTGCACAACGACGTGGCCAATTTCTCCGTCATTGCCTACCGCTACAGCATCAGTTTGCTCCGCGACCAGCGCGCCCAGCCCGGGCGCCTGTGCTACGACTTCACCGTCAGCAACATCACCCTGGCCCCGACCATGGCCGCGCAGGGATTGCCCGAGGGGACCAACACCATACTCATCCGCGTGGCCTCGACCCCCGCGGACTCTCCCGAGGATTTCGGCAATCACCAGGTCGCGTGCGCGCGGCCTACCTACCTTTGGGATCCCGAGGTCAAGACGCCCGCGTCGGGTGAAATGATGCTGCCCATGACGGCGTTCAAGAAAGCGTTCGGCCCCACGCCGAGCGAGGAGGTCTTCGATGCGAATCGCGACTGCGTGGTTCCTTAGTGGCACGCTCGCCCTGCTCGGGTGCAGCAGCTCGAAGAAGGGCAGCGTTGCACTGGATGCCGCCGCGCCGGCAAGCGGGTGTGTGGCCGACGACTCGACCGGCGCAAGCAGCGCGATTCCGCTGGCGTCCGGCGCCAAGGCAACCGGCCAGATATGTCCGCCCGGCGATCGTGACTTCTTTTCCGTCAATGTTGACCCGGGGATGAACCTGCTCGACGTGAACCTGGCCTATCCCTCGGCCCTGACCAAGGTGACCCTGCAAGTCAGCCTGCTGCAAGCGGACGGCTCCCAGGTGCCGGGGGCAACCGCCAGTGACACGACACCCAACGACGGCAAGAGCGCGGTGGTCACCACCTTTGGCGTGCCCCAGCCCGGACCATATGTCTTGCGCGTGAACGATGTGAGCAACACCGCCGCTGACAATTCAAACATCTATGTTCTGCAGGTCGCGCCGGGCACCGATCCCGACACCCATGAACCCAACGGAAGCGCCGCTTTGGCCAAGCCAGCTGATGGCTTGCCGGGATTCATCTCGTTTGTGGGGGACACCGATGTGTACACCGTCACCCTGACCGCTAGCGACGCCATCTTGAATTTTCAGGTAAACAACCCTGCCGCGGCCAAGGCGGCGTTGACCTATCAGATTACGGACAGCGCGGGCAAGGTTCTGGGCACGGGGCAAGTGCCGCCCGCGGCTACGCCCCTGGATATCACCCAGGCGGCGCCCGCCACGGGAACCCTGTTCTTCACTTTCGGCTATCCCGAGGGTGCGACCCCGGATCGTCGGCCCGAGGCCGGGTACACGGTTACCCTGGGTGGCCGCGCCGAGACTGACGGCAACGAAACTCCCGTCCGCAACGACACCCCCGCCGGCGCGACCTGTCTGGCGGGGCCGGGAGCGCCCTGCGGGGCGGTGTACAGCGGCGCGGACGTGACATTCAAGACCCAGACGGGCGCCATTGGCTCGCGCGGGGATCGGGATATCTTCCTCCTGCGTGCCACCAGCGCCCCAGCCGTTGTCGAGGCCAAGCTCCGCATCCCGGCAACCGCGATGGATCTGGCATTGGATATTCTGGAACCGCATCCGGCCAGCCCGTGCACCACCGATGCGGATTGCAGCGTGCTGCAGATTGCGTGCACGAAGGATGAGGACTGCGAGTTGTCGCACAAATGCGTAGACGCCACGGCCGGGGCCTGTACCACCTCCGCGTGTCGGAAATGTGTGGCGTCGAACCTGTGTCTGCCCCTACCCGACAGCCCCGGCAAGAGCGCTTGCGGCGTAACCATCTTTTCGGTGCACGATTCGGATGGCGGCATGAAGACCGGCGCGGACGGGAAGAACCTGGTGCAGACGGCACAGCCGATCTTCTACCCAGGGCCGGTTTATGTGGTGGTGCACGACAACCAAGATGATCAATATGACCCAAAGGTTTCCTACACCCTGGACGTGCGGGTGGTGCCCGAACCCGATCCGGGTGACGCCAGTCCCGATCCCGCTAGCCGCAACAATTTCTACAACCCCTATCCTATCCAAACCACCAATCTGGCTCCCAACCAAGCCCGGGCCAAGGACATCACGGCCCAGATCAAGGCGGGAACCAGCATCACGGGTTTCATTTCCTATCAGACCGACGAGGATTGGTATTGGTTCGAACACCCTTGTCCGGGCCTAGACTGCGGTTTGGTCTTTGAATACGTGCAGCCTGGAGCATCACCGGTCCGGCCGGTGTTCTTTATGCGCGACGATGATCTGACCCTGCACGAAAGTTGGACCTATGCCGGTACGGTTCCCACGGCAACGCCCGTCACCGATGTGTTTGGTGATGGGGACTGCACGGAATGTTCATTCGCCTCCCGGAAGCACGGACTGGCGGTGGACGGAGGCATAGCGGACTATCGGTACTATCTACAGGTGCGCGACGCGGGTGCCGATGACTGGGATTTTGGCGCCAGCGGCCAATACCAATTTCGTCTCAAGACTGTGACTCCCGGCTGTCCCGCTTCCTGCTCCGAAATGGGCAACGAACCCTCCTCAGGAAAAGACGCCCCGGCCGAAATCATCTGTGGTTGCTTCTGCAAGGCACAGAACCAGTGTCCTGCCGGGATCGCTTTCTAATCACTCCTTCCCATGCGCATCGCCTCGCTTCTCTCGCTTCTCCTGGTGGCCGCCGCGGCCTGCGACCAGGTGACTGTGCCGTCGCGTGGTGACGCCAGCCCGGATTCGCTGTCCTCGCTCTGGGAATCGGTGGACGCGGGCCCGACCAACTTCAATGCCGTCTCGGGCAGTGCGGCCGACAATGTCTTCGTCGTCGGGGAGCAAGGCACCGTCTTGCACTGGGACGGGACGGCTCTGCTGCCCGAGGACAGCGGCACCACCGCCAATCTGCGCGGGGTTGCGGTAGTGAGCGCAGATCTGGCCTACGCCGTGGGGGAACAGGGGACGATCTTGCGGCGGCAGGGCGGCGTGTGGAACGCCGAGGCGTCCGTGACCACTGCGGTGCTCAATGCGGTGTGGGCCGGGGCTAGCACGGCTTGCGCCGTGGGAGAGCAGGGAGTCGCGCTGGCGTTCGCCAGCGGTGTCTGGACCGTCATCACCAACTCTCGCAACGACAACTACTACGCGATCACGGATACCGACGGCGGTCTGTACGTCGTGGGCAGCCTGGGCGTGGTGTCGCATATCGACATCACGGCGGCGAGCATCAGCGCAGTTTCTCTCCCGGGCTACACGAAACTGCTGGCCGGGGCCACGCGTTGGGCGAACGGCGCCTATTTCGTGGGTGTGGAAGGGGGTTTCTTCTTCTGGGCTGCAGGCAAAGCAACCCAGGTGGTAGGTTTGCCCGAGGTCTTCCTGCACGGGGTGGCGGTGGCCGACGGTGATGTCTGGGTGGCCGGCAACCAGGGCTTCGTCGCAAAGTTGCCCGGGGGACAGAATCCCACCATCATCCCCACACCTGATCAGCGCTGGTTGGTCAGCGTCTACGCAGCGTCTGCCACTGACCTGTGGGTCGTGGGACGATCAGGGGCGATCCTGCGTGGGCCTCCCGGGACACGCGGTGTCGGCGATGGAGGCGCGAATTGAGCTGCCATTCCAGATCTTCCATCCGCTTTCTCCTGGCCACGCTGGCCCTGGGTGCGGCGTGCACGGACGCCAGTCTGTACGGAAAGAACTACACGCCCAACCAACCCAACCGGATCTCATTCGAGGGTGACCTCTGCACCGACGACCCCGCGGCCATCGCGTTTCCGCAAAAGATCTTGGTGGTCATGGATGGAACGGGCGACATGGTCGCGGGTGATCTCTTGGGCCACCGCATCGACGCCTTGCGCTCGTTCCTGGGACGCCACAGCGGTCTCAACCAATCCGTTTCGCTCTTGCTCATGGGGGCCCAGGCGCGGACGCTCTTTCCGGGATTCTCTTCCGATCCGGTGCAAATCGAATCTGCGCTGGAAGCGATGGCCGCCAGTGCGGGGCAAGCGCAGCGCAACTACCTCGATAACCTGCGCGTGCTCTCCACCATCATCGAGGATGATCTGCTGGCCTCCGATCCGGGAACCCGCAGCCGCACCCGCTACTTGGTGCTGTTCGTGGCGGCCGGGCCACCTGCGCCGGCCATGCCGATCCCCTGGTGCATTTCCCAGAACCTCACTCCGGGCAGCGACGACTGTCAGAAGGCATTTGCTGCCAGTTTCTGTAGCAACGTCACGCCCAAGCCCGCGGACCGGGACTGCGAGCGTTGGCTCTACCGCAATGCCGTGGAGGATCTCCGTAGCTATGTGCGCGATAATGGTGGGCAGGGTCTTGTCTTCCACACCTTCAATCTTGGTACCGATCAAGGCGCACAGGATATCCTGGGTGACATGGCCACCGCCGGGCTGGGGGAAGAGGTGAAACAGACTCCCGCCACCCTGGACTTTCTGGCCATCGACGTGGACCAGCCCGGAAGTCGACTGGTCCTACGCGACATCGTGGTCATGAATGGCAATGCGCTCCTGCGCGGTCCGGCGCCGGTGGCTGACAGCGACGGGGATGGGCTGACCGATGAGGAGGAAGCCAGACTCGGCACCGATCCCCTGAATCCCGACACCGACGGGGATGGGGTGGGAGACGGCATCGAATACCGGCTGGCCACGCCGGGAAGCGGGTTTGATCCTCTGGTGCCGGGAACATTCGAAGCCTGCGCCAAGATCACCGAGCCAACCGCAGACCACGACCTCGATGGCCTGAACGATTGCGAAGAAGCTCTGCTGCGCACCGATCCCTATCTGGCCGATTCTGATCGCGACGGGATTCCCGATCTGGTGGAGGTTAGGCTGGGCAGCGACCCGCTGGTCGACGATCGATTGATCGACAGCGATCAGGATGGCATCCCCAATGGCGAGGAGGTCAAGCAAGGCCTGGATCCCTGGACCGACGATTCTTCGCGCGATCTGGAATATGGGTATCAGTATCGCACCACGGATCCGGTCGCGACGCAACGTCTGGAGGCCACCCCGACCGACCCATTCCCAGGTGTGCATATCGTGAGTTGCAAACTGGGCGTGAGCACGGTGTGGGCCTTGCGACTTTCGGGGGAAACCCCGCCGCGACTGGCGTGGGCCGAGAATGAAACCACGCTTCCGGCTGGGGCGGAGGACGATCCCACTGCTTCCGTCGCGCTCACCAGCCCGGGCGAGCTGACCCTGAACACGCCCGAGGGTGGCCAGTTGGTGGTCACCGTCGATCCGAGCCTGTTGCCGCCACCCGGATCGAGCAGCACCGATATTCGCGTGCTCCTGCGGACCACCCTGCGAACCTGCTTCCACATGGATGTTCGCAACATCACTTTGGTCGAAACCGGCGAGATGCCCACCGGACGTCCGGGCCGCGGATGGAATACTCTGCTGTTCTATCTGGGCGAAGTTCCGCTCGATTCCCCGAATGGCAACACCATCTACAAGGCCATGACCGCACCGGTCCGCTTTGTTGCCCCGGATAGCAAGACCCCGAATGTCCCTTTCATTCACGTCACCGACGACGACCTCATGCTCCTAGCCCCACAGTGATCTCATGAAAGTAGTACAGCGCAATCGTATCATCCTATCGTTAGTGGCAGTCTGGCTCGCCGGGAGTTTCACGAGCACGGCTCTCGCCGCCGCCAAGCGGAAATCCGGCGCCCATGGCAAGACACCTGCGGCCCAGCACAGCAACGATGGAGGCGGCACGGCCGCGGATATTGGCGTGGTACCTGCCGGAAAAACGGCAACAGCAAAGCCGATGGCCGAGGTCAAGCCACAGTCCGGCGACATGCGCGCGGCCACGCGCGAGGCGGTTCGACAGGAATCGCGTATCGAATTCGATGAGCGTATGCTGCGCGGGCAGTCTGCCTCGGGCGTGATCTATCTGTTCCAGCGCACACCCAGCGAGTTCAAGAGCATCGTGCAAGTACCTGACAGCTTCCGGCCGCGCACGGTGGAGATACTCTCGCCGGGCCAGGGGAGGAGATGACGGGAATGCCCCCTCGCTCGCGCGGCGCGCTCGAAGTCATTCTGTTCGAAGAGACGCGCTTTGTCGGCTCGCTGATGTTTACATCGGCTGAGGTGACCATCGGGGGCGATCCCGGCGTAATGGTCCGACTGGAGGATGTCGACGTGGCGCCCTGTCATGCCGTGTTGCACTTCGACGGAGACGGTTGCCAGATCGAGGATTGCGGGAGCACGCTGGGGACACAGGTCAATGGTGTGGCGGTGACGACCCAGGCCATCCGAGGGATGGACGAGGTTTCCATCGGGCGCTACCGGTTGCGCATCACTCTGCACCGGGCGGACGTGACGCCCGCTCCGGTTTCGGTACGCCCGATCCCCAAACCTGCGGCGGCCTTGCCGAAACCTCCGCCGCTTCCAGCTCGGCCGCCATCCTTGCCGCGGCCGTCTGCGGCCGTTCCTCCGCCCCGTCCGGCACCCCCGGCTGCACCGGTCGTTGCGGTGCGGAAGATCGAGGAGACAGGCGCGATTTGGCCGCCGCCGGTGCCCGCACCGCGGGCGCCCGCCGTCCCAAGACCCCCAGCGCCTGTCGCCCAACCCGTCGCGCGGTCGATGCCCGCTGCGTCTGCTCGCCCGGCCGGGCTCTCATCGTCCCCTGCGAATTCGTCGCGACCCATGCCACCGGCCCCCGTTGCTGCGCAGAGTGCGCCCGCGATTGCCGCAGCAACAGTCCTGGGCACAGCTCCGCGCCCCAAGGTAGAGGCGGTGCCGGCCACCAGACTCTTCGTGGTCACCACCGAGAAGCCTCTGCCGAGGCCCCAGCCACCTACCCGCGCCAAGCCCGACGATGACGATGACGACGATGACACGGCCTTCGAACCCACTTTCTCGCTGCTCGACGGCCTGTGCGCGGTTGGACTGACAAGCGCGTCGACCGAGCGCGCTGTCGAAGTCATCCGGTTCCGGCATGGCTGCGTGACGAAACTCCGGCATCTGCGGAGTGGCGAACGGTTGCGCTTCCCCGGGCTGCGCAAGACAGTCGGGCGATCCCTTCGTCNNGCGCAAGACAGTCGGGCGATCCCTGCGTTCGGGCAGTTTTACCTTTTTTG
Source organism: Myxococcales bacterium (assembly GCA_003158455.1). GTDB lineage: Bacteria > Myxococcota_A > Polyangia > Fen-1088 > Fen-1088 > Fen-1137. The sequence goes on along the minus strand of PMJO01000092.1, from coordinate 42,773 downwards.
GCGATGCCTTGCCTAAGAACGCGACCGTCAGGGAGGCGGGCCACCCGGTCGACGATGACCTTTGGCGGCGCCGCGGCGATTACCGTGGCCGCGTCCCGCTGAATCCGGGCACGCAGGTGATTTTTCCGTTGCCCACGGGCGAGGGCGTCCTGGTGCACCTGGTACCCGCCGCAGCGCCGCTGCCCAGCGCGCCTCTACGCCTCAAGCTGACCAAGGTCATGCTGTGGATCGGGGGCCTCTCTTTGCTGGTCCACCTGGTGGTCTTTGCCGTCATCGGTCTCACCAGCCTCGTGCGGCGCGAATACATCGTTGACAGCAAGGAGGGACGTTTCGCCCGCATCGCGCTCAAGGAGATCGAGTTGGAGCCTCCGGCCGCGCCAGCCGCACACGAGAAGAAGAAAGCCAAGCCTGAGCCCAGCGAGAATGCGCCGAGCGAGGTAGCGCCCAAGGTGGCGATGGCGCGAATTCCCCGCATGCACAGCGCCCCTGCCGCAGCCCCGCCCTCGGCTACGGCGCAGAAACTTCTGTCCGCCCTGGGCGGCTTGTCTGCGACACCCAAATCCTCGATGGCCACCGCGATCAGCAACCTGGACGCGGTGGGCCCGGTGCGTGGTGGCGGGTTCAAAGTGTCGGGCGCCATCGGCAAACTGCCGGGCGATTCGCTGCGCCTCGCCGCTGCGGGCAGTGGCATCGGACGCCTGGACACCAAGTCCTCCAACGACGTGGGAAAGGATCTGGGCCGCGTGCTGGGGCGGGCACCCACCGGGCAAGTCCGGGCCCAGGTCACCGCCAGACCCAACACCATGAAGGTGGAGGGTCATCTGGATCGCGGCGAGATCCAGCGCGTGATCAACTCCCATATCCACGAATTGCAGGGCTGCTACGAACGCCAACTCATCGTCAACCCCAACCTCTCGGGCAAAGTCACCTTCGAATGGTTGATCGGCACCGGTGGTGCCGTGACCTCGGTCAAGATCAAGACTTCCACCCTGTCGAGCAACGAGGCCACGAGTTGCATGCAAGCGGCCATTCGCCGTTGGCAGTTCCCGTCGCCCAGCGGCGGCTCCGTGACCGTCGTCTATCCCATCGCGCTGGCTACTTCCGGCACCTAGACATGGAGACACGCATGAGACGCATCCCGTTCCTAGCTCCGACGTTTTTCGCCCTTGCCATAGTCTGGCTGGCCGCCTCGCCCGCCTGGGCCCAGGATGGCATTGACGAGGAACAGGTCGCGGCCTACGCCGTGCAGAGTCGGCTGTTCCGGTTGGGCGGCGAGTTGAGGGTGGAGGCCGGCTTTCTGCCGATCAACGCCTTCAACAAGGGCCTGACCGTGGGTGGAGCCTTCACCTATCACCTCAGCAACTCCTGGGCCTGGGAGATCATCCGAGGGGCCTGGGTGTACAAGCAGCTCGACACCGGATTGAAGACCGAGTTGCTGCAGAACTTCAATGTATCGCCCACTGTCATCTCGGCCCTCGATTTCATCCTGTCGTCTGACTTGGTGCTGAAGCCCTTCTACGGGAAACTGGCGGTGTTCAACCGGCGCGTGATTCACCTGGAGTTGTCGGTGCCCGTCGGCGTGGCCATGGGTCGCTACCGCAATCCCCAGACGTATATGTTTGGCCCCAATCTCGGGCTCATCTTCCGCGTTTTCGTCAGCCCGCATATCTCGTTTTGTCTAGACGTGCGCGACCACGTGTTCCTCCACGATTCGACTACGCGCAATGAGGTGCAGGTGTCGCTGGGGTTGGCGTTTGCTTGGGGAGGCGACGAACGATGACCACGCTGCTTCTGTCCTGGCTCTGGCTGGCGGCCGCTGGGGCGCCCGCCGCACCGGCGCCGCCCCAGCCTGCCGCAGCTGCCGCACCGGCTGCACCGGCCTCCCCGGCCACCGCGCGGCCGGTTGCGCCGAAGCAGCCAGCCGAAGCGCCGCCGGATGCCGACGAGCGCATGGACCGCGGTTTGGAACTCCTGAACGCCAAGAACACAAGCCAAGCGGCGGCGGTGCTCTATGCTTTGTACGCGGCGTTGCCCGAAACCGACCTGCGGCGCGACGCCGCAGCCTTCCGCTTGGCCGGGGCATTCGTCGACCTGGGGTTGGTTCAGGCCGGCATCGAATACTATCTGGAAGTCTTGACCGGCCGTCGCTCCCCCGAGCTGTTGGGCAAGACCCTGGCGGCGTTGCGGCCGCTCTACGAACGGGGCATGATCGAGGAATGGCGTTTCCTCGACGGCGTGGTGTATGGCAGCCAGTACGGTGACCTGGAACCCGAGGTAGCGGACTTCGTCGAGTACCTCCAGGCGCTCGGCGATCTGCGCTTGGGCTTCGGCGGTTGGGGACGGACGCGGCTCGAGGCCCTGGCTGCCACCGACCGGTTGTACGGATGGCGTGCCCGCTACCTTCTCGCGGTTGATCGCGTGTCCCAACGCAACGACGACGGCGCCGAGAAACTTCTGCGTCAGATTCTGGAGAACGCCGCGGCTCCAGCCGATGTGCGCAATCTGGCCAGCCTGGCCCTGGCCCGCCTGCTCTACGAACACAAGAACTACGAGGAGGCGTGGACCCTGTACGCCCAGGTTCACCTGCCGCTGGTGGAACAGGATGTGGTGTTGCTGGAACGCGCCTGGGACCGCATCGCGAGCGAAGACAACCAGCGCGCACTGGGTATGGTTGTCGGTCTGGGCGCGCCTATTTATCGACGCGTATTCGCCCCGGAACGCGATCTTATTCGCGCCATGGCCCTGCGCCGCTTGTGTCAGTACCGAGCGGCTCACCTGGCGGTCAACGAATTCCGCGCGCACTATGGGGCGCTGGTACGCAAGGCCCGCGATCGAGCGGGCCTGCGCGAGGATAGGCAGATCACGGAATGGGCGGCATGGGGCACCCGGCTTGCGCCCTGGGCGCGCATGCGCACGCGCCTAAGTACCGAAAGCGCCGTGGTGTCACAGATCGGCGACAACCAGCTTGCCGAGCATCTGCACTCCCTCTACGGCGCGCGCCTGGCCTACACCGAGAGCACCCTCAACCGGGGGTTGGTGCGCGCCATCGATCAAGTGGTGGACGAACTTCTGCGCGTGGATGAACAGATGAGCCTCATCGACTACGAGATCGGCGCGGGTCTGATGAAGCCAGGGGGCAACCGGGCGGGTCACTTGACCGCGCGAACCGGCGAGCTGCCCTACGGTTCGTCCCAGGTGTTCTTCCGTTTCGACGGGGAATACTGGTCCGACGAGCTCGGTGATTTCGCGGTCATCTCGGACGACAGGTGCCTGCGATGATGGGCCGTCGATCGCTCGTCCCGACCGTTCTGGCAGGGCTGCTGCTCGGCTGCGCATCCGCGCCTCCGCTTAGGCCGCCGCCGTCCGATCCCGGCACCCAGTGGATGCTGGCCGGCCGCAAAGTTGACTTCGCCATCACGCAAACCAAGGTGATGATCCAGAAGGCGCGGGGCGCCTCGTATCTTCCCGATTTGCACATGCGTTTGGCCGAGCTGTACACTGAGCGAGCGCGCTACGCCTGGTTGGTGATGTACGAGCGGCGCCGTGCGCGCGGCGATGATTCGCGCGCGGTCGAGGCCCCCGAAGCCCAGCTACTCAAGAACCTGGCCATCGGGGTCTACAGCCGCCTCTTGCGCGAGTTCCCCCGCTACCCGCGCGCCGACGAGGCCACCTTCCTCATGGCGCATGAGTATCGCGAGCTGGGCGAATTCGACAACATGCGCGAGACCTACGAGAAGCTGATCGATACCTACCCCAAGAGCCGCTATCGCTTCGATGCGTACTTGTCGCTCGGCGATCATGCCTTCGACGCCAACGACCTCAGCAAGGCCGAGCACTACTACAACCTGATCCTGGCGGCGCCGACCAGCCACGTGCACGCGCTGGCCCGCTACAAACTTGGCTGGGTGCGCGTGAACCGCCAGGACTGCAAGGGCGCGGTTCGCCTGTTTGAGCTGGTGTTACGCGATCGGGGCAAGCAGGCCAAGAGTGAAGAGGCCTTGGTTTCCACCCAGAAGAGTCTGAATGTCGTGCGCGAGGCACTGGTGGACCTGGCCTACTGCTATCCCGACGTGTTCCCCGATAAGCCGGCGGTGCCCTACTTCCGGGGCCTGGCGGCCTCGTCGCTCGACTACCTGGCGGCCATGCGCCGGCTGGCCAATCGCTTCACCTTGAAAGAGATGAGCGTGCAGGCGGTCTCAGTACTCCGCGAGGTCATGGACGCTTCGCCGGGCGATGAAGACGCCATCGAGATGGCGCGTCGGCTCCACGACAGCATCGTCAAGGGACGGATGTTCGACCAACCGGCCGAAGACATCGGCCGCATGGTGCGCGTGCTTGACGCCCGACTGGCCGACTACCGCTTGCCCGCGGACAAGCGCGATTCCCTGGTGAACGAGATCGAGGTGTATGCGCGTGACTTGGCCACTCGTGCGCATGTGGCGGCCAAGGATTCACAGGACAGCCAGACCTTGAGCGGGGTGGCCGACGGCTATCGCGCCTACCTGGCGCGCTTCGATACCGCCACCTCACGCACGGCGATGCAGCAAAACCTGGCCGAGACACTGCTTGCCAGCCGCCGCTACTACGACGCCGGACGGGCCTACGAGGACATCGCAGCCGCCACCAAGGACGTCAAGGAGCTCACCGAGGCGCGACTCAATGCCATCTCCGCTTTCCAGAAAGCACTGGAAGATTCCAGCCTGGGACGAATGGAGCGAGCCATGGCCTGGGCTGGCATTCGAACCCTGGGCCGCCAGGTCATCCGCGAGACGCCCGAGCACGAAGCGGTGATGGGCATCAAGCTGTCCCTTGCCCGCAGCGTCTACGAGTCCGGAGAATACGACCGCGCGGCCCAGCTCTTCTTTGCCGTGGCCATGCAGTACCCGTCCACCACCGAGGGTGCGGCTGCCGCGCACTTGACCTTGGATTCGCTCCGCCAGGCCGACGATCTTGAGGGCATCGCCACCCTGGGCAAGCGTTTGGTCGCCAACCCACGCCTCGGCAACGAGGGCCTGAAGGCCGAGTTGCGCGAGATTGTGAGCAAGGCGGCGCAGCGCCAGGTGGCCGAAGTGACGGTGACCGATACCGGCGATCGCGAGGAACAACTCCTCAGCATGGCCAAGCGGCACAAGGGCAGCGAGCTGGGCGAGCAGGCCTTCTACAACACTCTGCTGGTCGCTCGATCCAACGGGGATATTGAGCGTTTCTACGAACTCGGCGATCAGTTCCTGGTCGACTATCCGCAGTCGCCGAAACGTATCGACGTGCTCTCTGCCCTGGCCACCGTGGCCTCAGACATCGCGGACTTGGGCAAGGCCGGCAAGTACATGGCGGCCGCGGTCGCCGCCAACCCCAACGCCAAAGAAGCGGGTGATCGTCTCTACACCGCGGCCTCAATTCACGCTGTCACGGGCGAGGCGGTGGCGGCCAAGGAGATCGTCAAGTACGCCGAGCGCGGCAACAGCGCGCGCGTGGACGATCTGCTCTTGCTGCTGGCCCGATCAGGAAACCTGAGCGCGCTTGAGGAGGCGCTCGGGTCGAGCAACCTCACCAGCACCGTAGCGACCTTCTTCCGCGGCTACCTCAGCTATCAGCGTGGCGATCACGAGGAGGCAGGGCGCACCTTGGCCCGGGTCGCCTTCGACCCCGCCACCTCGGGCCCGGCCGCCGAGGCGGCGGCGCGTGCCCGCTTCCTGATCGGGGAGATCACCTACGCCCAGTTCCGCAACTTCGCGGCCAAACCCGACGACGTGGCGGGTACCGTCGACGGCAAGGTGGGCCTGCTGCAGACCGTGGACCGCGCCTTTGCCTCGGTGATCAGCTCGCGGGATCCCCGCTGGGCGATGGCTGGAATTTCGCGCGTGGCGGACGCCTATGCCAAGTACGCCGCCTTCTTGCGCGCCCTGGAACTGCCGCCCGGGCTGGGGGCGGAGGAGAGCAAACAGCTCAAGGGCGCGATCGAGAGTCAAGCCGCTGATGCCGATGCGCGCGCCGCCGAGGCCCGCGCGGTGTGCAGCAAGAAGGCCAGAGACTCGGTCATCGTGACCGAGGCCGCACGGAGCTGCTTACTCGGTGAGCCTATGCCTGATGTGATCACCATGTATCCGCAAACCAAGTCGCGCGCAGGCGTCGACTTGCCGGCGGCCGCACCCTTGCGCAAGGTGCTGCTCAAGAATCCCAAGGACGTACCCTCGTTGCTCAAATTGGCCGAGCTGCACCTGGCCGCCGGGGATCTGGGCGTGGCCTTGCTGTTGCTGGAGCGGGCAGAGGCGTTGGCACCCAGGCAAGCCGAGGTCTACAACCTGCGCGGCGTGACTCTGCAGCGGCTGGCTGAGCCGCAGGAAGCGGCCGATGCCTTTGAAAAGGCGGTTTCACTCGATGGATCCGATCGGAGCAAGCGCTTCAACTTGGCCGCGCAATATGCCCTCTACGGTCATGTGGACAAGGCCAAGGCGGAGCTGGCCAAGGCGGGCGGATTGCCCGCCACCGTGGGAGGCCCCGCGGACCATCCCGAACTGGGCTTGCTGCTCAAACTCGGGGCCGCACCCGAGGTCAGGCCCGCGAACAAGGCAGGTGGCAAATGACTTCTCTTCGCTGGCCGGCGGTGCTCCTTCTGCTCCTCGGGGCGTGCGGCACCAGCGCTCCCAGCTTGAGCCGAAACGAAAGAGATCGTTTGCCGCGAGATGCGCGGCAAGAGATCTTCGACGCGGAAAACGACGTCATCATCGCGCGCAACCGCCAGGACGAGGCAATGGATCGCCTGCGCGCCGTGCGTGAGGCCATGGATCAACTGGATGAGCGCCAGGATCGCAGCGAGAAACGGCTGTCCTCTACCCCCGGGGGTTCGTCACGCATATCGGCCCTGCGCAAGGTCACCCGCGCCGAGCAGGATTATCTCGATGCGCGCCAGGATGTGGCCAAAACCGAAGTGGAGGTGGCCGCGCAAGAGACCATCACAGCGCGCGCACGACTGGATCTGGTCAAGCAACGCCAGCTCGTGCGCATCGGCAAAGAGCCGTTGGCTTCGCTCAAGGACTTCGAGAAGGCGATCGAGGTAGAAGAAGCCAAGGTAAAAGAAAAGCGGGCCTCGTCCCTGGATCTGCGCAGCAAGGCGCAGGCCAGCCTGGACGCTTGGAAGGCGGCGCAAGAAGCCTACGCCGACCAGACCCGCGACTTCGACAGTGGAGTCTGGATCGAATGAGAATGCCCCTTGCTGGTCTGGATCGCGCCGTGCGATCCTCTCTTCGCGCCCCGCGGGGGGCGCATCCCATGGAGGAATCTGATGCTCGTGATTGTTGAGCTGCTATTCGCCGGTGGATTGTTCATGTTCGGGATCCTGGCGACCTCGCTGGTCGCCGTCGGGATCATCGTTCAGCGCGTCTACACCTTGTGGCTGGGCTTTCGCCTGAACATCGAAGGACTGCGCGACAAGGTGCTGGGGTATGTGGACCAAGCTGACTACGGCAAGGCGGCGCAGTTGTGCGGTGGCAGCCATCCCCTGCAAAAGATGATGCTTGCCGCAATCGAGCGCGCCAACCGCAGTGAGAAGGAGATCCGCCGCAATGTGGAGACCTGCGCGGTCACCGAACTGGCCCGCTTCCGGCGTGGTACGGCGGCCTTGCCCCACATCTCCAACCTGGCCACCCTTCTCGGACTTCTCGGGACCATTCACGGTCTCATCATCTCTTTCTCGGGCATGCAGGCGGTGGACGCGGCGGCTCGTCAGGCGGCCCTGTCAAAGGGCGTGGCGGTCGCCTTCTACAACACCTTTTTCGGATTGACCGTCGCCACAGTCACGGTGGTCGCCTATCTGTTGGTCTCTGCCAAGCAGAACCGCGAGATGACCCGAATGGAGCAAGCCACCGCAGCCCTGGTGGATCGTCTACTCATCAGCCCTGAGACACGAGAGCCACGCGGCGGATCGGCAGGGGCGAGGTAGCAGACCATGTCCAGCGGCGGCGATACGGGCGAAGAAGAGGCGGCGGGTCCGCGCGCGAACGTGTTCGGCGAAGTCCCGGTTGCGCCCGTGCAGCTCAATCTGACCGCTCTCATGGACATTCTGTCGAACCTGCTCTTCTTCTTGCTGGCTGCCTTCGGCGCCACAATCGTAATGGTCATCAACGGCACGGTGCCGGTGCAATCTGCCGAGGAAAGCGACGTGGCCGACGTGAAGCGCGCGGTGACGTTGAACGTGTCGATCCAGAAGGAAGGATTCCAGATAGCGGCGCTGGGCACGGCTTTCTCCCAGGAAGAGCTCGATCAGATGGCACGTCACATTCCCTTGCGCGGGCCGGCGCATGACTTCGCCGCCCTGACGCGCGAGTTGCGGATCATCAAGCAGCACTACCCCAAGTCGGACACCGTCATTCTCACCCCCGAACCTGGCCTGAAATACGAGGTCATGGTTCACACCATGGATGCGGCCCGCGAGTACGAGGTCAAAGAAGGGAAAACCATGAGCACGGTCGGACTCTTTCCCACAGTCGTGGTGTCGACGGTGGTCAAATGATCCTAGGCAGGGGTAGCGTGTTCGGGGGACGGTCGACTGGCGGCGGTACGCCGGTGGTGGCCCTGAATCTGACGGCGCTGATGGACATCCTGTCAAACTTGCTGTTCTTCTTGCTTGCAGCCTACGCCGCCCAAGCCACCGAAGTGGAGGACAAGTCCGAACTGCGTCTTCCCGCCTCGTCGAGCCAGGTGCGCCTGCAAGTCCAGTTGACCATCTCGATTACCCAGGCGGTGATCCAGGTCGCCGACGTCCCAGTGGCCCGCATCAGCAAGGGTCGGCTGGCCGATCCTGCCGACGAGGACGGTCGCATTCCCGCGCTCTACCAGAAGCTGGTCAGCATCAAGGGAAACCGCGCCCAGTCGGGACAAGATCAGGGACCCGAGGCCAGCGGTATTCTCCTTCTGGCCGACAAGAACACCGATTCCGACGTGGTCAGCAAGGTCCTGAAAACCGCCGGTTATGCTGGATTCGTGAACGTCCGTTTCGGGGTTATTGCGCAATAGCCGCGCGACCCTACCGCGCACCGTGCCCTGGCTATCCTGGAGATGGTGAAGGGCACGCGAACAGTCTATGCTTGCGCCCGTGCCCATTGATGTCGTCGTCCGCAAAGGCGCCGGCCGACTGGCTGGCGTGACTGTACGCCGCAAGGTCGCGAATCGCCTGCGCACAGCCTTGCACAGACTCGGGCGTTCACGCGCGTCGGCCACATTGGTGTTCACCAGCGACGACGAGATCCGTGCGCTCAATCGCGAGTTTCGCGGCCTCGATCGCGCCACCGACGTGTTGAGCTTTCACATGCAGGAACTTGCCGGCGAGGCCGATCCGGCCGGCGATGGGGTCTTTCTTGGCGACATCGTGATCTCGGTGCAGACCGCCAGCCGCCACGCGGGCCGCGCCCGGCTGGGCGGCGAGCTTGAATGCCTCGCCGTGCATGGGCTCTGCCACCTCTTTGGGCACGACCACAACCGTCCCGGCTCGGCCCGTCGCATGCGCGCGCTGGAGAAGCGGCTGCTTGCCGCCGACTACTTGGCAGCGTCAGGCACTGGCCGCAGCCGCTCGAGCACGGCGGCGGGAAGATTGCCGATGTACACTTGACCGTCGACCAGGAAGGCCGGCGTGGCACCCAACTTGAGCGCGATGCCGACCTCGACATCATCTTTCACCGTCGCTAGCCCTTCATTGCTCATACAGCGCGCCAGCGCGACCGGATCGAGCTTGAGATCGGCCGCAATCTTCTTTTCGGATAGTGTGTCGAGCGAGATCGATGGATCGAACAAAGAGTCGTTGGCTTCCCAGAAATGTCCGGCCCGACCTGCACATTCCGCGATGACTGCGGCCCGGCAGGCGGTCTGGTGGAAGGGCCGCTCGACGCTGCGGTTGCATTCTTGATCGAGGGGAAAGTGGCGGTGGACGAGGCGTACCCGATCAGGGAAACGCGCAACGATGTTGCGTAGCTGAGTGTGCGCTTGCCGGCAGTGGGGGCACTCGTAGTCGGAGAACTCGGTTATGGTAAGAACAGGGTTCTGCGCCCCAATCCAGTGGCCGCCGCCTGGCTCCTCGCCGCGGGCCAGGCCTTGCAGCGCCAGCCGGGATGCGCGCGGGCGCGCATCATGCCGCCAATAGGGGGGGACCCAGGCGACAAGTCCCCCCGCCATGATGCCCAGCAGGACGAGGAGCACCGTGGCCTTGCCCGGAGTCTCGCGAACGAAATGCCAGGGCGCGGCCGCCACTTCATGGAATCCAACGGCTCTTGCCTGCGCAAGAGCCAGTGCGAAAAGCAGCAGGTTGATGGCATAGGTGGCGACGCAGAGAATGCACAGGGCGTGCAAGCGAAAAACCGAGACGGCGCCCAGCGAGGCGCTCAGCGCGGCAAATCCGGTGAAGAGCAGCAGGCCGCACGCGGCGGTCAAGGCGGCCCGTCGCGCGCGCAGCCCTGCGTGGGCCAGCGCCGTCGCCAAGAGGTAGCCCAAAACTCCCCACAACGCCGTGGGCACGCCCAGCAAGATCGAATAGCGGCTCCGCGCCACGTCGTCGCAGTTGAAAACGCTGCCCTGGCCGCAGAAACTGTGGAATCCGGCCTGGGTGTTTGCCCTGAAATGGATGCGGGCCAGAACCATCGAGATCAGCAGCCCGGCAAGCGACAGGATGAGCACGGCCCACCAGATCCACTTGCGGCTCCGGGCCGCGGGGGCGGGTTGGCTGATGTCTCCGGTCTGGTCCATATGACAGGGAACCCTTACCACGATCCGCGGCCGATGAGGAGCCGCGCTCGGCCACGCTCGGTCCGACTATCCGCAACAGTCTCCCGGCAACGGGAAGCTCTCGACGATTTCGTGCAGCGCCCCTTGGGGACGCAGGGTGCTCTGGTAGAGGTGAAAGCTGGTTGCCAGGAAGCTGCCGCCGTCGAACCCGGCATGCTCGGTCAGGAAGCGGTCGAGGTCATGGTGAGGCCGCGCGGGAAAGCGGGCCAGGGTCAGATGGGGCGAAAAACCGCGCTTGGCGGTTTCGGGGTCAGGTCCAAGCACCCTATCAACAGCGTCCTTCAGCGCGCGCAGCGGCTCGGCTGGATCAAGGCCGAGCCACAAGACCCGTGGCGGCCTGCGAGCACCAACCGGCGGAAACACGCCAGTGCCCCGAAGCGCAAGCTCGAAGGGTGGCATGCGAACCTGGCGCAGGCGCACCCGTATGTCACTCAGCCGGTCTTCCGGCGTGTCGCCCAGAAACCGCAGGGTGATGTGCAACTGCTCGGGCCGCGTCCAGCGCGCGCCGCTCATGCTCTGGCACAGACGCACGACCGCGGGTCGAAGTTCTGCGGGCAAATCCACCGCAACGAAGAGCCGTAGCATCGAACTACGCCTTGCCGATGGCTTCCCGCCAGCGAGACAGGATGCGGTCGCGCGCGTGGGCTGGCATGCGCGGATGGAAGACGATCGCACCGGAGTCGGCCGGGGGGTCGATGTCCAGACCCACGCCCTGGGCGGCCAAACGCGCGGCACCCAGGGCGGTCAGCTCGACCTGTGCGGGCCGCACGATGTCGGCGCCGAGCAGGTCCGCCTGGATCTGCATGAGCAGGCTGTTGGCAGTGGCGCCACCATCTACCCGCAGGCTGGTCAGCGAACCGCCCCAGTCTTGCTCCATGGCGTGAACCAGATCGACATTCTGGAGCGCCATGGCTTGCAGGGCCGCGCGTGCGATATGGGCGGCGTGCGTGCCGCGCGTGAGGCCAAAAATTGCGCCGCGCGCTTCAGAGCGCCAGTGCGGTGCACCCAGTCCGGCCAGGGCAGGCACAATGGTGACACCACCGTCGTCGGGGACGGACGCGGCCAGCCCTTCGCTTTCTGCCGCCTGCTTGATGATGCCGAGCCCATCCCGCAACCATTGGATGAGCGCGCCTGAGACAAAGGCGCTTCCTTCAAGCGCATAGGCCGTGCCCGCGCCACCCTGCCACGCCACTGTGCCGAGCAACCGGTGGCGCGACAGCACCGGCCGCGGACCCACGTTCATCAGCAGGAACGAACCCGTGCCAAAGGTGCACTTGGCATCTCCGGGCCGCAGGCACTGTTGGCCGAAAAGCGCGGCCTGCTGATCGCCCACTGCCGCGGCCAGTACAATGCCGTCGGGGATCCCTCTTGCGCCGCGGGTGACGGCAAGCCGCCCCGAAGAAGGACCCAGCTTGGGCAGAAGGGCAGCCGGCACGCCAAAGATGCGGCACATCTCCGGACTCCACTGCAGTTCTTCGAGGTCGAGCAGCGAGGTGCGCGAGGCGTTGGTCACGTCCGTCAGATGGACCTGGCCTCCGGAAAGACGCCAAAGCAAGAAGCTGTCGATGGTACCGAATGCAATCTCGCCCGCTTCCGCCCGTCGCCGCAGATCGGGAATGTTGTCCAGCAGCCACGCAATCTTGCTTGCGGAGAAATAGGGGTCGAGCACCAGGCCGGTCCGCTGGCGCACAAGCGGTTCCCGGCCCTGCACGCGCAGCCGATCACACATTTCGGCCGTGCGCCGGTCCTGCCAGACGATCGCCGGAGCCATTGGCCTGCCGGTCGCACGATCCCACAGTACAGTGGTTTCCCGCTGGTTGGTGATGCCGATGGCCGCAATCTCGACTGGCCCCGCCTGGGCATGCGCTTGTGCAAAGGCGGTCAGCACCGACTGCCAGATCGCCTCGGGGTCATGTTCCACCTGCCCGGGCAGGGGAAAGCTTTGCGGGATTTCGCAATAGCCGCGACCCAGGATCGCAAGCTGTTGGTCGAGCACCAGCACGGTGGTTCCGGTGGTGCCCTGGTCGATGCCCACGATGACGGGACGGGTACTCATTGATCAACTCTGGGATGCCACTCTAGTACCGCCTCTCGAAAATGGCGACCGGCACCGCCGCCAACCGGCGGCGTGGAACCTAGCGTAAATACTCGGGTTCGTGATATGATGGCGGTTCGCCCATCGCCTCATGTCATGCAACGGCCACACTCCTAGGGTCCCATGCGGCGCGTGCTAGTGGTGGATGACGAAGAGAACCTTCGTCACATGCTGCAGACGCTGCTCAAGCGGGAAGGCTATGAGCCGGTGGGAGTGCCCTCAGTCGACAGTGCCTTGCGCGAACTCGGGAATTTGCCCTACGACATCATCATCACCGACCTGCGCATGCCAGGCCGCAGCGGCATGGAACTCGTGGATGAGGTGCGCCGACGCAACTTGGATGCCACCGTGGTCGTGATGACCGCATTTGGGAGCAGGGACGTGGCCATCGAAGCCATGAAGCGGGGAGCCTACGACTATCTGTCCAAGCCTTTTGAGGCCGACGAGCTGATCCTGCTCTTGCGCAAGGCCGAGGAGCGCGAGCGGCTCTACCGCGAGAACCAGAGTCTGGCCCGCCAGGTTCGTTCTGGCGCCGAGGCGCCCGAGGGGACCTTTGGCGATATGGTCGCACGCAGCCCGCAGATGCTTGAGTTATTCCGCACGGTGCGCAAGATTGCGGAATTCAAGACCACCGTGCTCATCGACGGCGAATCGGGCACCGGCAAGGAGCTGGTGGCGCGTGCCATCCACACCAACTCACCCCGCGCCCGCGCGGCCTTCATCGCGGTCAATTGCGGCGCGATCCCGGTCAATCTGCTCGAATCCGAGCTATTCGGTCATCGCAAAGGCGCGTTTACCGACGCGTCTAGAGATCGCAAGGGCTTGTTCGAAGAGGCCACCGGCGGAACCCTATTCCTTGACGAGATTGGCGAGTTGCCACTCAACCTGCAGGTCAAGTTGCTGCGCGTGCTGCAAGAGGGCGAGATCCGGCGGCTGGGCGACAGCCAGGACACCAAGATCGATGTGCGGGTGGTGGCCGCTACCGCGCGCGACTTGGCCGAGGAGGTGAGGCGGGGGGCATTCCGCGAAGACCTGTACTATCGGCTGAACGTGTTCGCCCTGCATCTGCCGGCGCTGCGCGACCGGCGCGAGGACATCCCGCTGCTGGTGGAGCACTTCCTCCACCGCATGAACTCCCGCATGGGCCTGCACATCGCGGGGGTTACCGTCGAGGCGTCGCGCATTCTCACTGCGTACGCCTGGCCGGGAAACGTCCGCGAGTTGGAGAACACGGTGGAGCGTGCCATCGCGCTGTCCGACGGCCCCGAGATCGACGTCGATTCTCTGCCGGAGCGGCTGCGCGTTGCGGGCTCCCCCACGCCTGCAGCCCAGACAGCGGCAGACGACGGCGATCTATCGATCAAGCGAGCTTCGCGGCGTTCCGAGGAGGCGCTCATCCGCCGCGCCCTGGAGCGCACAAAGGGTAATCGCACCAAAGCCGCCGAGCTGTTGGAGATCAGTCACCGGGCCCTTCTCTACAAGATCAGGGAGTACGGAGTCGCCAGCGCGCGGGATACGCGAGACTATGACTCCTACGCAAATAAGTGTGAGCAAACCCCCAATCCGGCCACGCCGATACCGGCGGGCTCAACTTGGAAGGCGAAGTGAACGATAGGAATAGGATGGAGGGTGGTTTTTTGACCTTTTTCGCAGATGCCCCACCATGTAGGTGAAGAGAGGGAAATGAAGGCCGTGATTCGGAGACGAGATCGATGCCCAAGAACTGCATAGGACTCGACATAGGATCGAGTTCCGTGAAGGTCGTCCAGCTCAAGGAAACCTCCAAGGGCCTTGTGCTGGTCAACTTCGGCTTCGAGCCGCTGCCGGCGCAGACTATCGTCGACGGCGCGATCATGAACCAGACCGCCGTGGTCGAGGCCATCAAGACTCTGCGCGACAATCTGGGGATCAAAGGCAAAGAAGTGGCCACTGCCATCTCCGGCCACTCCGTGATCATCAAGAAGATCAAGGTCCCACCCATGACGCCCGAGGAATTGGAAGAGCAGATTCCTTGGGAAGCCGAGCACCACATCCCATTTTCCAAGGACGACGTGGAGATTGATCACCAGCTCGTCGGCAGCGAGGGTGGCAGTGGGGGCCAGATGGAACTTCTGCTGGTGGCGGCCAAGAAGGAAGTCGTCTCCGACTACAGCATGGTTATTCGCGAGGCCAAGCTGCAACCCATGATCATGGATGTGGCTGCTTTCACCATCCAGAACGCCTACGAGGCCAACTACACGGTTGTTCCCGAGGAGGCGGTGGCGGTGATCAACGTCGGGGCCACTCTGTGCAACATCAACATCGTGGCCGGCGGGACCAGCGCATTTACGCGCGATGTGACCGTGGGCGGAAACGCGTTTACCGAGGAGATTCAGAAGCGCCTTAACGTCAGTCAAGAAGAAGCCGAGGCATGGAAGATTGGCTCGGCGGGCGAGGGTGCCAGTGAGGTGGTACCGCAGGAGGTGGAGGCGGTCATCGCCTCGGTTGCCGACAGCGTGGCCGGCAAGTTCCAACGCTCGCTCGACTTCTACCTGGCGGCCAGCAGCGACGCGCGCATCACAAAGATCTACCTGTGCGGTGGCTCGGCCAAGGTCCCTGCTTTGCAGCGCGCGCTGGAGGAGAAGTCGCGCACCGCGGTCGAAGTGATGGATCCCTTCCGCAAGATCGCGGTGGACGAACGCAAGTTCGACATGGCTTTCATTCAGCAACATGCAGCCGAGGCCGCGGTGGCAGTGGGTCTGGCTTTGCGTCGCCCGGGGGACAAGCAGTGATTCACATCAATCTGCTCCCCATTCGCAAGGTCAAGCGGGCCGAGGCCAGCCAGCGGCAGTTCGTGTACATGGGCATGGCCATCCTGGCCACCGTGGTCGGGGTGGTTTTCTTGCACCTGCAGGCGGACGGCGAGCTCGAAACCATCAAGCGCAGAAACACCATCATCACGGCGGAAGTGGCCCGCTTGAAGCAGGAGATCGGCGACTACGACAAGGTCCGTGCTCAGCGCGAAGAGTTGCTCAGGCAGCGGAAGACCATTCAGGGGCTGGATGCAGGGCGCACCGGACCGGTGTACCTGCTGCGGGAAATGTCCGAGATCCTGAGCCCGGGGAAGGGACCTACTTTCGACCGGGTCACCTATGAAGAGACGCTACGGCGCGATCCCAACGCCGGGTTCAACGCGAGCTGGGATCCTCGCCGCGTATGGATGGAGGCCTATTCCGAGGATCAGAAGCACGTGAGGATCCGGGGCGCGGCAAAGTCGAACGAAGACGTGGCGGAATTCCTCAAACGCCTCAATTCATCGGTGTTCTTCAGCGACGTGAACCTGGACTCGACCAATCAGGTCTCGGGGCGTACGGTCAAGTTCGTGAACTTCATGCTCTCAGCCAACGTGATCTACTGACATGAACGACATCCTGCGGAAACTACTGCGACTCAAGACGCCGGTGAAGGTCGGCATTACGGCGGGTGTCATCGTGTTGATCGTGGTCGTCTACTACATGTTGTTCTACATGGACTTGCAGGATCAGATAAAGGCGGGCGAAGTCCAGCAGCGCAACCTGATTGCCGAGAAGGAAAACTACGAGAAGCGCAAGAAGGAATACCTGGCCTACCGGAACGAGCTGACGCAATTGCAGCAGGAGCAGCGCGATCTACTCAAGGCCCTGCCCAAGCGGGCAGAGATTCCCACCTTCCTTTCCAGCGTCCAGGAACAGGCGGAGCTTGCCGGCTTGGAGGTTCTCAATCTGACCATCGAGGCGGAATCACCCGCCGAGTTGTATGTGCGCATCCCGGTCCGCATCGAGATCCGCGGCAGTTATCACACCATCACCAAGTTTTTCAAGAACGTCGCCGATCTTCCCCGCATCGTGAACGTGGAGAATCTGGCTTTGAGCATGGAGAAGTCCGGAGACGAATCGGGCTCACCGCGGCTGCGCGCCAAGTTCTACGCGGTAACCTTCCGCTACAACGATCAATCCGGAGCCGGAGGGGGAACATGAGGCGGGCCGCCCTTTTGGCCGTCGGTCTCACTGTCGCGTCGTGGGGGGACTGTTCGGTTGCTCGTGCGGCCCCTCCCAAGCCGCCGGCCAGGGGTGGTGGCAAGCCGGGTGTGGCCACGCCGCCGAGCTCCGCGGGCGCTGCCGCGGAGGCTATGCAGCAGCGACTGACTATCCTGCGCAGAAAAGTCCTACGCGACGAGGATTTCAACGAAACTGATGACTCCAACCGAGATCCGTTCCGGTCCTTCACTGGGATCTTCACCGATCGCGGTGCTCGGGTGAACGTTCAGCAGGTGGTTCCGTCGATCTTCGGGAAGTTCGCCCTCGAAGAACTGACCCTGATTGCCGTGATCACCGGCGACGCGAACCCGCGCGCCATGTTCCGGGATCCAGCTGGCCTAGGACAAGTGCTCAAGCGAGGCGACTACCTTTCCAAGTCGGCCGCAAGGGTCACGAAGATCCTGTCCGACCGCGTGGTGTTGGAGTTGGCGGAAGCTGCGGCGGGCGGCGAAACCCGTGCTCTAGAGAAAGCCATTCTGGTTGATCCAGAGGGGGCAGATAAATGACTGGTCAAACAACGCATTCTGATATGGGAACTCTGGAAGGGTTCTCATTTCCTTCCACGATGGCGCGCCACGCGCAGCGCTGGCGAGGCCGGCGGGCTCCCCACGCGATCTACATGGGAACCCTGGGAGGGTTCCGCCAGCAAAGCCGGCGGGTTCCCCACGCGTCCGCGATCTTGTTCGGCGTCGCGATGGGTGTCTGGTTCTCTGCCACCGCTTTTGCCGAGACGGCGCAGGTACGAGCCATCCGCGTCTCCGAGGCAGGGGGTGACACGGCCGTGGTGATTTCGTCTTCGGCGCGGCCCACCTTCACTACCTGGAAGCTGGAACAGCCGGCGCGGGTGGTGGTAGACGTCAGTGCCGTCCGTCTGGGCAACGTCGAGGTTCCCATGGACGCCGGCACCTATGCCGTAGGACTGGTCAGCGCGAGTGTCAGTGAAGAGGAAGGGGGCGGTCCTCGGACGCGCATTGTCCTGACCCTGCGGCAGGCCTCCGACTATCGCGTCGAGGCACGCGGCAACGACATCGTGGTCCGGGTCATCCCCCACTTGCATCCAGCCGCGGGCAAGACCGCAATGCCCGATCCCCACGACGCCGAAGTCAAGGCCGAGGCGCGAATGAAAGCCGAGAAGGCTGAGGCGCAGGCCAAAGTCGAGACGCAGGCCCGGGCCGAGGCCCAAGCCAAAGCTCAACGAGCCGAGGCGCAGGCCGAAAGGGCTGAGGCCCAAGCCAAGGCCGAAGCGCAAGCCAAGACCGAAGCCCAACTTAGGGCAGATGCGCAGGCGCGGGCGGCCGAGCAAGCCCATGCCGAGAACGCCAAGCTCAAACAAGAGTTGCAACAGGCTCAGCGCGACGCCGAGAAGGCGCAGGCGGTGGCCAACGCAGCCAGTGCCGAGAGTGAGCGGCAAAGGGCGGCGGCGGCTCGTTCGGACGAACACGTCCGCAAGGCCGAGCACGAGGCCGACCAGGCCCGTCGGCGCGCCGAGGCGGCCGAGCAGGAGACGCGCTCCGCCGGGCAGCGCGAAGCCGAGCGCGACCGCGCCCTGCAGGCCGCTGCGCGAGAGGTCGAGGTACGAACCGCGGCGCTCGAGGCGAAGGCCAGGAGCCAGGAGGAACAGCGCCGACGGCTGGTCGAGGCCGAACGCCTGGTTGCAGAACGCGAGGCGAAGCTGCGCGCGGCGGCCAACGAGTTGGCCGAACGCGAGCAGGCTGCGCGGGTGGCCCAGGCCAAACGCGAGCAGCTGGAACAAAGGGGCGCTTCGTCACCTGATCGGGCGCGTGCCGCAGCGGCGGTGGCCAAGGCCGAGGAGGAGCGGAAGAACGCCGCTCAATCAGCCGAACGCTCGCGCCAGGAGCTCAGCCTCGCGGTGGCCGCGCGCCGTGCCGAGGAGAACCGCCGTCAGGAAGAGATGCGCGGCCGCCGGGAAGAACAAGAGAAGTTGAAGCGTGCCGAATCCGCCCGCGCGGACGAGGAATCCCGTTTGGCCCAGGCGCGCTCCGACCGGGCTCGGGTCGAGAGCGAGCGGGCCAAGCTGGAGAAGGAACGAGCCCAATTGGAGACGGCTCGCGATGCCCTTGCGGCGGAGGTCAAGCGACTCGCGCAGGTCAAGCCGGCGGTGGCGTCGGCCTCGGTTGCGCTCCCGGTCCCCACACCAGTCAAACCGCTTCGCAAGGAAGAAGAATGGACCATGGTGAGTGCGCGGCCTGCGCCCGATTCGGCCAATCCGGTCACACGTCCTCGCTCCGTCACCCTGCGGGTTCCCATCCGGGTTCGCCGCATTGACTTCGTCGATGAGCCCACCCGCTCGTCGGTCATCATCGACTTGGAAGAGCCGGCAGGATTTGCCGTAGAACGCCCGGCTGATCGACGGGTCAGCCTGCGTCTCGACCATGCCGATCTCCCCAACGATTTGGCGCGCAGTCTGGATGCCACGGAGTACTTGGGTCCCGTCCGGCTCATCAGTTCGTACCGGGATCCGCATGCCCGTGGCACGGTTCGAGTCGATGTGGATCTGGCGGAGGATGTCCCCAACCGCGTTCGGCGGGATGGTAGTCGGATCTACTGGGAGTTCAACAAGTCGACTCCGTCCAGTGGCCAGAAGCTACCCGCCCTGGGTGGTCCATTGCCGCCTTCGGTCTTGTTCGTGCCCGCTCGTCGGGTGGCCGGCTCTAGTGTAGTGCTGCTTGGTGCGCTGGACCTGGCTCAGGCGCAAAGCCCACCGCGCAAGGCCGGCGAGGACAACCCGGCAGATTCACCGGCGGCTCGGCGCGCGAGCTTGACGGCAAAGAGGCGCTACACCGGTCGCCGCATCGACCTAGATTTCAAAGGGGCGGACATTCACAACATTTTGCGTCTTCTGGCCGACGTTGGGCAGATGAACATCGTGACCTCGGACGAGGTGAGAGGAGAGGTCACCATCAAGATGCGGGACGTGCCTTGGGACCAGGCACTGGACGTCGTGCTGCGGGCCAAGGGGTTGGGATCGGTTCGCGAAGGCAACCTGGTTCGCGTTGCGCCTCTGTCCGTGTTGGAGAAGGAACTGGAACAGGAGATTGCTCGCCAGAAGCAGATAACGGAGGTCCTGCCCACGGAAACCCGACTCATCGGCGTGTCGTATGCACACGCCTCGGCTTTGCAAGACAAGACTCGTGATCTGCTCTCGCCGCGAGGCAAGATATCGGTCGACGATCGCACCAACAATCTGATCGTGTCCGATGTGGCGCGCAATCTGCAACTCATTGAGGACTTGGTGCGCAATCTGGACACTCAGACTTCACAAGTTGTCATCGAGGCCCGTATCGTAGAGATGAATTCGGACTATGCCCGCCAGATTGGCATCCAGTGGGGTGGAAACACCTTTATGGATGCGGCGCATGGCAATCCCACGGGGCTGGTTTTTCCCTACAACGTTGGCATCGGTGGCGGGGCAGACGACGGCAGTTCACCAATGTCCGGTCTGGTTCCAGGAGTCCGAACCGGTGTTTCCGGAGGGGCAAGTCCAAATTTCCTGGTCAATATGCCTGCACCGGCCGGCCTCAACACTGGAAGTGCCATCGGCCTCACCATGGGGTCAGTAGCAGGTGCCTTCAACTTGAATCTTCGCCTGTCGGCCATGGAGTCCACCGGCACAATCCGCATCGTGTCCTCGCCGCGGATCACCACGATGGACAACGTCGATGCCACCATCGAACAAGGCGTGTCGATCCCGGTGTCGGTCGTCAGCGCGATGGGCGCCCAGACCCAGTTCGTGGATGCCAAGTTGCACTTGGGGGTCAAGCCGCATGTCACCAACGAGGGCACAGTTCTGCTCACCGTCAATGTAACCAACAATCAGCCGGACTTCGCCAACACCGGATCCAACGGCAACCCCAGCATCCAGAAGAAGGAAGCCAAGACGACCATGCTGGTGCGCGACGGTGACACTGCGGTCATCGGAGGGATCTACACGCGCAACTCAGGTCTCAGCTATGCCAAGGTCCCATTCTTTTCTGACATCCCAATCTTGGGCTGGCTATTCCGCAGCCGAAAAGAGAACGACAACCGCACCGAAATGTTGATTTTCCTCACGCCACGCATTGTGAATCGGGCTCGCGCGCTGGGGCAGTAGCAGTGACAAGTGAACAAGATCTCATTGCAACGACATGGAGACGGCCATGACAGCAAGTAACGGCAGAACCATTGGCAGAGTGGTCGCGCTCGCCATACCTATGGGCGTGTTCCTGTCCCTTGCCGCATGCGCGGTTGACGACGGCCCGACCGGCCTGCAAATCGACCAGGATCAGTGGCTCGCGTCGGGAGCTGGTGCCACGGCGTGTTCGGTTCCGGCGACAGCCACGGCTGAGCGGAGAATCGAAGGAGTCTTGGACGTTGCGCTTCCGGATAGAAACCAAACCCACTACCTGTTCTACCCCCTGGTGGAGAATTTGTTGGCGCCTTTCACCGGACTGGCGGGCGGAACGAGCAGCCCGGTTGAAGAGAAGAACAAAATCATCATGAAATCGTTTCACATCAAGTTGGACGTGACTTTCACTGCGGGCACCAGCTTCCCGTGGGATTCCGGGTGCTCGGGCGAGTTCGACGTTCAGGTGGAAACGTCGCAACTTGCGCCCGGTGGCACTCTGTCGGAGATCGTGGAGATCATCAGGCCATGCAACGTGGCCCCGCTCTTCCGCTACCTCCAGGGCCAGTACAACGCCGGCCAGGCGTTCCCCGCGGTCAAGGTCACGACCACGATTCGGGCCAAGGGCCGCCTGGGCAGCTCGGATATCGAGAGCCCGCCTTTCGCTTTCCCGGTGCAAGCTTGCTACGGTTGCCTGCAAGCCGGGTATCCCGACTCCACAGCTGCGCAATTCAACTTCCCGGCGGTACCCAAGTGCTCGGACCTTACCACCAACCCGTACCTGGGTGATCCGTGCAACCCGGCCCAGGACCAGCTCCTGCTTTGTTGTGCGACGAGCTGGGACAATCAGGGCAATGCCTTGACTGTGCAATGTCCAGGAGTCCCGAACGGAACCGGGCAGTGACCGAAACATCTCGCTGGCCGCTATTGACACGCCCGGCTCGCGGTGGCTAGAAGCCTGTCGCAAGCCATGTTCCGCGACACCCTTCAGAAGATGCTGGACCGCCTCGACGGGGGCGTGGCTGGGATCCTTATGGGTTTTGACGGCATCACGGTCGATCACTACAGCAGGGAAGGGCAGGAAGAGATCGACATTCAAACCGTGGGCATGGAGCTGGCCCACTCCATTACCCAGATGCGCAAGGCGGTCGAGCGGCTCGATTTGGGCGAGGCGGCCGAAATCACTGTGCGCACCGACAAGTTGGTCGTTCTCATCTACGTGCTGAGCCAGGAGTACTTCGTCGCCTGTGCCGTGCGCCCCAACACGAGCTTCGGTAAAGCGCGCTATGTGATGCGCCTGGCGGCTCCCCAAATCCGGGCCGAGCTGTGAGTGCCGACCGGACATCTTTGCCTGTCGTCGTGGTTCTGCACGGCCCCAACCTGAACCTGCTTGGTTCGCGAGAACCAGAAATCTATGGCCACACCACGCTGCAGGAAATCGATGAAGATCTGATGCTGCGGGGGCGTGAGCTGGGGCTGCTGGTGCAGACCTTTCAGTCGAATCAGGAAGGCGCCCTCATCGATCGGGTGCAGCAAGCGGGCGGGCAGGCCAAGGGTCTCATCATCAATGCTGGCGGGCTGACCCACACCAGTGTCTCTCTGCGAGATGCCATCGCGGCTGTCGCCTTGCCGACCGTGGAGGTCCACCTGTCCAACCTGGCCGCCCGCGAAGAGTTCCGCCACCGCTCCCTGCTGGCCCCGGTTTGCCTTGGCCAGATAGCTGGGCTAGGACCTGTGGGCTACCGTCTTGCGCTTGAGGCGCTCGCATGCTTTTTCCACCCCGGCTCGCTTGGGCGGCCGGCGTATTTCCATGATGGTGAACTGTCTCCCGCAAAGCCACGCTCTGCGGTAGTCTCGCCGAAGAAAGGAACCCCCACCCGATGAGCAAAGCCAAGGCCCCAGTCCGGAAGGACGAGAAGAGATCCTCGTCTTGCTGTTGCGAGGAGCCGCTATGCGCTCTCGGGCCCGAGGAGCTCGCCACCGTGCGCGAGCTGGCCGAGATCGCGACCGAGTTTGATCTGGCTGAACTGGGCGTGGACCCCTGCGGTGGAATACGCATCGTCCGCCGTCAGGCAAACAGCGTGGCGGGCTCGACCGCGGCCGCGCTTGTCGCGTCCCCCTTGCCCCCGCCCGCACCTAGCCCGGCGGCAGAGAAAGCGGAGAAGCCCGTCGAGAGCGGCGTGCTGCTTACCTCGCCGTTCGTGGGCACTTTCTACCGTGCGCCGGCGCCCGAGGCGCCGCCGTTCGTCGAGGTCGGCCAAACCGTGCGCAAGGGCCAGGTCGTGTGCATCGTCGAAGCCATGAAGTTGATGAACGAGATCGAATCNNCCTTGTTCCGCATCGAGAAGGCCTAGGACGATCTCACAACGGAAGACACAGATTTCGAATTCGGCTCTGTATCCTCTGTGGTGAATCCGAAAGCACTATCACCGTGTTCAAGAAAGTACTGATAGCTAACCGTGGTGAAATCGCCCTGCGCGTGATTCGCGCCTGTCGCGACATGGGCGTCCGATCGGTCGCGGTGCATTCCACCGCCGACGCGGACGCCCTGCACGTTCGTTTCGCGGATGAGAAGGTTTGTATCGGGCCGCCTCAGACGCGTCAAAGCTACAACAACATCCCCGCCCTGATCAGTGCGGCGGAGGTGACCGGCGCCGACGCCATCCACCCGGGCTACGGGTTTCTGGCCGAGAATGCCGAGTTCGCCGAGGTGGTACAGAAGTGCGGCTTGCATTGGATTGGGCCTCAGCCGGAGTTGATGCGCCTGATGGGAGACAAGGTGTCCGCGCGCAAGGCGATGGAAGCGGCAGGCGTTCCCGTGGTCCCGGGCTCGCCCATCATCGAGACCGACCGACAGGCGGAGGAGGAAGTGGAGCGGATTGGCTTGCCCGTCATCATCAAGGCGACGGGCGGTGGGGGCGGGCGGGGCATGAAGATCGTCGAGGACAAGTTGCGGCTGCTCACTCAGTTGGCTGCGGCTCGGGCCGAGGCACAGGCCGGATTTAGCAACCCCGCGGTCTACCTGGAGCGCTACATTGGACATCCCCGCCATATCGAGGTGCAGGTTCTGGGCGATGGCTCCTCCGCCATCGCCATGGGCGAGCGCGAGTGCTCCATCCAGCGCCGCCACCAAAAACTGATCGAGGAGGCACCCTCGGTGGCTCTCGACGATGCCCGTAGGGTTGAGCTTCTGCGCACCGCGCGCAAGGCCACCGCAGCAATCGGCTACCGCACGGTGGGCACCCTGGAGTTCCTGCTCGACGAGGGAAAGCACTTCTATTTCATCGAAATGAACACGCGCATCCAGGTCGAGCACACGGTCACCGAAGCGGTTTTTGGCGTGGACCTGGTGCGGGAGCAAATGAGGCTGGCGGCCGGGGATCCGCTGCGCCTCCACCCGGACATGCGGCCGCGCGGTCATGCTATCGAGGTTCGCATCAACGCGGAGGATCCCGTCACGTTCGCTCCCTCGCCCGGGCTGATCACGGCGCTCAACCTCCCCGGTGGCCCAGGCGTGCGCGTCGACACGCATATCTACGCCCACTATCGCGTTCCCCCCTACTACGACTCGCTGCTTGCCAAGTTGATCGTGCATGGTGAGAACCGGCATGTTGCCCTGGCCAGGCTGCGTCGGGCCTTGGGCGAGGTGGTGGTGGAGGGCATCAAGACCAACGTCGAGCTTCACAAGCGTGTCATCGATCACCCGGACTTCATCGCCGGTCATTTCGATACCCACTTCCTCGAACGCCTCTAGCCCGCCACAGCGCGCTGAGCTACTTGGTCCACAATCCCGCGATAGCCGCGGAAGGTCGTGGTCGTAGACGTGGTCGTGGCCGTGACCGGACATTCTCCGTCGACATCCACTGCAATATCCCCAGACAATTGTCCCGTTTGGGTGCGCGGCTTGATCATGGAAAGCGCTGCTATTCCGAGGGGCTCTGCTGCTTCGTTTCGCTTGTCGCGGGATTGTGGTTGGTATCCGTCTATTGACTCGCCGCTCAGGTGGCATGCAAGGGCGCACATTTCTCGCAAATTTCAGTCCACGCCTTTACAGGTTTACCGTATGCGGTAACACTGTAGTGCTGGACTGTTTTAGGTGGTAACCAAGAAAGACAAGCACCTCGCAGCCGCGCAGAAGTACCTAGAGCGGGGAAGCCTTGAAAAGGCCTTGACGGAGTTCCAGAACGCCGTCAAGGAAGATGCGAAGGACACCCGCACTTGGCTGCGCATTGCGGAGGTGCATGTTCGCCTGGGACAGAACGACAAGGCCACCGAGGTCTATCAGAAGACGGTGGACCTATATGTCGAGCAGGGGTTCTTCCAGCGCGCGGTAGCCGTCTACAAGAACATAATCAAGCTCTCTCCCGAGGCGGTGGAAGCCCGCAGCAAGCTGGCGGATGTCTACCGCCAACTCGGACTGTTCTCAGACGCCATCCAGCAACTAGAGCAGGCGGTTTCGTTGCACCAGAAGGCTGGCCGGATTTCCGAGGCGCTGACTGCAATGAGGCAGATCCTCGATCTCAATCCCGATCAGCCGGCCGCGCGGATCCGCTGTGCCGAACTGGCTGTGCAAGTGGGCCAGAACGACGACGCGGTGGCCGAGTTTCGCGAGGCGGCCAACTTGCTCAAGGCGCAAGGGCGAACCGATGAGTTCACCCGTGTGGCGGAGCGAATCCTGTACTACCAACCTGACGATTTTGGCCTCGCCAAGGAGATCGCTGCCAGCTACCTCGATCGCAACAACGCCCGGGCCGCCCTGGCCCGGCTCAAGCCCTGTTTCGACGCCAACCAGAACGATCCGGGAATCCTCGATCTTCTGGCCCGCAGTTTTGAGCAGCTGGGTCAGCCGCACAAGAGCCTGCCGGTGCTCAAGGAACTCTGTCGCATCTACGCCAATGCGGGGCGTATGGCGGAACGCAACCAGACCATCCAGCGGGCGCTTGCCCTAGACCCGAATGATCCCGACATCGCGGTGATGCTAGGACGGGCAGCGCCCGACAGCGCCCGCGCGTCAGCCGCAGTCATCCCCCTACGCCGGGGGATGCCCACCCCATCCGCGGACATCACCCCGGCGCCGGTGACCTCTGGGCGAACTACAGCCATCACCTTCAGCGAGATGGAGGTTCCGGTCGCACTGCAAGACAAGTACCGGACGCCGTCTCCTGATGATGTCCCCAGTGTGGAAGACCGAATGGCCATCGCCTCGGGTATGGTCGAGAAACCGGAAGACGAGGCCGAGATCAAGCGCATCCTGGCCGAGGCGGATGTGTTCGTAAGGTACGGGCTGGTGGAGCGTGCCGCCGAGCATTTGCGGCGGGTGTTCGAGCGGGTACCCACGCATATCGGGGCGCACGAGCGCTTGGCCGCGGTGCTGGCCCAGCTCGGCCGCAAGGCCGAGGCGGCCGCGGAGTTGGAGGTTCTCTCCCAGCAGCTTTTCCCGTCCAGCCGTGCCCAGGCAGCCACCTATGCCCGCCGAGCGCTGGAGATGAACCCGAACGCCCGACGGGCACAGGAGGTTCTGGCCGCGGCGGAACGTGCGACACCAGGGCCTGCCCTATCTGCGCCGGAGGCAGCCAGCCCGGATGCCTCTTTCCGCCACGGGGCAACGCCCGAGCCCGAAGCGATTGGCAGCGGCGAAATCGAACTCATGAGCGACGGCGGGGCCGCGGAGGACGACGCAGCGGACAGGACCGGCGCTGTGGCGGCACTGGCCGAGGCGTTCGGCAGCGCGGAGGTCGATGGGGAGGGAGGAAACGGGGGTTTTGAGGAGGATATTGCGCCTGCCACCCCAGCCTCCCAACCACGGCCACCCGAGGTGGTCACGTCTGCAAGTCAAACGCCGCCGCCGAGCAACGCCGACAAAGAGTGGGCGGCTTCCGATGCGGTGTTGGGCGACTTGGAGCAAGTAGATTTCTTCATCGAGCAGGAACTGGCAGAAGAGGCGCAGGCGTTGCTCGACGACCTGGAGAACCGCCATCCTGGGCACGCCCTGGTAGCTGATCGGCGCGAGAAGCTCACGCTCCTCAGGAGAAGCGTGCTGCCCACGGAGGTGCCGACGGCCGAGCCAACCGTGCCAACGGCAATCGAGCCTACCCCTTTGCCGCAGGCAGCCAAGGGAACGGCCGGTTCGCCCGACCTCGACACCCAGGCAGACCTGGGGCTGATGAACAAGACAATGGAGCGCCATGATCTCGCGATCCAGCACTTCAGGGCGCTGCTGGGCGACCCCAAGCGCGAGGTCTTTGCCCTCACCATGATCGGGGAAAGCCACGAAGCCTTGGGCAACCATGCGGAGGCCATTCGTTGCTTCCAGGACGCTCTCAAGAGTCCGCGCGCCACCGAGGTTGAGGCCACACAGCTCTACTTCCTGCTTGGCAATGTCTTCTACAACACTGGCGATCGCGATGAGGCCCTCTACTACCTTGAGCGAGTCTCGAAGCGAGATCCGACCTTCCGTGATGTGCAGCGCCGACTGGCTGCGCTAAGGTCGCGCGGCAGCCCTCACTAGCGTGCCGTGTGGGGAGTCCACCGGCCTTTTCCCCCGGGCGGCGGCAGGTGGGGGCCCAAGGGTTGGAAAACCCCTAGAGGGTTCCCATGTCAATTCCCCCGCGCGGCTCTTGGTTTCCCGCGAAGGTGATGCTAGCGTCGCTTTTCCTTGTAGCGTCACTTCCCTTCTGGCGTCACCTTTTCCGGTTGTACCCTGACCGGCGCCATCGCCTGATTCTGCGGAGGGCCCAAAATGCCCAGCGAGCGCGAGTACGAACAGGTCTTGCAAAAAGAGCCCGCCAACGGGGATGCCTTCGTGGCTCTGCGCAAGGCATATCGCGAGTCGGGTCGGTTCGACAGACTGGTCACATTGTACGAGACGCGTGCCCAGGCCATCGAGGACCAAGCAAAGGCGGCTGAGCTTTTCTACCTGGCGGCAGAGGTCCGCTTGGACCATCTGAGCGACACCTCGGGAGCTGAGGCTGACTTGGCGCATGCTGTCAGCCGTGACGCCAGTCATCGCA
Organism: Myxococcales bacterium; assembly: GCA_003158455.1. Classification (GTDB taxonomy): domain Bacteria; phylum Myxococcota_A; class Polyangia; order Fen-1088; family Fen-1088; genus Fen-1137. The sequence goes on along the minus strand of PMJO01000092.1, from coordinate 14,720 downwards.
AGGCAGCCAAGCGTCTGAAAGACGTCTACCGCGAACAGGGTCGCACCGACGAGTACCTGACTACGCTGGAGATGGAGGCGGTGGCGGTGGCGCGGGCCAAGGACTCGGCGCGCATCGAGGAGCTGAAGGCCGAGGCCGAGCAAGCCGCCGGGCCGGAGATTCAACGAATCGCGCGGGCGGTCGCCACGCCCGCCCTTCGCGGCAGCATTTCGGCCGGGAATCTCAAGATCGTCGAGCAGGCACGAAAGATCTTTGCCGCCATCGGGGAGTACCAAACCGCGTGCCGCTTGTACGAACTGGAGCTGGCTGCCACCACCGATCCGAAGCGGCGCGCGAATCTGATGTTCCGGCTGGGGCGCATGCTGGCTGAAAAGGTTGGCGACTTGCAGCAAGCGGCCCAGAGGCTGAGCGATGTGGTGCGGTTGTACCCGCGCGACGACAAGGCACTGGACGCGCTGGCCGCGGTTTTCGCCAACCCCCAGTGGACGGGCGCGGATGGCCCGGAGCGGGCCGCTGGCCTCTACACCCAGATTGCGCGGCGTCGGCACGAGGCGGGCGACATCGACAACGCGGTGGCGGCTATGCGCAAGGCCCTCGGCGCAGTGCCTAGTCATGCCGACGCGTCGGCGCTCATGGAGCGCGTGCTGACCAGCGCGGGCCGCCTGGCGGATCTAGACCGTTTCCTGCGCGAGCGTGTGGCGACGGCGCGCACCGACCAGGAGAAGATCGAGGTGTTGTTCAAGCGGGCGCAGCTAGCCCGCACCTCGCTCAACGACATGGCCGAGGCGACGCGCATCTACCAGGACATCGTGGCCCTCGAGCCACCGGGGGGAACCGCGTCGCAAGAGCTGGCCTCGTTGTACCTCGGTCGCCAGGACTACGGCAAGCTGGCCGAGTTGCGCGAGCGGCAGCTCGAGAAGGCGTCTGACCCGGAATTTCGCCTCAACCTGCAGCGCGAGTTGGCTTCGCTCTACCGCGACCGGCTGGGTGACCGCGAGCAGGCAGCGGTGTACCTGCACGCCATCCTGCAAGCCAGACCCAGTGACCCCGATGCACTGCACGCCTATGCCGAGCATTTTCGCCAGCGCGGTGCCTGGCGCGAGCTGGCCGATGTGCTGGAATTCGCGCTCAACCACGCGCGCTCGACCGGCACCGCGGCTTCCGAGCTCTTGCCTCGCTGGGAAGAGGTGGCGGTCATCGCCGAGACCAAGCTGGGCGACGTCGATCGCGCGCTGGCGGTGTGGCGGCAGATGGCCGAGTTGGACCCCAGCTACCAGCGGGCGCGCGAGGCTTGCAAGCGCATTTTGCAGAAAGCCGGCCGCTGGGAAGAGATGGCGAAGGTGCTGGTCGAGGAAGCGGCCGCCAGCGATCCCAGCGCCCGGGCGGAAATTCTGCGTCGCTTGGCCAGGCTGTACCTTGACAAGCTCGACGCGCCCGATCGCGCCGCGGCGGCTTACCGCGAAGTCCTCGCGCTCGATCCCAAGGATGTGGTCGCGCTGCGTGCGGTGGTGGACGCATACGAGCGGTCTGAGCAGTGGGCCGAGCTGGCTGCTCTCTTGCGCAGCCAGGTTGAACTGTCCACCGTCGACGCTGAAAGAATCAACCTCCTGCGACGACTGCTGGGTCTCTACACGGAGCGGCTGTCCGATCTGTCGTCCTCCTCGTGGGCCGCGGCGCAGCTTCTCAAGCTCTTGCCTGGCGACCGGGACGCACTCGTGCGCCTGGAAGGCATATGCGAGCAGACGAATGACAAGCCCAAGCTGATCAAGCTGCTTGAGTACCACCTTCGCTACGCCGCGGCTGGGGAGGAGAAGCTGGGTCTGGTCCGGCGGATTGCTGATGTCTTGCAGAACCAGCTTGACGACTTCGACCGGGCCGTCCCGTACTGGGAAAACGTGCTGAAACACGTTCCCGGGGACCAGCAGGCCCTGCGGGCGCTGCTGCTTGGCTACGAAAAGACGGGGCGGCTCGACGAACTGGCGCGCACCCTGGAAATGCAGATCACCGCTCTGGCCACCGATCCGTCGGCCCAGGCGGAGTTGCTGCGGCGGCTGGCTCGCCTTGCCAGCGAGGGACTCAAGCAGGTTCCGCGCGCGCAACAAGCGTGGCAGGACCTGCTCAAGATCCTGCCCACCGATCGCGAGGGTTTGGAGGCGCTATCAGCTATCGCCTCGGAACAGTCTGACTGGAGCGGGTTGGCTGACCTGCTGGCGCGGCGTATTGCTCTTTTGACCAATCCCGCCGAGGCGGTACCCCTGGCGCTCCAGCGCGCCAACCTATTGGTCGAGAAGCTGAACGATTCGGCCGAGGCGATCCGTGCGCTGGAACACATCATCAGCGATCTCGATCCCACGAGTGTGGAGGCACACCAAGCTTTGCGCCGGGTGGCCGAGGCCGGCAACGATTGGCCGCGCGTGGCGGGCGTGGCGGAACGGCAGCTAAGCTTCGCCACCGATCCCAAAGAGCGAGTCGCGCGGGCTCTGGAGATCGGATGCCTGTACCGCGATCGTTTGCAAGATGCCAAGAAGGCCATCGGCGCTTTCGAACGTGTGATCGAGATCGAGCCCGAGCAGTCGGATGCCCTGGCCGCTCTGGCGCCGCTTTACGCCGAAACCAAGGATGGAGAGGCGTTCATCGCCACTGCCGAAAAGGTTCTGCGCCAGACCGAGGACGCTACGCAACGGCGGCGGCTGCTCTTCGAGATGGCTGGGGCGGCCGAGACTATGCTCGGCGAGCCGCGCCGGGCTTTCGAGCTCTTCCGGCGCGCCTACGTGGAGAGGCCCGACGAGGAGGCATTGGGCCGCTTGGAGGCGACTGCGGAGGCCCACGGGTTGTGGGAGGACCTCATCAAAGTCTACGCGGGCGAGGGTGCCCGCTCGCCTGATCCGTTCGCGCAGGTGCAGGTGGCCATGAAGGTGGCCGGCTTGTGCGAAAGCCGGTTGCAGCAACCGGCGCGCGCCTTCACCGTGCTGCGCGAGGCGCTGTCCCACGATCCGGCGGCGGAGATCCTGCTTCCCGAACTGGAACGGCTGGCGCGGACAACCAAGGACTGGCAGGGGCTGCTCGACGTCTATGCACAAGTGGCGCGCGGCCGTCCCGCGCAAGAGGAGCGCTTCTCCCTTTTCTGCCTGCGCGCCGGCGTGCGCGAGACCGAGATGGGCGATCCCTCGGGCGCGCTTGACGAGTTGTTGCGCGCATTCGCCGTCTCTCCCGGCAACGAGTCCGCTCGGCTGGGAATCTTGCGTCTGGCTGAGGTCACCGGGCGTTGGGAGGATGCCTTGGCGGTCGAGGGGCGAGCCTTCACCCTGGCCGCCACCACGGCGGAAAAGGTGAGTGTGGTCCGGCGGGCAGCGGCCTTGGTCGAGGACAAGGTCAAAGATCGGGTGCGCGCCTTCCGCGCCTATCTGAATGCTTTCCGCCTGTCGCCCGAGGACGAAGACATTGCGGCCAACCTCTGGCGGCTGGCTTTTCTCATCGGCCGCTATGAGGAGGCGGCATCCGCGGAGGCTTCCGCTCCCCCGCACGCGGAACCCCAGGCGACCGTATCTGAGGTTGTGAGTGCCGATGTGGACTTGCTGACCCCATCGCCCGTGGTGGTGGGGGCGGCTGCTCCGGCGCTCGAGTTCGACGAGGTTACAGGTGAGATCGATATTGGCGAGCTGGACATGGTTGACCCGGCGGATCTTCCCGAGCCGCCCGCGGCGACCGGCTCGCCCGCCGCGGCCAGGTTCGAGACGCCCTGGCAGGAATGGGTGCAGGCTTACGAGTTGTTGCCCGCCGATCTGATTACCCGACATCGCTACTTGAAGAAGCAGGCCGAGATCTGGGAGCGGGGCGCCCACAACAATGACCTGGCATTGGCGACGCTGGAGCGGGCTTTCGTCCTGCAAACCTCCGACGAGACCGTGCGCACCGAGATGGAGCGCCTGGCGCGCGAGGGGGACGGCTGGGATCACGTCTGCGAGATCTACCTGCGCGCGGCCGAGCGGGCGGCCCGCCCAGAGGCGATCGCGCTGCACCTGCGGGTGGGGCAGATTCGCGAGGAGCTGGGACAGGTCTCCTTGGCCGAAGAGCGCTACCGCTCTGTCATCGTGCTGGAGACCGACAACCCCATTGCGCTCGATCGGCTTGAGCAGATGCACCGACTCCGAGAGCGCTGGGCGGATCTGGCCCAGGTGCTGGAACGTCGGATCACAATTCCGGGTGGACGCCTGGAAGGCAAAGAGGCGCGCAGCCGCGCCTTCGAACTGGCCGAGCTGTACGAGAAACGACTGGAACGGCCCTACGAAGCGGTGGACACGCTCGAACGCTACGTTGCGAGCACCGAAGAGGAGCGCGGATTGGCGGCGGGCGACCCACGCACAGCCGAACTGGCGATGGAGGCGCGTGCCGGCTACGCGGCGCTGGCGCGGCTCTACGGTAGGGTGGGCATGGCGCAGAAGGCGGCGGCAGCGTTGCAACGTGAGTTGGAGTTGACCGGCGAGGGAGAAGACGCGCGCGAGGCACGCTGGCGCTTGGCCGAGATCTACGAACGTGAGCTTTCCCTGCCCGCTCGGGCGGTGGAGATGTACGAAGACATTTTGCAACGAGCGCCCCGGGACGCTGAGGCACTGGCCGCGCTGGACCGTTTGCAGCAGGCCCTTGGTCGCTTTGAATCGCTGGTGGAGGTGCTGCGCCGGCGCGCGGAGATCTCGGAGGGTACGGATAAGAACGAGTTGGTGTGGAGGCGCGCGCGCATCCTGGAAGAGAAGTTGGGCAATCCGGAGGCTGCGGCGGCCTGCCTGCGCAGCCTGGGTCCCGACGCGCTCTCCGACGAGCGAAACGCGTCTGCTCTCCTGCGCAACCTGCGCAGTGCCGGGCTGGCGCACGAGGCCCTGCGCATCCTCCAGCAGCGCATCGAGGTGCTGACCAAGGCCGGCAACGATCCCAAATTGATTGCCGCCCTGAACCTCGAAATGGCTCAGCTCAAATCCGATGACCTGTCTGACCCCAAGGGAGCCCAGCAAGCCATCGAGGCGGCGCTTGTGCTGCAGCCCGAGGATCCGGCGGTGCTCGCCGCGCTGGCGCGTTTCCACCTGAAGCGCAACGATTTCCAGGCCTACGCGTCCGCGCTCTTGCGCCGTGCCGCTGCCCTGGCGGGCCAGCCCGAACAGGCTGCGGCCTTGCTGGAGGCGGGCGCGGTATTTCGCGATCAGATCGGCCAGGCGGCGGAGGCGCGCGCCTGCTTCGAAAAGGCGGTTGACCTCCATCCGTCGAATCCCGAGGTGCTGGCCGCGCTGGCCGCCATGCTGGCGGGCGAGGGCCGCATCGACGAGGCCAAGGCCCTGTACGAGCGCCAGCTCGGCCTGTGCGACTCGCCCACCGCCAAGGCTGCGGTGCTAACCAATTTGGCCCGCGCGCTGTGTGAGAAGCCGGACGGTCTTGCCGAGGCCGAACGCCGGCTCGACGAGGCGCTGGATCTCGACCCCAATCACCTGCCTGCCGTGGTCACCATGGCCGACATCCTGTACCGCGAAGAGCAGTGGGATCGGGCTGAGCGCAGATTGAACGAGGCGCTCCGGCGCATGCGAGGCCAGCCCGAGCAGACGGCCAAGCTCTATCACCGGCTGGGCGAGGTCTACGAGAAGCTGGGGCGTCTCGATGAAGGCTACCGGCAACTGGTGGAGGCGGACAAGGCTCTGCCCGGACAGCTCATGTTGCGTATTGCCTTGGGCGAAAACCGTTTCCAGGCGCGACGCTGGCGGGACGCGGCCACCCATTTCGAGGGTATCGCGGATCACGCAGCAGCGCCCAACTATCCCGAGGAAGTGGCGCTGGCCCTGGCCCACGGCGCGATGGCCGAGTTGCGCCAGAAACGGCCCGAGCGCGCGGCGGCCCTGCACGCGGCGGCGCTGCGTCTGTCTCCCAGCCATCCGCAGACCCTGCGCGCGCTAGCCGATCTGGCGATTGAACGCGGCGACAAGCTGGAGGCGGCTCGATCGCTGCGCCAGGTGGCCGAGTCATGTGGCGACCCGGTGGAGCAGTGCAGGCTGTACGAGCAGATCGGTGATCTGCACCTGGCCCTGGGCAACACCGGGGCAGCCCGTGAAGCCTACGAAGAAGCCACGGCCCGAATTGAGGGCGACAGCCCAGACCAGGTGCCCCTGCTGGAGAAGACGATGGCCACCCAGCGGACCGAGGGTGCTCTGCGCGCCGCCATCGAAACCGCGCGCCGAATCGCGGACATCGTGGTTGAGCCCAAGGAGCGGGCTGCGCGCCGTCGCGAGATCGCCGGGTTCGAGAGGGAGCAAGGCAACTTCGACCGGGCGGCGGACCTGCTTGAGCAGGTAATCACAGACGATCCCACCGACGAGACAGCCCTGTGGAGATTGTGTGAGGCGTACGAGCGAGCCGGCCGTGGGGCAGACGTGGGCGGAACTTTGCAACGAGTCTTGCCCCAACTGGCTGAGCCCGCGGCAGACGCGGAGCTGGCCCACCGGCGCGCGGAACTATGGGCGAGGCTGGGCGCTCTGCTCGTGCCGACCGATCCGGCAGCTGCGGTGGGCGCCTTGCAGGCGGCGATCACGGCCGACCCCAATCGGGTGGAGGCACGCTTGGCTCTCGCCGAGATCTACGGCGCGCGTCCCGAGCACCGCGAGATGGCCATCGAGAACCACAAGGCCATCCTGGTCTTCGATCCCGTACGGCAGGAATCCTTGCACGCCCTGGCGGCGGATCACATACGGCTGGGGCACGTCGATCGGGCGCGCTGCCTGCTGGAGGTCTTGGACCTGCTGCACCTCGTGACCGACGAGGACAAGGATTTCTTGGCGCAGAACCCGGCGCCGGAACGCAATCCCGACGATCCCTACGCGGGAACCCTGGAGGACAGCGGGCGCGGCCAGTATCTGGATCCGCTGCGCGACCTGCATTTCATGGCCGAGGTGCTGGCGGCAGTGTGGGAAGGGGCGCCCGGACTCTCGCAGGCCAATCTGGACAGCTTCGGCGTGACGGCCAAGGACAAGGTGTCGACGGTGGCGGACCTCGCCATTGCCCATATTTGGGGGGAGGCCGGCAAGGCCCTGGGCAACCGGCGCACCAGTCTCTACCTGCGACCGGACGCGGACTTCGATGGCGTTAGCCTGGTCGGCGTGGCGCCGCCGGCGATCGTAGTCGGGCCGCGCCTGGCCGGCGAAGCCGCAGTCGGCGAGCTGCGCTTCCGCATCGGCCGCGCCCTTGAGCTCAGCCGGCCCGAGTATTTGCTGGCGGCGACGTTGCCGGCGCCGGAGTTCGACACCTTGTTCATGGGCGTGCTCAAGGCTTTCCACCCCAAGCATGCGCGTTTCCGTGCCGGCAGCGAGGACGCCGCGGCCGAGCATGCGGCCAAGTTGAAGAAGGCGCTGCCCTACAAGATCGCCAAGCGGGTGGGCGAGCTGTTTCAAGAGCACGCCGAGGTCGCCCTCGATCCTACGCGTTGGCGGGAGGGGGCGCGCGAAGCGGGCAATCGTGCTGGGTTGCTCATGTGCGGCGTCGCTAGCACGGCGGTGCGCATGGTTGGACGCGAATCGATTCCCGGAGTAGCGGACGTGCCGGACGCAGAGACCCTGCGCGACCACGCCGGCCGGACTGGCCCCTTGCGCGATCTGCTTCGCTTCGCCGTCAGCGATGCGTATCTTGATGCGCGCGATCTGCTCGGCCTGGGGCGCCCGGCCGCGTAGTCGCGTGTGGCGCCCGCCGGTCCTCTTGCAGCGAGTACCACATCGGCATCGCATTGACACCGGCCCTGGGCCTTACTATAAGCGGCCACTCTGGCCTCCCGCGAGGATGGCGGAACTTGGTAGACGCACTAGCTTGAGGTGCTAGCGGTTAACAGCCATGGGGGTTCAAGTCCCCCTCCTCGCACCACGGAACCCCTTGGAAACAAGGGGTTTTTTGTTGCCCGTCTGCGTCTTCCCTAGGCTGCCTTGGGAACGTGTCCAACAGTTTTGGACGGAGTTTTGGACGGGTTTTTGGACGCTAGCAGGGTTTCAGATGCTGCCTGCTGTTTCGCGGCAGCTACGGCTTCGGGCTGGGCATAATGTCTCTCGGTCACCCGGAACGAGGTGTGGCCAAGTGCAGCCGCAACCTCGTGGGGGTTGGCGTGAGGCCGCATGGACGCCGTGGCGTGGGTGCCACGCAGTCCCTGTGGAGTGACAATCGGTAGGCCCATCTCCTTGCAAAGTGCCTTCGTCCAGTAGCGCATCCCCTCCTTGGTCAGGCTCGGAAAGAGCGACTCGGTCCCGCCACGGCTCTCGGCGAGCTTCAGCAAGTGCGGACGGAGCACGTCGGGAACTTCAACCCGACGAAGGCCCGCCGGCGTCTTGCTCGCCGCGATCCAAAGCGTGCACCCGCCGTCGTCCAGGTCGCGAACCTGGCAACCGACAACTTCACCGTTGCGCAGTCCAAGCAGGAGCGCCGTAGCCGCCCCCAGAACCCCAACCTCCTGCTGGCTGCTCTGCCTCTCGCTGATTTTCTCGCCGTTCGAGACGGTGAGTGCCCGTTCCAGGAACGCGCGCGCCTCGTCGAGCCGAAGCTGCGGCTTACCTCGTTTCTTCTTGCCCGCGATCTTGATGCCGACGAGTGGGTTCTTCTTGAGATACGACTGTCCGACGCACCACTCGAAGAACCCCTTGGCCGCCGAGCGGATGCCGTGGAGGGTGTCCACGGCGTTCTTGGAAACCAGTCCATTCCAAGCCGCCATCGCTGGGAAAGCCTGAATCAGCACTTCTTCGAAGCCGCTTGCCAGTGCCTCCAGCCGGTACCGAATGGTCGCGCGCGACGACGGCCTCAGTTCAACCCGCGATTCGCCATACTCTCTGACTGCCTCTGCGACCGTGATCGGCTTGGCCACGATTCGCGCCTCGTTTCTGTGTACGAACTCCATCGCCGCTTCTTCGGTCGCGAACGACTTGTACTTCCGGGTGCCGTCGAGGAGATGAAGATGAACATGATGATGGCCGTTCTTGCAGTACGGCCCGTAGATCTTGAAATACATGGGTTCCTCCTTCGGTGCGGAGGAACCGCCATCCAACGCTATGCGGTTGTCAGGGAACGAAGCTTCATCATCACCCTCCCGGCGCGACAGATCAACGGCGTTGGCTAGAGATGCGACAAGCTGAGGGTTTTGGGCGAGCTGTTTGGCCAGCGCAAGAATGACAGCGGCCGACGTGGCGGGTTCAGCAGGTGGACGAGCCACAGCTTCCCCCGTCGGCTTGGGCGACGCGATGCCGCTCCAGTTGTGGGACGGAGTCAGCGTTCAACCACCGGCCAACGATCAGAGCGCACGCGATCGTCCGCGCGCTGTCGGTCAACGCGTTCTCGCAGCTTGCCCCGTCTTGAGGCGCGAGTCTGTCCGTCACGCAACCAAGTCTGGGGCGATCTTCTGGGCCAAAGCTTTGGGGGGAAATCGCTGCGATTTGCTCCCTGACCGAGGCCCGCCATTGCAGGCCGCGTCGTGGCCGCCGCCTTCGCCGTCAGCGAGCAGGCCGCACTTGGGCGTCCCAGATCAAGGATTGGACGGGTGTCGTCGCGGGCTCACCCTGTCCCGGACTTCCTCCGCCCTGTCGCGCTCATCGTGTGCCGCCGTAGAAGGACCGGCGGCATCCAGAGGATCATTGAGGTCTCGTATCAGTTTCTCGCCGATCTCCTCGCGCGTGAACCCTACGGCCAAGAGACACCGTTCGACGCGCGTTCGCAGGCTCACGAGTTGTCCTCTGGCCACTACACCGGGCTGCGCATATCCCGGGTTGCGGGTGTCCACGAGCGCATCCTCCTGCAAACCCTGGAGCACCCCTCCCAGCTGCTCGAACATGGAATCGAGGCCCAGATTGTCCATGAGGCGCACAGTCGTTCCCTTCTCGACGTCTTGCAGGCGCTCCTCGAAGTAGTGCGCGACATCCCCACCTTGGCCACTCGCCGAGGTGGCTGCCACCTTGGCACGTTCCAAGAAATCCCGGATGCGCACAATGTGCTCCCGTCGGTATTCCTCGGACGCCTTGGCGAATCGGCGCCGAGATTGATCGACCAGACTTCGGATCTTGCCCAGTTCTGCGGCGAACGCCGTGACTTGTACCAAGTCCTTCTGGGCCTCGGCGCCAGCCAGATAGCACAGCCAGATTGCCGTCGAGATTCCACAGATCTGGCATGCAGCCGACGATGGAGCCGCACCCTCCATGATCCATCCATGCCCTGGTAGGGTCACGTGAGCGGCTGCACCAAGCCGCTTCTCCCAGTCTTCTGGCTGCTTCTTTCCTCTGGGATCGGACCAGACTGGATCCCAATTCTCCGGCAAATCAGCGGCCAAATGGCCCTGCCCATTCAACCAGACACGAAGGCCCTTGATGTCGAACTTGAAGCTTCGCCGGACCGCACTCACCAGGTGCAGCCACGGCGATTCTTCATTTGGTTGTGCCACCAAGGTGTCTTCCTCCCGCCCAAGGCTGCCAGAAATCCCAATCGCGGCAAGACTGCCGACCGACTGGGCGGGCGTGTACCAGGGAGATGGCCGATGCGCCCGACATCGACGAGAACTGCCTCAACGCAGAATTGTGACAATAGGTTCGCGGCGTCACAGAAGAACCGACATAATTGCGATACGTTGCACACACCGGCCGTAGGCGGAAGGCCGCACGAAGATCCGGGGGAAAAGAGGCCCGTGTTGCGGTGCCAACCCGATGGCATCGTCATGGTGGCGGGTGTGGCGGCTGTGGCGAAGTGCCGGGAGTCCCGGGTGTCCCGGCTCTGCTACGACTCGGTCAGTCCACGCAAGGCATCAGCCGACGAACCCGTTTCCTGTATTCGGCGTAGCTCGGGAATTTGGTTTCCAGCCAGCGCTCCTCGCGCCGCGACTTCGCGTCGAAAAGGAGAAACAGGAGGACAGCGGTTTCATCGACTTTCTCCCAGGACGGTCGCGGTGGAGGGCTGACTGGGAAGAATGTGACCGTCCGAAGCGCAGATCCCGTCGGATGGTAGGCGCAAGAAAGGCGCCAACCGAGGCCGAGCGTCCGACGACGCAAGAGGCATCTCACCGTCGGAAGACGTTTCGATGTCGGACGGCTCGGACGGTTCGGACGATGAGCCCGCGTGACCACGGCACTCCTGAAGGCGCCAGCTTCGCCAATCCTTGCTCGGAACCAGCTTGGGATGTCGTCATCCGCACCTGGGCCGTGGCCTTGGATGCCCCGGCCTGGCTCGCGGGCGCAGCGACGACCCTGGATCCGCCGTGGGTGTCGCCACGGGTATTGCGATGTCGACGGATATCCTGCTGGCGCCCGGCCCAACAGCCCGATCTTTAAGGGCTTATCCGTGCGGTGAAGTGACTTCACTCAACTGAGTGCAATCACTTCACTGCCCGCTCTTCGTCACGTCCGCCCTCGACGGGGTGTGTAACCTCAGGTTGCAGCTGTCGTTTTGCCGCATTAACACTTTTGCAAAACCGTGGCATTCATTGTTCATCATGAGTGATGACAAGATCAGCGACGACGTCCTGTCCGGCATGCTGGCTGAGCTACTCGCGCGCGAGGGGCTAACGAGCGTCACCCCAATCGAAGTCCGTCTGGCGCCGGATCTGACGGCCATTCCGCCGAACTCATTCCTGCGCAAGGGCTTTTTCGTCCCGAATTCCGGCGCTGTCCCCCGGAACCCGAGTGATTCGCCGCAGATGCCGTACTCGACGGGGGACCTTGCGCGAGAACTGGGCCTGTCTTGGCCCATGCCCGCCGATGATGATGATCCCTCCCGCTCACTCCCTCCGCCGGTGACTCGTGATCCACGACGTCTACTCGTGGAGAGTCGCCAACGTGTCCATCGTGGTAGCCGATTCGGTCGCATCTTGGGACGCGAACCCGCCGACGTGCAGTATGAAGTCCGCCAAGTGTATCTGTCCCAGATCACAACTGGCAGCATCAGGAACTCTCGACAAGACGATACAGAGGAGGAGTTTGCCGTCCTGCTGGCATCGATCGAGCGCCGAGGCGTCCTCCAGCCCGTTTTGGTGACAGAGGACCCGCAACATAAGGGATCGTTTGTACTGGTCGGAGGGTTTCGCAGATTCCGCGCTGCGTGCGAATTGGGACTGCCAACTGTGCTAGTGACAGTCTGTCCTATTCACTCAATTGCCGAAGCGTACATGATTAACCTCGCCGAGAATTTCGCGCGAAAGGCGATCGGCCCGTACGCTCTTGCCTGTCAGTGCCGGCATCTCCAGGAGATGCTCGTTCCAATCCATCAAATCGCGGAAGAAATTGGCCGCGACCGGAGCTACCTGTACGCGCTCATGCGCTTCTTGGACTTGCCGGAGGCCATTGTCGCGGACTGGAAAGCCGGGCACCCTCTTTTGACCGTGCCTCGTCTACAGAAGTTGAAGGCCATGCCTCCTAAAGACGCCGTCACACACTGGTTGAAGCTCCGTGCGCGGCATCTGCGTGAGGAGTCAGCGGGCTCCGAAGATCCTCTCAAACTGCTTCTCGACGAGGATGTGGACTCCGACGAGGCGAATGCTTTGGCTGAGCTGAAACCATACCGTCGGCCCACCCGGGCAGCTTTGCAGAGGTACCGTGTCGCCATTGCCCAGATGGAGATGCCCCAGGACCCGGAGGTGTGCCGCCAGATCTGTCTGGATACGATCGATCTGGCTTGCGGCGTGATCAAGCACGTCCGACATGTTCCATACAGGCCCCGGCCCCGGAAGGGCTAGCCGGCACCGAATATGGCCAGGCCCGCGGCCCTTGACCAGCCTCACGACGTTGTCATCCAGGATTTTCAGCCGGTCGTTGGCCAGGGGCGGACGCAGGATATACTTGCACAAGGCCAGCCGGCCATGCTTGTCGTTGGCGGCAACCCGGGTAGCAGCGTGAAGATTGAACCCGGCGTGCTGCCCGCATAAGTTGCCCTTGGCCACCGGATGAGCAGCGGGGCCCGTCGAGCGCCGTCTGGTCCGCGCCGCTCGACGAACGCCACGAAGCCGCACACGCAACTTCAGCCGAACCTTGCCGACAACGCTATGAGGTGGACTGTCCGGGGCAAGCGACTACTCCCGTGGTGGGTGCCGGGGTCGCAAGCCCCAGAGCGGCGGGATTCGTTTATTCCCGCCGGCGGCCCGAACTCGGCACCCTGTACCGGGTGGTGCGCGAGAACCTGCGAACCCTCTACGCTGCCGCCCAGGACGGTTTCGCAGGGGCTGCATTGCCGCCGTTTGTGCGCCAGGAATTCGCGGACTATCTTGACTGCGGCCAGCTTTCGCGAGGCTTCGCACACTTGGAATGCGAAGACTGCCACGAGCATCTTCTGGTGGCTTTCTCGTGCAGGTCCAGATCGTTCTGCCCGTCGTGCATGGGCAGGCGAATGGCGCAGACTGCGGCGAATTTGCTGGACCACGTTTTGCCTCCGGCCCCACTGCGACAATTTGTCTTAACGCTGCCCTTCGAGCTGCGCCAGCGCTTGGCCTACGACGGGAAACTGCTGAGCGCCGTCGGGAGAATCTTCGTGGACTCGGTGCTTGGCTTCTACCGCCGCCGCATGCGTGCCGAGGGTGTCACCGACGGGCGCAGCGGGTCGGTCACCGTCGTGCAGCGGTGCAACTCGGACTTGAAGCTANNCCACGCCTTTGCACCGAGGAAGTCGGCGACCTGATGCAAGTCGTGCGGGCTCGCATCCTGTCCCATCTCGCCCGGCGCGGAGTCATCGAGGCCGGCGAAGACCTGACCGTGCTCGACGACGGCTTTGCAGAGCGAGAGCCGGCGCTCGCGCAACTGGCCGCCGCTTCCGTCGCCGGTCTGGCCCCTGCCGGCCCCGAGCTGCGCCGCCGCCCCGATCCCGTGGCTATGCGCGGCCATCCCGGCGTCGAGATCACCGCGCCCCTATCGGTCACCGAGATGGGCTTCTCCCTGCACGCTGCCACTCGTGCCGGCGCCGAGGACGCCCGTGGTCGTGAGGCTTTGTGCAAATACATCCTTCGTCCGCCGCTAAGCCAGGAGCGCCTGCACCTCTTGCCCGATGGCCTGGTCCGCATCGAGTTGCGCAAGCCCTACCGTGACGGCACCTACGCCGTCGACATGGACCCCCTCTCGCTGCTCTGTCGTCTCGCGACCAGCATTCCTCCCCCGCGCCGGCATACGGTTCACTACGGCGGTGTGCTGGCCCCAGCATCCAAGCTCCGGCCTTCTGTCGTACCACCGCCGCCGCCCGTGCCCGCAGGACAAGAAGCCGTAGCCACGTCCAGGCCGCCCACCCACAGGTCAATCTATCGCCCGTGGTGCGAGCTTCTCAAAAGAACATTCGCCGAGGACGTGGAGAAATGCGCCAAGTGTGGCGGGCGCATGAAACTGAAGGCCCTGGTACAGAAGCCAGAGAACATCGCTCGTTTCCTGAAGCATCAGGGCGAGCCCACCGAGCCACCACCCCTGGCCCCCCCTCGTGCTCCCCCGCACTGGCAGGCCCGCGAGCTGCGCCACAGGCCCCAGGCGCAGACCGAACTGTTCGACGCATAAGCCGCCCCGGCCGGCCCAGCCCCATGTCGCATCAGGCGGGTGCGCAAGCACCCGTCTGCCCAGACATCCCAATTGTGCGGTAGATTACCGCCTTCAAGTGGCGTCTTCCCTACCCCCAGCGCTTCGCCTGCCCGCCGCCCGGCTCGACGCAGCCCGCGCGCGCCGCGCCAAAGACCCTCCGGCTACCGCAGGACCCCGCTTGTTTCGCTTACGCGT
>PMJO01000246.1 GCA_003158455.1 Myxococcales bacterium | reverse complement strand
ATAGCCGCATCGGGCTTCCCGACTTTAGCGGGCGTGCACTTTCCAACGGCCAGAGGCGGCTCCCAGAATTCAATTTGTAGGGAAAAAAATCTCGTCCGGGTATCGAACCGCACAGAGGGTTCACTAGAGATCATGAGCCTCTGCTCAGCGACGGTCAAGAAAGAATTCGCGTGGGGAGCCCGCCGGCACTCCGGAACGGACATACGTGCTAACCGCATCAATCTCCCGCACGTCAGCCACGGATTTCACCACAGTCTCGCCCCCGGGCCGCTGGGTTCCCGCGCGAATCGCACTACTTTCTTTCCCGCCAAGAAAAACCCGCTCCCCCTTGCACGGCGGTCGAGATTTCCCCGCGCGAGAGCAGTTCTTCCTTGTCCAAGATCGCATCGGCGCGCCGGGTGGTTGGCCAAGCGTGGATCCCGGTATCCATCCGAATTGCGTCGCAGGGGCAGGCCTCAACACACAAGCCGCACACCACGCAACGGAGCTCGTCGATCTGAAAAATACGCGGCCGCTTCTCGATGCGCGGGTCTTCCGATTCTTCGGGAACGATGCTGATACAGTGGGCGGGACAGGCGGTGGGACACATCATGCAAGCCACGCAGCGAACCTGGCCGTCAGCCCGCTTCATCAGGCGATGCAGGCCCCGGTTGCGCGGCGGGTAGCGCCGTTTCTCCTCGGGATAGGCCAAGGTTGCGATGTCGGAGTCAGCCCGTCGACCGAGAAGATTGCGGGGCCAGTTGCGCAAAAAATGTCTGAGGGTCACGCCCATTCCCTGCATCGCCCCCCACAGATAGCTTTGCCGCTTCCATCCCGCGGGCCGATTCGCAATCTTCACCGTCGCTGCCATTGTCAGTGAATCCACATCTGCCAGCACGCGGCCAGCACAACATTGGCGATGGAGATGGGTAGGAGTCGCTGCCAGCCCAGGCGCATGAGCTGATCCGCGCGAAAGCGCGGCAGTGTCCAGCGCACCAGCAACTGCAACCCGCAGAACAGGAAGACCTTCGCCCCCCAAACCAGCATCGACAAGAGAACATGGGCCCAGTTGGGCAAGACGCTGGCGCCCCAGATCTGCCAGCCGCCCAGGAAGATGGTGACCATGAGCGCGGACGAGCCGATCACTTCGAGAAACTCGCCGAGATAGAACATGCCAAAGCGCAAGCCGGAATACTCGACGAAGTAGCCCACGATCTCGGATTCGCCTTCGGGTATGTCAAAGGGCGTGCGCTTGGTTTCCGCAAAGGACGCGGCGAAGAACAAGAAGAACGCAATGAAGTGCGGAATGCCCCGCAGGATCCCCCACTGCCAGGGTGCCGGTCCTTGCTGCGCCACCATGGCACCCGGTTCCAGCGTCCCGTAGCAGACGAACATGGCCAGCACCGCCATGCCCATGGTGACCTCGTACGAGATCATTTGCGAGGCAGCCCGCATGCCGCCCATGAGCGCCCACTTGTTGTACGAGGCCCACCCCGCCAGGGTGGCGCCGTAGATCGACAACGAAGCAAACGCAAAATAGAACAGCACTCCCACATCGAGCCGCGCGATCTGCAGATCCACTGGCTGGGCGCAGGTGCCGAGCGGAACCGCTTCACGCATGTGCCCCCAACAGAGCGGCGCGCCGAAGGGAATGATGGCCAGCACGATGAGCGGAGGCGCGAGCGCGAGGATCGGCGCCAGGGTGAAAAGGAATCGGTTCGCCTTGGGCGGAATGAAGTCCTCCTTGAACATCATTTTCAGCGCATCGGCGACGAAATGCAGGAGGCCCCAGGCGCGCCAGCGGCCGAGGTTGGCGCGGTTGGGGCCCAGCCGGTCCTGCATCATGGCCGACTGACGCCGCTCCAACCAGGTGAGCAGACTGGCCAAGCCCATGGCGAAGAGGACCACAAACACCAGGATCTTGATGATGGCCGCGGCGATGCCGAAGCCGAGCTGACCGTACCCAAAGAGCTGTGTGGTTTGAGGCATCGCTTCCCTAGCCCCTCGTGTTGGCGAAGCGAAGTTGAACTGACATCTCAGATTTGCCCCAGTCGGCCCCGCTTATCAGGGTGACCTTGTCGCGAGTCTCGCTGAACACCTGCTTGGCGTTCGCATACCCCAGCGCAGAGCCCAGCGCCTGTCCCAGTCGGTCCGCAATTTCCCAGCCGGAGCGTGTCTGCCCCGCCGGTGCAATCGCCGGGTGCAATCTTTGCACCTTGCCTTGCCGGTTGGTGAAAGTTCCGTCCACCTCGGCCCACATGGCCAAGGGCAGCGCCACCTGGGCCGCGGCCACCGGCGCGTCTTGATGCGAAGCCACGGCAACCAAAATCTTCAACGAGTCGAGCGGACCAACGGCGTCAGCTTCACCGACCAGCAGCAGCGCGGTCAGGACTCCGGTCTCCAGGTCCTGCTTCAGATCCGCGGCGGTGCGCAGGGTCGGTCCCCCGATCAGTTTGGCGCCCGTGGTGTTGGGATTCTTGTCAGCGCTGACCAGAATATCGTCGCACCAGCCCTCCGGCGCCCCAACCAGATAGACGCGATCGGTTCGCAGATGTTCAGTGGCCAGGCGCGAGAACGCGAAGAGATCCTCGTTGGTCATCTGGGCGGACAGAACCACCCCCAGGATCGAAGGCAACTTGTCGCGGACCTGGCCGAGCAGCCGAGCCGCCTCGCCTAGGGCCGCGTCCCATCGCGCCGGCACACCGGCGATCATGGGCGCTACCAGGCGATTGTGGTGCACCCTCGCGTAGCTCAGCCGCCCTTCGTCGCACATCCAGTACTTGTTGACCGCCGGATTGAGCCGCGGTACGAGGCGCCGGATCACGTCGCGCGCGGCGTGGATCTCGATGTTGCAGCCCGTGGCACAGCCGGGGCACACCGACGGCGTGGCCCACAGTTCCCAGGCCCGCATGGAAAAGCGAAAGTCCTTCGCGGTCAGCGCGCCCACCGGACAAACATCGACGGTGTTGAGCGAATAGGAATTGTCCAGCCGCCGCCCCGGCGCGGTGGTGAGGAGCTGGCGATCCCCGCGAAAGGCCATGACCAGATCCGGCTGGCGCGCCACCTCATTGCACACGCGGATGCAGCGGCTACAGAGGATGCAGCGCTCCTGATCGAGCACGATGTGGCGGCCGACATCGACCACCTTGGCCTTGCGCACCTTGCTGCCGTCGTTGCGGGCGAGGCTCGCGTCCCAATCGAAATAGTGCTTCTGCAACATGCACTCGCCCGCCTTGTCGCAGATCGGGCAGTCGATGGGGTGGTTGAGCAGGGTGAATTCCAGCATCTGTCGCCGCACGTCCAGCACCTTCTTCGAGTTGGTGAACACCTCCATTTTGTCCGCCACCGGGGTGTAGCAAGACGGAATCGGCTTGGGGAAGCCCTTGATCTCGACCAGACACTGGCGGCACACAGCCGGCGCCGACAGGCCAGGGTGCCAGCAGAAAAACGGCACGCTGATCCCCACCTGCTGGCAAGCCTCCAGAATGGTCAAGCCCGCCGGGAACTCGTGCGGCTGCCCGTCGATGACCATCTTCACGTTGGCCCGCGGCCCGGAGGGTGTTTGCGTCTCGCCCGCCATCAGCGATCGCACTCCCCGCCGATCATGTTTATCATCCCGAAAGTGGGGACGACGTCGGCGATGAACAGCCCAGGCAGGATCTTGTTGAGCACGGCGGTGTTGGCAAAGCAAGGCGGCCGCACGCGACATTTCCACGGCTGGCCGGTACCGTTCGACACGATGTAGAAACCCAGTTCGCCGTTGCCGCCTTCGGTGAACGAGTAGATCTCGCCGGGAGGCACCACGATGCCATCCATGATCAACTTGAAGTGCGCGATCATGGACTCGATGGTGTTGTACACCTCGCGCTTGGGAGGCAGCGCGACCCGCGCGTCGTCGATGAGAATCGGGCCGGCTGGCAACAGGTCCATGGCCTGTTCCAGGATGCGCATCGACTGCCGCATTTCTTCCAGGCGGACCGCGTAGCGATCGAAGTTGTCGCCCCGCGAACCGACCGGTACATCGAAGTCGAAACGGTCGTAGACCAGGTAGGGATGGTCCTTGCGCACGTCGTAGGCCAGCCCGGCCGAGCGGCCCACCGGCCCGGTCAGTCCCCAGCCGATGGCATCGTCCCGCGTGATGATGCCGATGCCGTCCATGCGGTCGCGAAAAATGCGGTTGCTGGTCAGCATCTTGTCCACATCGGCGATAGCGGCGCGACAGCGGCGCAAGATGTCGCGCAGCTTGGGGCAAAAATCGTCGGTCAGATCAGCGACCACGCCGCCGATGCGCACGTAGCTGTGGGTCAGGCGCGCGCCCGAGACTTCTTCGAGAAGCTCCCACAGCCATTCGCGCGCCTTCATCAGGTAGAAAAACACGGTGAACGCGGCCAGCTCCATCGCGCTGGCCGCTAGGCAAGTGAGGTGGTCGGTGATGCGCGAGATCTCGCCCACGATTACCCGGATGAACTGCGCGCGCTCGGGAATTCTGTCGTCGATGTCGAGCAGCTTCTCCACCGCCAGGGCGTAGCCCACGTTGCACAGCATGGGCGACACGTAGTTGAGGCGGTCGGTGTAGGGGAAGATCTGCGTCCAGGTCGCGTTCTCCGCTTCCTTTTCGAAGCACCGGTGCAAAAACCCGATCTGCACATCAGCGCTGCGAATTTTCTCCCCCTCGACCTCGAGCACCATGCGCACCGTCCCGTGCGTGGCCGGATGCGAAGGCCCCATGTTGAGCGGCATCGATTCCGTGGGCAGTTCGTCGTCCTCGGGAAGATTGGCGGCGTCGCCCAACCCGATCACCACGCGGCGAGAAGTTTGCGATGAATCGTCCATGGCTCTAGTCCACACTGCCCGGCAGCCGGCGTAGCAACGGTTGCCGCCCTTCCTTGGGAAAGTCCTTGCGCAAGGGATGCCCCACGAACTCGGGGTACATGAGGATGCGCCGCAGATCCGGGTGGCCCACGAAGCGCACCCCGTATAGGTCAAACGCTTCGCGTTCAAACCAGTTGGCGCCCGGCCAAAGCGCCACCAGGGAATCGATGTGCGGATCCTCCTCGGAAACCGCGGCCAGAAGCCGCACCCGGTGCTTCTTGTCCACCGAATACAGGTGCATCACCACATCGAAACGCGGCGTCCGGCCAAGTCGGTCCACGCAGGTCAGATCGATAAACATGTTGAGCGCGGTGACTGGATCGTCGCGCAGAAACTGCGCCACCGCGCGCCAATTCGCCGGCGCCACTCGCGCCCACTCATTGCCGTGCTGCGATCCGGTTTCAACAATCTCGCCTGCGACGAAGTGCTCGACTAGGCGGTCAAGGATGATCTTGGCCATGGCAGACCCTAACGGCCCCTCCCTTCCTTCACGTCACCTTCCGCTCGGATGGCCACGTCGGGCGCGACGTAGCCCCGCTCGGCCCGCAACACCACCTGGCTGTGGCCCTCGCCCTTCTGGATCCGTTCCTGCAGCATCACCAGCGCATCCAGCATTTGCTCGGGCCGCGGCGGACAGCCGGGAATGTACACGTCCACTGGGATGACTTGGTCGGCACCCGGCATGGCCGAGTAGTTCTGGTAGAAACCGCCGGTCGACGCGCACACGCCGTATGCGATGACCCACTTGGGCTCGCACATCTGATCGTAGATGCGGCGAAGCACCGGTCCCTGCCGCTCGGTGATGGTGCCCACCACGATGAGCAAGTCCGCCTGGCGCGGAGAAAAGCGCGGCAGCTCGGCCCCGAAGCGCGCGATGTCGTACTTGGGCGCCCAGGTCGCCATGAACTCCATCCCGCAACATGCGGTGACAAAGGGATACTCGAAAAGCGAAAACTTGCGCGCCCAGTTCACTGCCTGGGCTAGTTTCGATGTGTAGACGCTGAAAGGCACTTTCTAGTCCCATCCGATGGCGCGCTTGCGCCACACATAGGCGAGCGCGACCAGCAACACCGCCATGAATAGCGCCAGGGCGCCCAGCCCCAACCACGAAACCCCGGCGCGGCACGTCCCCTTGACCAGCGGGCCTGCGCACGAAAGCGACGCGAAGTTGACCGCCCAGGGGTAGAGAAACGCCACCTCGATGTCGAATGCCAAGAAGAGAATCGCGACCGGGTAGAAACGCACCGGCATGCGCACCCGCGGGCTGCCCACCGGGTCCGAGCCAGCCTCGTAGGGGATCTGCTTGGCTCTGGTCACGCGGCGCTCACCCACAAATCGAGCCAGCGCACTGAAGACAACCGCCATCCCGACCCCGGTCAGGATCGCGAGCGCGGCAGCGATGTAGTCCGACCCCATGGTGCAATCGCCTGGTCCAAGACCGGCGACGGCCTAATACTGGCCGGCGCAGCGAGCTTCGTCAATTCGGGTGCAAGGACCGCGCGCCGTTTGACTTGCGCCGCGGTGGTTTCTAAGCTTCGGCCCGATGCACCCTCCGCGATCTCGCTCTGACATGGTCAGCCTGGTTTGCGCATCCCTAGCCCTCGGCGCATGGATTCCCCTGCTTGGGCCGGCCCTCGCCGCTCCCGACAAGCCGGCCGACAACAAGGCATCTGCTGACCTTGACACCTCGCCCCCGCCTGGCGTCGACCTTTCCAAGCTGGACGAGTACGAGCGCAAAGTCTTCTTTCGCGTGGTCAATCGAGAACCATCGAGTTGCGGCAAAGGTCACAGCCTGATCTACTCAGCCAAACACGACCGGGGCTGCAAGCGCTCGGTCTACGCGGTCAGATACGTGGCGAAGCTGGTCGGCTCCGGCTACACCGAATCGGAAATAGGCGATGAGCTGCAAAGCCGGTACCACGATGCGGTCCACAAGAACATCAACATCAGCCGGGCGCCCAGCAAGGGCCCGGCTGACGCGCGGGTCACGCTGGTCGAGTTCGTGGACTATGAATGCCCGCACTGCCGGAGCGCCCAGGCTCTCGTGCGACAGGTCCTGGACGCCTACCCTCGGGAAGTAAGGCTGTGCTTCAAGCATTTCCCCCTGGGCGGCCACACCAACTCACGGCTTGCCGCCGAGGCTGCCACGGCCGCGCAGAAGCAGGGCAAGTTCTGGCCCTACAACGACAAGATCTGGACCACTTCCGACAATATTACCCCCGCTTTGCTGGAGCAGATCGCCAACGAGGTGGGACTCGACGTCCCCCGATGGCGGGGCGACATCAGTTCGGATGAGGTCAAGGGTACCGTGGCGCAAGACAAGTCCGACGGCACCGCGCTAGGAATCAACTCCACGCCAACCATCTACATCAACGGTCGCAAGTACACTGGCCGCCACGACGTCGAGAGCATCGCCGACTGGATCGACGAAGAGTTGGAAAAATAGAGATCTGCGTGTCGTACCGAATCCTCGCCGAAACCCCTTTTCTTCGCCTGGTGGACCGCGATGGCTGGACTTTCGTGGAACGCGCCAACGCACGCGCCGTGGTGGTCATCGTGCCCCTGACGGCCGAGCGACGGCTATTGTTTGTCGAGCAGTACCGCGTCCCTCTCGGCCGTAACGTGATCGAGTTTCCTGCCGGGCTGGTCGGCGACGAGCCCGGGCGCGAACAGGAAGACCTTATCGAGGCCGCGCGGCGCGAGCTGCTGGAAGAGACGGGCTACCATGCGGGAAAGCTGAACCTGGTTTCCACCAGTGCCACTTCACCCGGGCTGACGAACGAGCTAGTCCGATTTGTGCTGGCGTGCGACCTCAGCAAGATAGGCAAGGGCGGCGGCACGCCCAGCGAAAACATCCGCGTGCATGAGGTGGCACTGCGCGAAGCTCGCGTCTGGCTGACCGAGCGCGAGCGCCAAGGCACACTGCTGGCAGCCAAGGTTTTTGCTGGCCTCTTCTTCGCCCACGAAGCCTGGGGCCCCGGGTGATATTGGGGCCACACTCCTTCGATTGACCGACGGCCGACGATCCGACCCGNNCATCGGGCCGGCTTGTCGGCCGGCTCCCGAAGGCGAATCTGATGCGCGAGGCCCGAAGCATCCGCCAACAACTCGCCCCGATCCGGCCCCGCGTCCTTGCAGGTGCCGTTCATGAGCCGGGGCAGAAGGCCCGCCCCGGTCATTCGATGCCGACTACTGATAGAGGAAGATGATCTCGATGCGATTATTGCGGCTGCGGTCCTTGCCGCCAGAAATCGGCTCAGCACCACCCTGGCCGGTGGCCATGACCCGCTTGCTGTCCACGCCACGTGACATCAGCGCGGTCTGCACCGACTGTGCTCGTGCCAGGGTCAGCGGCAGAAGCGAACTCGCATTCCCGTGCGGATCGGCAAAACCCACGATCTGCACTGGGTAGTTCTGGTATTCCTTCTTCTTCATCAGGGTCGCGATCGGGTCGAGCATGGCCTCCCGGCCCGGCGTGATCACGCTTTGCTTCTTGGTGAACAGCTGTTCCGCCGGGATCATGAGCACGATCCGCTGCAGAGCACCGCGCGCATCGCGACGAACCTCCACCCCTGCGATAGTGCTGGCCTCTCTGGTCAGGGTATCGGCGCGCGCTCGATTGTCGTCCGCCTTGGTCTTCTCAGCATAGATCGGCTGGGCCGACGCCACCGCCTCCTCGGCCTTCTTCCGGGCAATGTCCGCGCTCATCTGCGCGGCCCGGAAGTTACCTTGCTGCAACTCCGCCTGGGCACGCGCCAAGGTGTCGGCTGCGGCGGTGTACTCAGCCTTGGCGTAGGTCGACGCTTGCACCGTGTCGGCCGTCTTGAGGGCCAGCTCGGCCGCGCTGATCTTGTCGGCGGTATCAGACTTGTCGGCCGACAGCTTGCGATCGGCTTCCATCTGCGCCTCTATCGCCTTTTGCTCCTCCTTCGCCTGGGCGGTTTGGTTGAGCAGACCGATGGTCTCGTTGACCGCGTCCAAGTCCTTCTGCACGCTTGCCTGCTCGTCTGCCAAGTCGTTCAGATCGTCATCGGCCTGGCGGATACGCTGCTCGGCTGCATCCTGGTCGGACAGCGCGATGGCATGTTTTAGCTTGGCCTGCCCCATTAGCGCCGCATCGGCTGATTCGTCCAAATCGCTGCTGTGCCACCTGTCCTGCGCTCGCTTGAGCAGCTCGTCGGAGCTCTTCATCAGCCCAGCGGCGGTCTTCGCCCTGGCGCTCTTGAGCTTGAGGGCCGCCGCAGCCGAGGGGCTCGCCCGCAACTTCTCCAGGGCTTCCAGTTCGCTCGGCTTGGGCTTCAGGGCACAACCCTGCGCCAGCACAAAGATTGCCGCCAGCGGCATAATCGATAGTCCTCTTGCAATCTTGATCATGACAAAACTCCCAATGCGTAGGTTATTCATGCCTTGCCCCCCAAACGAATCTTCTGGACCTTGGCGTTCTCCAACGCCTTCTTGGTCCGGTCGAGAATAGCGCGCTTGTGCGCCACCTCGGCTTCCTTCTGGGCGGCTTTGGCCCCAAGTTTGGCGGCCGCGATCTTCTCGCGAATCATGTCGGCTTGGGCCTTGCAACGATCCGTGACCACGCGGACCTCGTCGTATTTTTCCTGCGAACGCAAGTTCCAGGCTCGATCCAGCCACGTGCGCAGATCATTCAGTTCCGTTCCTGTCGCCTTCTGCTCATCCAGCCGCTCAAGGTCATTAGCCGTCTGCCGGTTGTCCTCGATGATGCGTTGCAGATCATCGGCCTCCCCGGCCCGCGCAAGCGCCGGAACTGACATGGTAGCTAACAACAAGAAACAGGTCGCGTATCTATGCATATGGTGCCTCACCAGGTTGAAGAAGGTCCTATGTTCGGAGGTAGAGGCTCGCTTCGTCAACTGCAAAAAGATGTCCCAGCGCGCCTCCCCGCTTGACGAGCTACCCCATCGCGGGGCATATGTTCAGTTCCCCGTAGAGGGGATTTCGGTGGACGTAGCTCAATGGTAGAGCATCGGACTGTGGCTCCGACGGCTGGGGGTTCGATACCCCTCGTCCACCCCCGTATAATACTAGGACGCATGCGCTGGCGTGTCCTTTTCCTTCTGCTTGCCTCGTGCAGTGGCAGTCCGTCGCCCGTGGTGGACGCGGGGCCGCGCTGGACGCCGCCAGACGCGGCCCCTCCCGCCGATGTCGGTCCGCTTCCCTTGGCCGTGGACTTCACCGTGAAGGACTGCCCGCAGCTCGATCCAAACGTGCCCTCCTGTACCGGCGTAGCTCCGTTCACGGTCCAGTTTGCCCCCATCGCGACCACCGCCGTCAGCCAGTACCGTTGGGGCTTCGGCGATGGCACACCCTACGACCCATCCGCCACCCCGTCCCACACTTTCGCCGCACGGGGATCGTTCGATGTCACGCTGTGGGGTTTCGGCGCGATGGGCAGCGTGGCCACGAAGACGCACGCCGGCTTCATAGTCGTGTCGGGTGAAGAGATTGGCGCTTCCTGCCAAACCGACCCGCAGTGCGCATCAAATCTCTACTGCCTCTGCTCGGCCGCGAACCCATGCACCACCGGTCCCGTGGGTGGCATGTGCACCTCCTTGTGCCAGAAGAGTGACTGCCCGGCCGGAGGCGTGTGCACGAACCTGGCGACCGCAGCCACGAGTTCCGGTCACCCCGAGCCGTGGCAAAGCCAACTCTGTCTGCCCGGCTGCACTTCCGACGCAGATTGCACCGCTGGGCTTCATTGCCGCATCCTGCCAGGCTGGCCCAGCAGCACATCCTGGGTGCGCGGCTGTTTCACCGATGTGCCGGCCGACTTGGGCGGGCCTTGTCGCGACGCCGCCGGCGTTCTCCGCAACGATCTTTGCGTGACCGGGCTCTGCGCCGATCTGGGTGCCTTGGGACTGTGCTCGCGCGACTGCGCCAGTGCCTTGTGTCCGGTTGGATCCGACTGCGCGATATTCGGCGATGGCCGCGAACTTTGTCTGGTCCGGTGCTCCTCCAACTTTTCCTGCGACCAGGATCCGCTGCTCACCTGCGTCGGGCCTGGCTCATCGCTCTTGGGCTTCCAGCTCAGCACCCAGCCCAGCCTCGGTGAGGAGGGCCAATACTGCGCGCCCAGACCCTGCGCCATCAACACTGATTGCGGCGCTGCGGGTCTGTGCCGCGCAGATTCGGGGGGTGGCCATTGCGTCGCACGCTCGGAGTAGCTCCAACCGCAACTAGGGTTCCGCCAAAACGCCTTTTCCCGCTGCGGCCCACAATCCCAACCGCGCAATCGACGCCGAGCGCGCGATAAGTGGATCGGTGAAAGCTTCGACCACCTCCACCGGCCGCGCGCTGCCCAGGGCGCTCACCACTACGCCGAATGTGAGAACCTGATCGGGTCTGGCATCCAGCCAGCCCAGTTTCGCCGCCAATAGACCCATCTCCTCTTCGCTCGCGCTGGCCACGTCGGTGAGCGACGGCCGCACGTCCACGCGCGCGGCCGGCGCCGATTTTCGGCTGTCCTGCCGCTCACGTCGCGCGGCCAGCAGGGGCGCGCCGGAGGCGTAGGCCAGCATGGCCTTCTCAGCTCCCGCGCCATCTGGCAGCCACACGGCGTACTGCGCGCGCGCCAGAACCCGCCCCAGCGCAGGCTCCAATTCCAGCAGCGCCGCCGCGGCAAGAAATTCGATCCCGGCCAGCGAAACCGCGTTCAGCCGACCCAGCAACTCGGCCGGCGCGACCTCGTCGCTCAGCTTCACATCCAGAAGCTCACCCAGCGACGGCATGCCCAGGCCCAGCGCGGGCCCGAAGCAGAAGCCGGGCTTGGGATGGAAACCTCGCGAATAGGCGACGTCAAGGCCGGCGCGCCGGAAAATGCGCGGCAGGTGGCGCACCAGATCGAGATGCGCCAGATATGCGGCCTGGCCCAGCTTGGTGTAGCGCAGGCGATAGCGGCGCGCCTCGCTTTGGGCAAACCGAGTGAGCGGCCGGGGCGCAGCCAAGCGCTTGCCCGCGGCCGGCCGGGCTGCCACGGCCGGACCCTCAGCCGGGGCCCACGCGTTCATGCGCCGCAAGAAGTAGAGTCGCTGGCGCTTCATCTCGTCGAGATCGCAGGCCACGCCGCAGTCGTAGCAAACCAGCTTTTCCGCCGCGGCCGCGCCGGCCTCGACGACATTCGCAGGGTGCAGAAGCCGCTGCACGGACTTGCCACAGGGAGGCGACAAACGGCATGCGAGCGCCTTCCGGTATTCGGCGCGCAAGAAGTCCACGTCCACGCCGGTGTCAATGTGGTCCCAAGGCAGCCGGCTCTGCTCATCCAAGCTGCCGAGATAGCGTTCCGGATCGAAGCCCGAGGCGGCCCGCTCCTCGGCGATCGCGCGTTCCCACAGGTCCACCCGCAAGGCATCGTCCCAGCCGTCAAAACGACAGCCGAGCCGAAAGGCCCGCTCCAGCAAGGCCGCGCATGCGCGATCCCCGCGGGCAAAGATGGCCTCCAGGTGCGACTGGGTGTTGTCGTGCATCCTGACAGAAACGCGCAGACGACGGCCGTGTTCTTCCAGCAGCGCCTGCTTGTGCGCGGTCAGCTCGCGGCTGTCCATGGCGGCCCACTGCAAAGGCGTGTGCGGCTTGGGCACGAAGACCGACACCGCGGCCGTCACCTTGGCTCCGCGCAGATAGCGACGGCCAATCTCCTGCACGCGTGCCGTGGTTTCGACAATGCCAATCACGTCGGCGTCGGTCTCGCTGGGCAACCCGATCATGAAGTACAGCTTCATGCGCTGCTGCCCGCGCGAAAAAACCCGATGGGCGGATTCCAGGATGTCCGCCTCCGAGACGTTCTTGCTGACCACATCCCGCATGCGCTGGGTTCCTGCCTCAGGTGAAAAGGTCAGCCCCGACATTCCTAGGCTCGCCATCTCGCGCAAGAGATCGTCACTCAGTCCATAGGCACGCAACGACGAAACCGACAGCGACACCTTCCTCTCGCGCAGCCGGCCGATAGCGGTCTTCACCAGCGGCGACACGCACGAGTAGTCAGCCGGCGACAGCGAGGCCAGCGAGGTCTCGTCGTACCCGCCCTTGCGGATGCCTTCGACCAAGGCATCCACCACCGCCACTGGGTCGCGTTCGCGCACTGGCCGATAGACCACGCCGGCCTGGCAGAAACGGCACCCTTCGGTGCAGCCGCGCGCGATCTCCACCGCCATGCGATCGAACACTGCCTCGGCATAGGGCAAGGGCGAGTCGTCGGGGAAAGGATAGCGGTTGATGTCGGCTACCCAGGCACGCCGAACCACCGCGGGCGCGCGCGCATCGAGCGGTTCCGCCACCGTCTCCAGGCCCGTGGCTGGGTCACGGGAGGTGCGATACAGGCTGGGCACGTAGAGCGGAAAGCTGGCGGCCAGTCGGGCGAGCCTTTCCGACCGCGGCAGCCGTGCGCGACGCAGCTCGGCCGCCTCGATGCAAAGCGCAGGCAGAAGCTCCTCGGCCTCACCGACGAAGAAGGCATCGATGAAGGGCGCCAGTGGCTCGGGGTGGGTGGCCAAGGGGCCGCCGCCCAGAACCAGAGGCGCATCGTCGGACCGGTCGGCGGTACGCAGGGCCAGGCCGGACAGATCCAAGATGTTGAGCACAAGCGTGAAGTTCAGCTCGTACTGCAGGGAAAAACCCAGCACGTCGAAAGCGTCGAGCCGACTTGCGCTCTCCAGGGTGAGCAGCGGCAGATTCCGGCTGCGCAGCTCGGCCTCCATGTCGAGCCAGGGCGCGAAGACCCGCTCGCAAGCGATCGCGGGCATCCGGTTGAGCAGCGAGTAGAGAATCTTGCTGCCCAAATGGGACATGCCGATCTCGTAGGCATCGGGAAAAGCCAGACACACCCGCGCCTGCACCGTAGCGGGATCCTTGCGGACCTGGTTGTATTCCCCCCCCACATAGCGCGAAGGCTTCTGCACCTGGGCGAGAAAGGCCGCGTAGGGATGGCGGGCGGGCGTCGGGATCAGGGGCTATCCCCCCTGCAGGATGAGCGGAAAGCTGGTTGCATATTCTTCCGGGTTGGCCGGAAAGCGCCAGTGCCGGATGGCGTCCTTGATGCAGTCGTCGATAACGAGGAAGTCCGACGGACCATGGACCTGCACACGCCGCACGGTGCCGTTCTCGCCGACCGACACCGTGATGTCCAGCCGGCCGGTGCGCAAGCGCCCATCGCGCCGCAACGCTCGTTCGTAGCACGTCTTCAGGCCCGACTGGTTCTCCTTGCTTCGCACGACCGCAGCGATCTGCTCCTGGGAAACCTCCCTGCCCGCGCCCCCTGGCGATCCGGAATGCGAGCCGCGCGACTGGCCGGGCATCTGGACCGGCACCGGACGCTCGACAAGATGGGATGATGGCGAAGGCGCCTCGAAGGGATCTTCGCCGACCGCGGCTGCCTTTCCCGACCGGCCTGCGGCACGAACCCCGGCCGACCGCCGGGACGCTCCCCGCGCGTTGGTTCGGCCCTTGTGCGCGGCTTCTGTTGCAGCCGCGGCCTGGTTCTGCGACGGCGGCTCACCTTCGCCCAAGGATGGGGCCTCGGGGACACGCGCCTCACCCTCACGCTCCAACACAGGCGTGGCAGTCTTTCCACTCTCGCCCCTCCACGAAAGCAGAATAACCAAGACGACAAGCACCACCACCACCCCTGCCGCGACAACGTACTTGAGGTGTCGGTGCCGCTGGGCCAAGACCGCTAGCTTGGACAGGTCAGACTGGACGCGTCCCCCTTCGGGCGGCGGCGTCACATTGCCGAACAGGGAACCCGCGGCCGCGGCTGGCAGTGATGGAGGTTTCATCCCAGCCACGGCTGCGCCAGTGCCCGACCGGCGGATCGGCGGTGGCAGGGCTGGCGGGTGGCCCAGAGGATGACCGTCGCCCACTTCAACCGCGATGGGCGGCAGGGGCTTGCTGGGCAGCGGCGTCTTCTGCGCCTGGTCGAATTCGTCGTCGCTGCGAGGTCCAGAGGCCGCGGTCGGCCGTGCGCTGTCAGTGCCGAGCGCCGCGACGCCTTGAGTCTGGGACGGACGCTTCTCGGGCTTTGTCGAAGGCGCATTTTCGAATTCGGTTCCCAAGCCTGGCGCAGCGGGCGGAGGAGGCGGCGGGCTTGAAGGCGTCAAGCCCGGCAGGGCCGGCCCCGGCTTCAGCGACAGCCCACCCGCCGGAAGCTTGGAGTCAGGAACCTGCGCCAGGTCCCGGCCATGGCCTCCAGCCGACGCAAGCNNGTCTTCAGCCCAGGGCCTCCAGCCAGCGCAGGCTTGGCGCCATGGCCAGAAACCGGAGGTGCCTTGGGGCCAGAGCCAGAAACCGGCGACGGCGCCGCCTTGGGGCCAGAGCCAGGAACTGGAGGTGGCTTGGGGCCTGACCCGGGAAGGGGCGGCGACAGCCTAGGACTCGACCCAGAAATCCCGGGCTGCGGCAGGTTTGGACCGGAGCCGGCACCACCGGCTGGCGGAGGCTTTGGCCTCGACCCAGGAACCTGAAGCCGGGCCGCCGAATCGGCCGGGGCAGGCACAGGACGACGCGCCGACGAAGCGTCGGCCGGCACCACCGGCATCTGGGACGACGCCCTGGTCGGCGTCCGCCTAAGCGCACTGATCTCCTGGGCGATGATGGCCACGTCCTTGGGTCGCTTCCAGCCATCCATGCCTTCTTTCCAGACGTGGACCGATTGTTCCGGCTTGAGCGACACGATGTACTTCGCCGCGGTCGTGCAACTGAGTGGGCCCTGCTCTGCGCCGTCGACGGCCACGAACCACTCCTGCGGTCGGGTTGGAGGCAGGGACAGCCTTGATGAAGGGCGTGAGGCCGAGGGAGATCCGACCACGGGCTCCTGCCGCTTGGGGGAGTCCTGGGCACCGGTGACTACCGCACCGGCCTGCACCGTGATGACGTTGCTGCAGGTCTTGCAGCGGATGCGAAGAATCCGCTGCCTGACCTTCTCATCCGCTATGGAATAGCGGGTCTGACAGCGATCGCAGACGAACTTCATGGCAGCCTGGGAGCCCTTCGGCCCATGAGGGTACCACAGCCTGATTTTGGGACGAGGTCTCTCAAAGCAAATCAGCCGCGAAGCAGCCAGAGCAGGCCAGCGATAGCCGCGGCGGCAAGCACGACTACGAACAAAATCGCCCCAACTGGCGGCGACCTGGGTATCTCGACCTCTGTGGTGACCGCTCTCTTGGCGCGGGCGACGCGCTCCAGAAGAGGCGTCTGCCGCGGAGGTGACGCCGACTCGACCGCCGGCGGTGCCGTAACCGCGGAACGCAAGGCATCGGGCGGGGCAGGGGTCGGCGCCGCATCGGACGCAGCCGCCTGCCCTTCGTCGACAGCCGTGGGCACAGCGCTTTCTGGGTCGGGAAACGGCTTGGCAACCGGCAATTGGTCGTCCGAGTCTGCGGGCACGCGATCGTCGACCTTGAGGGCTGACCCTCCGGCGCGCAGGGCCCTGGCCAGTGCCGCGCCCGGGCCGTCAGCCGCGGCCTGATCGAAGTCGAGCGCCTCGACATCGTCGCGCTGACCGTCCTCATCTCCTTCGGCAAACAGACGCGCCTGTCGGATGCCGTCCTCGGTAATCTGCGCTTCGGCCTCGGGCGAGTAGAGTTCGCGCAGATAGCGCGCCAATTGGTGATGGCTGCGCATTCTGGCACCCGAATCCTGCAAGAAGTACTGCAATGCGTTGGCAAATTCCTGGGCCGACTGGTAGCGGTCTTCCGGCTTCTTTTCCAGAGCACGCATCACAATCATTTCTAGGTCGCCAGGGTAGTCGTGCCGCACATAGGTTGGCGGTGCGGGCTTCTCTTCGACGATGCGGCGGACGGCGTTCTCCCTTGAACCACGCCACAGCCGACGACCTACGGTAATCTCGTACAGGATGGTGCCCAGGCTGAAGATGTCCGAGCGGCCGTCCAGCGGGATCCCCTGCGCTTGTTCGGGGGACATGTACGACGCCTTGCCCGGACGAATGCCCGGCTCGTCCTTGATTGCCGTCCCCTGTCGCGCAATTCCGAAGTCGATCAGCTTGACCTGGCCCGAGGTGCCGATGATGATGTTGGTGGGCGAAACGTCACGATGCACGACGTGCATTGGCTGGCCATTGTCGTCCGGCGCCTCATTCATGTAGGCCAAAGCCGCGGCCACCTCGCCCACGACATGCGCCCCGATGTCCAGATAGAGGAGCTGTGAAACCTCGATGGCCCGACGAGCGAACTCAGTCAAGGTCTTGCCTCGGATGTACTCCATGGCGATGTAGTGCATTCCCTCTTCGCTGGCGACGCCATAGATGTCGACGATGTTGGGATGGTTCAGCACGGCGGCTATGCGCGCCTCGCCCAGAAACATGTCCACCACGGCTGGATGTTCCGCCCAACGTGGCTGCAAGATTTTGAGCACCAATTCCTTGCGAAATGCGCCCTCGGCCTCGTCAGTGGCAAGGAAGATTTCCGCCATTCCACCCGTTGCCAGATGCTCAACCAGGGTGTAGCGACCGAGCTTGGTACCTTTGAGGTTCTTCGCGCTTGTCATGCGGGCTGCCGCCATTGCCTCGGCACGCTATCATCTCGACGAGCGAAATTCACCATCCTCCTCTGGTGAATAGGCCAGTTATTTCACACATAGGCACAGAGGCCACGGAGGCGGCTGGGAGAGCAGTAGGGGTTGGCTGTCCCTTCCGAACCCTTTCTTCTCTTCCGATCTCTGTGTCCTCCGTGGCCTCTGTGGTGAACTAGCTAGCCCCCGTCGTCACTCCCCGCGTCCACCTCGGGATCGAAACCGACGGTGACCTTGGCTCGGCCGTTTCGGTAGAGCGTCAGCGACACGCTAGTGGAGTGCGTGAGGCTCACCGAGATAGAGACCTCCTCGCTGATCCAGGAGGGCACCGTACTCTTGGTCACTGAATCACAGGTTTGCGAGTAGGCCGCAGCCTGGAACACGACGGTGCCGATGGGCAAGCCCGAGAACGATTCGGTCACGCTCTGGCCCTCAGTGACGTCGAGATCGTGCTCCACTTGGCGGTCGGCACCGCTGGCGGTGATGCGCAAGCAGGCGACATCCGTGGGCACGTTCTCGATGTGGAGGGTGACCTGCTCCACTGATCCGGGCTTCTTCCCGGCGGAACTGTCATCGCACCCCAGCACGGAGAAAAGCGACAACGTGAGCAAAGGAACGATTGCGAGAACGAGTCGAGAGATTGGATTCATGTTCGAGCCTCCTTGAAAGATGTTTGCGGACGCCAGTGTTGTCGGCAGGCCGGCCGCCAAGTTGCTTGCCGATCGACGAAAAGGAATGCCGGCGCGTTCCTTGCGTTGACTCACGCCCCCCGCCGGAATAGCTTGCGGGTCCATGAAGTTCGTTGATGAACCGTTGTCCGTGGCCGACCCCAAGGTCATGGAGCTGGTACGCGCCGAAGGGCGCCGCCAGGCCGACAAGATCCGGCTGATTCCTTCGGAAAACTACGTCTCGCGCGCGGTGCTCGAGGCCACCGGCTCCGTCTTCACCAACAAATACAGTGAAGGCTACGCCGGCAAGCGTTACTACGAAGGCCAACAATTCGTTGACCCGCTGGAGACGCTGGCCCAGGAACGCGCCTGCTCTCTCTTTGGCGCGGAGCACGCCAACGTGCAGCCGTACTCGGGATCTCCTGCCAACCTGGCCGTCTACTTCGCCTTTCTAAAGCCGGGCGACAAGGTCATGGGCCTGGCCTTGCCAATGGGAGGGCACCTGACCCACGGCTGGAACGTGTCCATCACCGGCCGCTACTTCCAATCTGTCCAGTACGGCGTGCGCAAGGACACCGGCCGAATCGACCTCGACGAGGTGCGGGACCTGGCTCGCCGCGAACGGCCCCAGTTGCTGTGGGCCGGCGGCACGGCCTACTCGCGCCTGTGGGACTTCGCCGCGATGGCCGAGATTGCGCGCGAGGTGGGCGCCCGCTTCGCAGTAGACATGGCACATATCGCTGGCCTGGTGGCGGGCGGGGCCCATCCTTCGCCGGTTCCCCACGCCGACGTGGTCAGTACCACAACTCACAAGACTCTGCGTGGTCCACGGGGTGGCATGCTTCTGTGCCGCACGGCTCACGCTGCGGCCCTGGACAAGGCGGTGTTCCCGGGCTTGCAGGGCGGACCGCATGACCACACGACCGCCGGGATCGCAGTCGCCCTGCACGAAGCGTCGCAGCCGGCCTTCCGCGAGTACGCGCAGAACGTGGTCAAGAATGCCGCGGCGCTGGCCGCCGAATTGATGGCGCGTGGCTACCACGTGGTTTCGGGCGGCACCGACAACCATCTCATCCTGGTCGACCTGACCAACAAGAACATCACGGGGAAAATCGCGGCCAAGGCTCTCGACAAGGCGGGAATCGAACTCAACTACAACTCGGTTCCCTACGACACCCGCAAGCCATTCGACCCGTCCGGCATCCGGCTCGGCTCGCCCTCAGTCACCAGCCGCGGCATGGGCCCCGCCGAGATGAAACAGATCGCGACCTGGATGGATCGGGTGATGTCCAACCCGAACGACGAGAGCGCAGCCCGCGTCGCAGCCGAGGTGCGCGAGCTGACCGGCCGCTTCCCGGCCCCTGGGATCTCGGTGAAGGGATGACATCCATGGCCTCGCGTCGCACGGTTAGCTTCTCGATCCTCCTGGCCGCGGCCCTGCTCGCCGCCGCAGTCTGGGTGCCCGCCGCGCGTGCTGAGGTCTTCGAGTTGCTCGACAAGACCAAAATGAGCGGCAAGCTCGTTCACTACTACGATGGCGTCTTCAGCGTGGAAACCCAAGGGCAGACCGTCAAGGTCCCCAAGGAGAAGATCAAGAGTATTTCCTTCCAACTTCCCCCCGCGCGGGCCGAGTTTTCCGCGCCCGAGAAGACCTTCGAGCGGTGGCGCAAAGCCCTGGTCGAGGGCAACATGGAGAAGGTAGTCGACTGCTACGCCCTCATGTACCAGGGCATGCTGGCCACGCAAATGGGCCAGGCGACCGAGGGCCTCAAGAAGATGCAAAAGGAGGTCGAGGGAACCAAGTTCAGCATCAAGAGCTCTGCGGTGAAGGGAGAGACCGCCACGCTGAAAATTGCGCGCCAGAAGGGCGACGAGTCGGACACCGGTGACGTAGTCTTCGTGCGCGAAAACGGCGAATGGAAGATGCTGCCGCCGCAGCCGTGAGCCGCCCGCCGCATGAAACAACGTCCTCTCCTTCCGCCAGCGTCGATTGCGGCAACCGTCATTGCGATCGGGCTGTCGAGCCATGCCTGGGCCGCCGCCAATCTGGATCCGTTCGCGCGCAACCTGCGATCGCATGGGCTGTCGCCTTTCCGCACGGCACAGGCAGAGGCAGAGCCGACGACGGAGACGGAAGGGCCGAGCGCGGACCGAGAGGCCGAGAACGGGGGCTCGGCCACGGCCACCCCCTCCGGGGGCTTCGGGACGGACAGCCCACCCCGCCAACCCCCGGGCGCTTCGCACCCGCCCGTCGCGGCCACGACCACGGGAGGGGCGTGTAGCCGTGACGTGGAGTGCCCGGTTGACACCATCTGCGAACAAGGCGCCTGCCATTTTTTCGAAAGGCGCTTTACTCTCCTGCTTTTCCGCAAGGAGGGCGGGACCGTCGACCTCATTCCCTTCTACTGGTCGCGCCGAGGCAATCCGGGTTACCGCGTGCTGATCCCCTTCTACTGGCACTTCTGGAGCCCTGATTCCCGCACCCAGATTGTGGCTCCTTTCTACTGGCGAACCGAGGACCATCTCAAACAGCGCGTGGTCACGGTCGTCGGACTCTACTCGCAGACGCGACAGCCAGACGCGCGATCGTGGGCGGTCTGGCCGTTTCTTTACATGTCGACCAAGTTCGGCTGGGCCGCACCGCTCTTGGGTTCATTCACCATCGGTGATCCGGATAAGGGCCGCAGCTTCGGTTTGCTCAGCTTCCTCTACCTCTGGAAACGGTCGGCGGACAGCAAGTTCGACGTCTGTCCTCTCTTCATTTCTTCGCGTTCCAAAGAGTCGGCCTTCACCTACGCCGTGCCGCTCAACTTCTACTGGCGCAGCGGGCACGAGTCGACCCTGCTGATCGTGCCGGTGGGGTTTCGCCACATCGACCCCAAGGGAGGCTACTTCGGATCCTGGCTGGGCTACTCGTCGCTGGACGGCGACAACAAGACCGGCGCGTTCCTGTGGCTGTACTGGTTCGGCCGCAGCAAGGATCTCAACTACGATGTCGGCTTTCCCCTACTCTGGTCGTTCCGCTCACCTGAGGCGAACACCACCATCATCCCACCTGTGTTCCACATCCGGCGCGGCGCTTGGTCCATCGGATCCACCGCCCTAATCGCCTGGTGGGGACGCGATCGGGACAAGGGCTCAAGCTGGCAGCTCATCTTGCCGCTCTTTCTCGGCAGCCGGGCCGACCACGGCAAGACGGCACTGTATCTGTCGCCCTTCGGCGGGTATCGCCGCGACGACAACGTGGGCTCGCACGGGCTGACCTGGCTGGTGCCGCCCATCCTGCGCTGGAACGATCGGCACAGCGAGCTGGATTCCTTTCTGCTTCTGTACTGGCGCTACCGCGACATTCCCGCGGACGTCACCACCACCGTCGTCGGTCCCTACTACCAGCGCATTGATCCTGCCGGGGCGACGCGGGTGGTTTTCCCGCTGTTCTGGTATTTCCACGATCGGTCCCAGGCAGCAACCGCGCACGGCTTCTTTCCCCTATATTTTCACCGCCATTCCCCAGACGAGCGCACCACCGCGGCCGGTATTTTCCCGCTGTGGGCATACCACCGCCACTTCTCCGACGGCGGCAGCAGCGGGGGTGTCTTCCCCCTCGTCTTCTCCGGCCAACACAATGACCGCAGCCACCTCGTGGTGGCCCCGCTCTTGTGGCATTTCCGCGACCGGGCTTCTAGTACCACGCTGGCCTTCCCGCTCTGGTATCACGCAAGTGACGCTGCGAGCTCGCTCACCGCCATTTTCCCCCTGCTCTTCTTCGCCGGCCACGATCACCAGGCCAGCTTCCATATCCAGATTCCGTTGCTATGGCATTTCGCCGATTCCCTCCGAGGAACCTCCACCACCATCGCCCCACTTTTCTTCCGCGATGTGGATCGGACGGGTTGGTCAGTGGGAATCATGCCCCTGGTGTTTTTGGGTGGTGGCGGCCAACGTAGCCACTTTGTTCTGTTTCCCCTGTTCTGGTGGTTTCGCGACGTCTCCGCAGACCGCACCACCACTGCGGTCGGGCCCTACTTGCACCGCAGCTGGGGCGGCGAGACTACCGATGCCTTGTTCCCACTCTTCCACTACCGGCGCGGGGCACGGCCAGGCGGCCAGGACGAAACCAGCTTCACCCTCTTCCCCTTCGCGCACTATCGCCGCGACCACCGGAGCACCCTCTTCGCCTCGCCCCTAGCCGCCTGGATTCGCCGTCCCGGCCTCAAGGCTGGCTTTGTCCTGCCCTATTTCTGGTACCGCAGCGACACGGTCCAGGCGCGCGGTGTGCCTCTCGTCTACCTCGACCACTATTTCCAGGGCTCGGGCCAGCGCACGCGCATGTTCGGGCCCTACCTCATGGTTGATGGCCCGGGCGTGACCGCACGGGTCTTCCTTCCCTTCTATGCACGCTATTGGGAAGCGGGAGACACTGGCACCTACGTCTTCCCCCTCTACTTCGGCCGCCGCAGCGATGACGGCTACCGACTGGATAGTTTCTTGCCCTTCTTCTGGTCGAGCCACGATCAGAGCCACCGCACCCTCACCATCGGGCCGTGGTTCCGCACCGAAGATGACCAGCAGCACAGCCGCGCCTCGGGCCTAGTCCCCTTCTTCGTCTCGGCCGACAGTCCCAAGCGCCACCTGCTGGTGACGCCGCTTTTCGTCTACCATCGCAACCACGAGACCCAGACCAGCCATGTAGTGTCGTGGCTCTACTACCAAACGATCCGACCCGACGGGAACTTCCGCAGCCTATTCCCACTGTGGTGGCAAGGTCGTGACGGCGGCAAGAGCTACGCAATGCTGATCCCGCTGTACTGGCATTTTGCCGACCACGAAGAGCAGAGCTCGTTCAACCTGGCCGGCCCCTTCCTCTGGTCGCGCCACGGCAGCGAAACCACCCGCGGTCTCTTGCCTCTCGTTTGGTATTCGCGTGACCAGGCGAACCAGGCGGGCAGCGAGGCGTTGCTGCCGCTCTTCTACGAGAGCCACTCACGCCTGTCGCAGACCTTCGCCACCGCGCCATTCGGATTTGGCAAAACGCCCGACAGCTTGTGGTGGTACGCGGGCAACTTCGTCTGGCGCGACAACTGGAAGACCCGCTTCTGCACTTTCTTCCCGCTCTGGTTCTCGTATCGCGACAAGGTCACCGAAACCACAACCAGGGTTATCCCGCCGCTCCTCCACTATGCCCACTACAATCCCGAGCGCTCACTTTCGACCTGGCTGTTGCTCTTCTGGCATCGCAGCGACATCACCTCGTCCACCACCCTGGGCCTGCCCCTCTACTATGATGTGCACGCGTACCATGCAAGCCGGGTGACCACTTTCCTGCCGCTGTTCTTGCGCTACCGCAACGAGGTCAGCGACCAGACCTACACCATGGTGCCGCTCTTCTACCGCCGCAGTGGGCCCAACGACACCAGCACCGTCGCGTTCCCGTTGTACTGGCGTTTCTGGAGCGAAGAGCGCAGCACCACGGTCTTCTTTCCCTTCTATTTCGGCGTTCGTCGCCCGACCTGGGAAGGGACCTTCATCTTCCCCAGCATCTGGGTCAGCCGGGGCCTTGGCTCAGAGGCCGGAACCTCGCACTTCTGGTTCGTGCCGTTCTGGGAGTCGCAGGTCAAGCGGCCAGGCGACTATATGTGGGAAGCGCTTCTGGGCGTGTTGGGCTGGGAACGCATCGGCCGCAACCGCTATCTGAAGGTGTTGTTCATTCCGTTCGAACTGGAGCCGGTTTCCGCCGCCCAGACGTCCTGGTATGGTCGCACTCCCAAGCGTTCGGCCGGTCGCAGCGCACGCGGCCTCGACACGCAAGTCTGGTGACCGACTCGCCCCCGTTCAGTGCAGCAGCTGCCCCGACGGGAACGTCCGCCACGGCTTGCACGGCTTGGTGTAGTCGACCACCGGAAGTCCACCGTCGGTTCCCTTTTTGCTGAGCGTGCCAGTGCAGTCGGGCATTGCCGCAACCGGCACAACCAGACCATTGACCGAAAGCGAAGCGGACCCGGTTCCATGAGCGCCCTGGAGGGAAAAGCGCATGCCCGAGGCGTCGAGCGGAGTCACCTTCCAGCGCTGGTTGATTCCGGAAACTCCGAGCACAGCTGACACCACGACTTCATCGTCAGCCTGCAGGGCCGCGCCGCCCGGACCCACCAGTGGGGCCGAAGTGTCGATCTCGACTGGGTCTGACAGCACAACCGCCGTCACGGGCTTGAAGTCCGGACACGACGTGCTCGCCGGGGCGTTGACCGCGACGCAGATACGGATGGGGCGCGAAACCTGTTTGTTCCCTAGCGTGTCGCTCGCCACCACGGCCAGGCAGGCCCAGCCGTCCTTGAGGTTGTTGGCGCCGGCGTCGAACTGGTGACCGGCGCATTGCAGGCCATCGCTTACGATCGGCCCGATAGTATAAATGGACGGCAGATTCGCAGAATAGGAGAGGACACAGGTCATTGCATAGCAGTGGTTCCCCGTGTCACCCGCCGCAGACTGGGCTTTGCTCATGTTCACGGTGGTTCCACAGAACGCACCCGGGTCAGGCGGTGAGGCACCGCCGTGCGCACAAGCGACACCAGGTTCCGAGCTGAAATCCGCTGTGCCGGTTGGCGAAATGGGCACCATGTTCACGACCTGCGCATCGGTATCCGTCTGCGGTTTGCTCGTAGGCACCAAGTCGGGGTTGATGTCGTCGCACAGACCGTCGGGCGGGTCGCTGGTATCCACGATCAAGGGCTGCGAGGTATTGCTGAGGATCAGCAACTGGACCTTCCTCGTATCCACTCCGCCGATGGGCACGAAGTCTGGGATGCCGGTCAGCGGCGTGTTGCCCCTGTCTTCCACGCGCGCACGAACATCGAAAAGCTGGAAGACCTGGTCACCGTCATCCACGGCGTCCGGGCCCACCGGATCGAACGCCCAGCTACATGCCCCGCTGGAATTCACTAGCCGCACGTACGGGGGATCCAAATCGAT
Source organism: Myxococcales bacterium (assembly GCA_003158455.1). Classification (GTDB taxonomy): domain Bacteria; phylum Myxococcota_A; class Polyangia; order Fen-1088; family Fen-1088; genus Fen-1137. The sequence goes on along the minus strand of PMJO01000246.1, from coordinate 3,371 downwards.
GATGGGTGGCGTGTTGTCGAGCGAGAGCTCGTAGCTGACCGTGGACTCGTTGCCCAGAACATCCCTTGCCCGGAAAGAGATGGTGGGGAAGATCGCGTACGAGGGGAGCTTGGTTGTGTCAAACAGGCTCGAGTAGGTCTTGCCACCCGCGGTCGACGCCAGCGCGACCTCGAAGTTCTGGTCGCCGTTTCCCACCACCGCCACGACCGAGGACGCGTCCACCCCGGCCGGATCGTCTACCACCGCACTGATCGTGATCACGCTCCCGATCATGGCACCGAGGGTAGGCACCGTGTTGGCAATGGAAGGCCCGGTGTTGTCACTCACGAAGTGGACCGCGACGTCGGTCTCAACCCCATTCGCGTCGTAGGCACGGAAGGTGACTAGCTGATCCCCATCCAGGGGCGGAGTGAAGCTGAAGAAGTCGATGGTGCCCTTGTAGACGCCCGGACTCGTCTGCATCAGCGGAACCGCATCCCCCTGCCCCACCGCCATGGTGACCAGGGTGACGGCAAACTGCGGCTGGGTTGCGTCGACCTCGACCGGCGCCGATCCCTTGTAGTATCCGCCGTCGGTGGGAGATTTCACGACGACCGTCGGTCCAGTATCCACCCACAACGTGAGCTTGGCGCTCGCCGAGGCTCCGCCGACCGTCGTGGCGGTCACCACCAGGTCATAGGCGCCGGTGGCGACCTTCGACACATCCAGGGGAACGTCAGCGAAAATGAAACGGGTGGTGTTCGACTCGGGAGCCGAATCCGTCTCGGACTTGGCCAACTTGACGAACGCCACCTGGGTACCCTTGACAGGATCGTTGAGTGCCGCGGTGGCCGACGACACATTGTCGGCCCGCATGTCCCCTGAGTTCGAGACCACCGTCACCGTAACCACCGGCTTGGGCCCGTAGTTGGCCGGAACGATCAACGTGGTAGGCACGCCGCCGTCCGCTGGCGGGACCAACGACGCTGGGTCGATGGTAACTGTGATCGACGGCGCCAAGGTTGCTGCATCGACACCATCCACCGCCGCGTCGAAAGCGTCCCCCATCGCGTTGATAGCATCCCGAAACGCATCCGCGCTGGAATCGCCGCTGCCGTCCACCGCCGTGACCACGCCGGTGCCGTCACGCGCGCCCACCGCGGTGTCGACCTTCACCGTCCGACTGACGCCAGCGTCGTCGGTCAGCGGGGGTGGCTCTGGCGATGTCTGCTCGGAACTTTTTCCACACCCGGCAAGAACCAGTGACGCAGCCAGGCCCAAGAAGACCAATCGGGTATCGCTTAGTGCTCTCATATACCGCCCTCTCCTTCATAGGTTCGGACGAGGCGAATCAACTATTTAGCCCCGGCTGGCGGTTTCGCAGCCCCTGCCTCGTCAGGCGCGGCAGCCGCCCGGCCCTTGCCCTTGGACTTCGGTTGCCCTTTCTCTTCGGCCGACACGGAATCGCCGGTGCCGGAGAGTGACCAGCCTTCACCAGATGTCGGCCCGTGCGAGGCGGAATCCGCCGCTTCGGCCGGCAGCTTCTCCTCGATAGCAGCCGGCTTGCCCGGCGGGAAGTCGAACACCAGAAATCGCGTGCCGTTGGGACCGGCCTCGGTCCCTGGCGTGGCGCTAGCGAGTTCGCGAAGGGTGATAAGGACCTCGACGTTCTCTCGGCGTTGCTTGGCCAAAACACTCTGCACCGGAGTGGGAAAGGCGCGCGTGTCGAGTTTGCGCCGGTTGTTTGCCATGAAAATGCGGCACCCGCGCAGCAGAACCGTGAGCGTCGAATGGCCCGTCTTGGACACATGGCCTTCCTTCACCTCGAACTCCACCGGCCCGGTAGTCTGAAAGAAGACGCGCGACCCGGTGGCCGTGGGCTGGAAGCCCGTCCAGATGAGATGGGGTGGGCTAGCCGGTGGCTGGGGCAACGGGTTGCTCAGGTTGCTCCCCGGTGTGACGCCGCCATATTTGCCGGCGCCTGGCGCACCCGAGGGCGCGCTGGCGCTCTGGTCCAGGAGCCTGATTTCGTCGGCCTGGGCGGGCCCAGCCATCACTAGACCTACGCAGGCAAGCAGCACCGGACGCAAGAAACTGAGAATCACGCGCAGGTTCAGGTTCATCCCCCCTCATCATAAGCGTGGGGCAGACGATCTGGCAAATACCGACCGCGTCAAACCCGCCCAATATGCTGGACTGCGCCGGGCACCTCACCCTGAGGGCGCCCGCGCCAGAGCCCGTTCGAGTGTGTCCAAATTCGGCGGCTTCGCGAGATGCTGGTCGAATCCGGCCTGTGAGGCCCGCTGCACGTCCTCGGGCAAGGCGTATCCGCTCAGAGCGACGAGATAGGTGGCCTTGAGGGCTTCGTCAGCGCGGAAGGCGCGCGCGACGTCGAAGCCATCCATGCCGGGAAGCCCGATGTCGCAAAAAACGACGTCGGGTATTCGCTTGCGTGCTTTGGCGATGCCCGCGGGCCCATCGTGTGCGACCTCGACCTCATGCTCGCTTAGCTCGAGCGCCTCGCGTAGGCTGTCAGCCGCGTCGGCGTTGTCCTCAATAATCAGGACACGCCGACGGCCACCCGGCACCGGTGTGTCGGAGCGCATGGGACCATCGGCCGCACTTTCGTCCAATGCGAGGGGCAGGCGCACGACGAACTCTGCGCCCTGTCCCAGCCCGAGGCTGTGCGCGGTGATCTCGCCACCGTGGAGATCGACTAGCCCCTTGACCAGCGCCAGCCCGAGGCCCAAGCCGCCCTTGCCGCGATCGAGCCCCGTCTCGGCCTGTACGAATGGCTGGAAAAGACGCGCAAGCATCTCGGGGCCCATGCCGACCCCGGTGTCAGCAACCCGAACAACCGCCTGCTTGGCCTCGCTGTCCACGGACACGCGCGTGTGGCCGCCCGGCCCGGTGAACTTGGCCGCGTTCTGCAACAGGTTGCCAACGATCTGTGCCAGCCGGTTACTGTCACCATTGACAAATACGGGCTCGGGGCCGAGTGCAACCTCGATGCGCACCCCGTTCTTCTCGAACCGGAAGCTGTGGTCATCGATAGCGCGCCGCATCAACAGATTGAGCTCCAATCGTTGCCGTTGCAGCGGGATCTTGTTGCGCGAGATTCTCGTCACGTCGAGCAGATCGTCAACCAGGCGAGCGAGCTGCCCGACCTGTCGGCCGATCACCGCCAGAGCGCGATGCGCCTGTGCGCCGCCGGGAGCTGCGTGGTCGAGAATGTAGAGGCTGTTGGCAATCGGCGCGAGCGGATTGCGCAGCTCATGCGAGAGCACGGCCAGGAAATGGTTCTTGTTGCGGTCCACCTCGGCTAGTGCCTCGGCGGCCTCGCGGTAGCGTGCCTCGCTTTCTTGCAGCGCCTTCTCCGTGCGCTTGCGCTC
>PMJO01000213.1 GCA_003158455.1 Myxococcales bacterium | reverse complement strand
GGCTGCGCCGCGCGCGTCGCCGGACCGGAATGTACTGATGTACTTGAGGACCGGAAGCGCAGGCCCGACCACCACGGCCAGCGGCCCGGCCGCGTGGGCGCAGGTGAGCTTTGCTCGCCGAAGCCCGTCGCGGGAGGTGCGGAACCCTTCCAGGGTTCTGCAGTGTATCGTCGGCCGTCGTCCCCTCGGCGGTTTGAGGCATCGCTTCACTAGAGGTACCGCTCGGCCAAGCGCCGCACGAGCAGCAACCCGAACGCGCGGCCCGAGCGCAATGCCTTGCTGCCTACCAGTGCAAGCCCGCCAATGAACACGATCCACGACAGTCCGTAGAGCAAGGGCCCGCCGAGCAGGAGCTTGGGTTGTCTGATCCAGGCGGCAATAGCACCGAGTGCCGCAATGGCGGGCCAGCCGATTACATAGCTTGCGCCAATCAGCACCAGGCCGACCACGATTCGCGCTGAAGGTCGCTGCAACAATTGCGGATCGATCGGTTCCTGCAGTGCTCTTTGCACCAAGCGCGTGCGCCGCAAACGTTGGCGGAGAGATTCGCCGGCATTTGGCTGAGAAGACAAGTAGCCCCCCTCTTACCGATCCGAAAGCTCGCGGTTGGCCGCTTCCAGGATTTGCAGAATGGCGGCACGATCCCGCTTTCCGGTGGGCGTGGTCGGAATCGCATCGACACAGCGCAGGCGGCGCGGCCACGACGGCGGCGACAACTGCGCGCGCAGCTCGCGAACGATCTCATCGGCCGGACGTTGCGATGCCACCAGCGCGACAATCTCTTGCCCGCGACCCGATTGCGAAAGCATCGCCAAGACCACCGCATCGGCGACCCGGTCAAGCGATACCAAAGCCTTCTCAATTTCGGTCAGGGTAACCCGCCGGCCTCCTACCTTGACCACGCCATCGTCCCGCCCCAGCAAATCGAAACAACCGTCGGGACGAATGCGGGCGAGGTCGGCGGTGCGGAAGAAACCGTCCCCATCTCGCTGCACGTCGCCCGACACATACTCCGAACGCACGGCTAGCACCTCGCCTTGCATGCGACAGTCCACCCCCTGCAGCGGTGCCCACGCCGACTCAGGCACATCCTGCCTTCGCACGGCAATGCCCCCGGTCTCAGTGGACCCATAGACCTCGAGCGGCCACAGTCCCGTTTGGGCGAAATAGGCAGCGGCGTCGGCGGCCGTAAGTGGCGCGCCCGAGGAAAGCACCAGCCGCAAATTGTGCCCTGACAGCGGCGCAGTCGCCAAGGCGCGGAGGTGGGCTGGGGTACTGACCAGGATGGTTGCCGAGGTCTCCTCGATGCGCTTGGCGATCTCGCGCGGAAAAAACGGAGAGACGCGCTCGACGGTGGCGCCGGAATAGAGCGGGAGCAAGACGGAGAACAGCAGGCCGTAGATGTGGTGCGGGGGTACGGTGGCCAAGATGTGGTCTCCCGGCTCGACTTGCAGGGCCCTCATGTGTGCCGCAACCTCTCCCAGCAGATTGCGCGCCGTCTTTGCCCAAAGCTTGGGCTGTCCGGTGGAGCCTCCGGTTTGCAGGAAGATGCGCGCGACGTCGAGGTCAGCGCTGGACAGGTCCATCAGGTTTGCGGAAACAGCCGCAGTCTCGATGTGAGTGGACGAAAGGCCAGCCGCCTGTGACTGCCACTCCGTCGGGCCAATCCAGTGGGTGAAGGGGCGTGCCGCATGCGTGGCCACCAGCGCCTCCGGGGTGAGCACAGGCGGAAACACCACTTCGATCCCTGCGGCGAAAGCTGCCAGCACGGCAGCTGCCAGGTCGACCCGGTCCTCGGAGGCCACACACAGCCGGCCGGACGCCACCCGGCCGCACAGGCCCGCCGCGCGCGAGGCCACCATCGCGAATGTCGAGCCGTCCGAGCAGAAGGGGGACTCACCACGCCCGGTCACAGGCGTTAGGCGGGTAGACGGCGGGACAGATGGCCCTTCGTGATTCGAGGACACAAGTCGTCGATCGGTCACCCCCCTCCCGCCGGGAGAGGGGCTTGGGGGTGAGGGTGAAGCTTCCACTGAGCCGGACACTGAAGTCAGCAAGATGCTGTGATCGCGCCCGCAGCACGATTCGACGTGCAATGCAGTACCCTCACCCCGGCCCTCTCCCGGAGGGAGAGGGTGGTCTGCCTGCGACCTAACGCCTATGCCACGCCCGGTGCGCATCGCCCACGGCAAGAAGCACGTGTCTGCAAGCATGCGATCAACCGCCGGCGCAAGCTGCACAACCTGGCACTCTCCGGTACAGGCGGCAAGTCCGTCCGCCTCGACCGAGAACCGAAATCGCTCTCCCTCCACCCGATGCGCGCGGATGCGAAGATTTGCGCCCGGCCCAATCCGCTGACGGAACCTTACCCGTCGGAAGCTGCGAATCTCCACCGGCGGGCTGGCTGGGTCCGACCAAAAAAGTGCAAGCGCTGCTTCGACCAGGGCCAGAAAGGCCACCCCGGGAAGTAGGGGCGCGCCCGGGAAATGGCCCTGGAACCACACCGCCTCCGGCGACACTACTACGTGCGCAACAAGAAGGTCGCCCCGACGGAATTCAAGCGTCGGTCGAGGGTGGGCCATCAGGTTGGCTTTGGGCTCTCCGGCAGGTTGGCGAGCACGTATTCGACCGCGTCCTTCACCGTACGAATGCGCCGGGCTTGCTCTTCGTTGACCTTGACGCGGTATTGATTGTCAAGCAGCGCCAACATGTCGAGAGCGTCAATGCTATCGAGCCCGAGATCGTCGAACAGCTTCGATTCGGCAGTGATTTTTTCAGCCGGAACTCCGAAGCGCTGTGAGAGGTACTCGACGATGACGCCGTAGGCGGTGGGGTAGTCCATCTTTCGTGCTTCCAGACCCGCGCAAAAACTACCACGCGAGGCATCGGCCCGTCAATCGCGCGAGCCCCTGACCGCTAGTCAGTTTCTCCTTCGGGCGACGGCGCGACAAGCCGGGCCAAGCCGTCGTTGACATGGGAACCCTGGAAGGGTTCCCAAACCCTCCCGCGCTCTGGCTCCGGCGGGCAAAGCTCGCCTACGCCTACGCAACCAGACGGCGACCGACAAGGAGGGCCGAGCACCGCAGCGGAGCGTACTTGCGTACGTGAGCAGCGGAGCGCAAGGCCCGACGCCGTCGGTGGCCCGGATCGTCGCGCCGTCGGCAAATCGAAGAATTGACTAGCGGTAAACGCGAGCCCTCTTGCCAGGGACAGTGCATGCGTGCAATAAAATCGATATGCTGTCGAACTCTTCGCAGGTCGGGGCGTCACCTGTGCGGCTGTCAGAACGGCGAATGCTTCGACGCTGGTCCACACCTCTCGCATGAAAGCCCCAAGAAACCGCCGCGTTTTCGCAATCGGCCACGCAGCGACTACTTCGCTCGGCGCAACCGCAGAGGCGACTTGGCGTCGTGCTGTGGCCAATGAAGCCGGGTTTCGTGAGCTCTCGCGCTGCTCTGTCGGCTCTCGCACCATTGTGGGGGAGATTCCCGACCGGGACAGCACCGGCTATGCCTTCGACACTCCCAGGGAGCGGCACAATTGGGGCGCCGCCTATGTGCTTGAGACCGTCGCCGTTTGTCAGGATGCCCTCCGCGACGCGAAACTCAGCATGGGCGACGACGTGGGACCGCGTACGGCTTGTCTGATGGGATCGGCGATCAATGGTTCGGATTGTTTGCGCCAGGCATTCCTGCGTTTCCAGAGTGTTGGAGCCAACGGAGTTAGCCCATTCCTGTTGCCGAACATCTGCGCCAACGTTCCCGCCGGCAAGGCGGGCTGCGTGCTTGGTTTCACCGGACCCATTTTCTCGCCGCAGGGAGCGTGTGCGTCGGGCAACCACGCCATCGCAATCGGCGCCCGCATGGTTCGAGACGGGGACGCCGACTTCGCGGTGGTGGGCGGGGTGGAGATGCCGCTGGTTCCAGAAATCGTACTCGGCTTTGCCAACATGAACGCCACTTTCAAGCTGCGCCCGACCGACCGGGCCGCGGCCGACCCCGGCAAAGCTTCGCGCCCGTTCAGCGTCGACCGCCGCGGATTCGTCCTGGCCGAGGCCGCGGCGGCGGTGGTGTTGGCCGCCGAAGAGGCGGTCGCTGCCCACGGCCTGCAGCCAATCGCGGAGATCGCGGGTATCGGCTGGACTTCGGACGCGCACCATTTCACCCGCCCCCATCAACCCACCATCGCGAAGGCGATTCGGGATGCACTGGCCGACGCGGAAATCGACGCGGCGGCCATCGGCAGCGTCAACGCCCACGGGACTTCCACCCCCGCTGGCGACGCGGTTGAGGTAGGTTGTTTGCGCGAGATATTTGGCGCGCGCTTGCCGCAGATTCCGATCACCGCCAACAAGAGCCAAGTGGGCCATTCCCTGGGCGCGGCAGCGGCGGTGGAAGCGGTTCTCGCGATTCTGGGTCTGCAACACCAAACCGTCCTGCCCACGCTCAACTATCTGCCCGATCCCCAGCTTCAAGGCGCCGACTTCGTGCCCGCCAGTCGGCATCACAGTCACGAATTCGTGCTGTCCAATTCCTTTGGATTTGGCGGAACCAATTGCTGTCTCGTTTTTCGGGGCGTGTGAGCATGCGGGCTCCGACCTTCCAACCAATCCCGCACGAGAAGGATGACCGCTATGTGCGCGACAGCGTCGCCGGCTTGGTATGGCATCGGGTGTCGCATCGGGTTCTGTTCGCCGACACCGATCGCACCGGAGCCGTGTATCACGCCAACTACTTCCGCTTCTTCGAGCTCGGGCGAGCGACCCTGCTGCGCGACGGTGGATTCTCCTTCCGCAAGGTCGAAGCCGATGGCTACGTGTACCCCATCTTCCAACTCGGGCTGGATTTCTTTCGGCCGCTCGAATACGACGATCCCATCTGGGTCTATACCCGGTTTCGCGAGGTCCATCGGGTGCGAGTCGATTTCGACTACATCATCACTCACGCGGAATCGAATGTGGTGGTCTGCCGCGGATTCACCCGTCACTGCGCCACCAACCGAAAGGGCCGGCCCGTCGCGGTGGACCCGATGACCGTTGCAGTATCGCAGGACTTCCCGGTGTGAAGCCGTGCCACGCGTTGTGCCTGTCGTCCTGCCTGATTTGCCGGAGGTAGCTGACCACGCGATCGCGGGAATCGCCACTGTGCCGGCGGTCGAGCTTCTGGATCTGCTGGTCCGAACCGTGACGGCGCGTGCTCCGGCTGGGGGCGTGCTTCAACCCAGCACCCTGTCGATGCGAGCCGCTTCCTTCCCGCGTTTCTTGCCCGTGGCTGAGGTGCCGCGTTGCACTTTCGCGGTTACGCTCGAAGACGAGGCAAGCGACCCACGCATGGGTCCGCGCACGCGCGCCACCTTCACCTCGCGCATCGCCCTTGCGGGAGGCATGCACCGCACGCGCACGCACGCGGCAGTCACTGTCGGAGGCTCCAATCCGGAGATTCCTCAGCCACCGGCCGTCATCGCCCACGATATCGAACTGCCTGCGGCTCGCGTGTATCAAGAACTCATTCCCTTTGGGCCGCGTTTCTGCAACCTTCGCGGATTGGTGCGGCTTGGTCGCGACGGAGGCATGGCTACCGTGCGCTCGCCCGATCCTCCCCGCCCGGCTCGGTCTCCGGCCGGATGCCCTTACCTGTTCGACAGCGCCATGCACCTCGCCTGTCTCTGGGGACAGCGGTACGCGGGCTACGTAGCCTACCCGACTGGGTTTGCTGCGCGCCTGATTACCTCGCCGCTTGCGCACGGGCAACGGCGCTGCATCGTCGTCCCCCGCTCGGTGGAGTCGCGCCATATGGTGTGCGACTTGTGGCTCACCGACGAGTCCGGCCCGGTCTGCGACGCCATCGTCGGGCTGCACATGGCCCCACTGGCGACCGGGGTTTTGCCGCCTGCGTGGGTGGTCCACCCGCTTGCCCCACGGCCCTTGCCATGAACCGCAACGACTCGCCTTCCCCAGGCATCGAGAAGCTCATCCCCCATCGAGCGCCCATGCGGCTGGTACAGGACATCGTGAGAATCGACGATGATTCCATTGAAACCGCCAGCATCGTGCAAGATTCTTGGCCAACCGCACGCGATGGCCGCGTGCGAACCTTGATTCTGATCGAGCTGATTGCGCAGACGGCGGCGGCCTTGCAGGGATGGCGCGAGCGACACGAGCGCGAGGACGGTGCGGGCGGACTGCTGGTGGGTGTTCATGAAGCAAAGCTGCGCGAAGCCGCCCTCCCAGTCGGCGCACGACTTCGCTGTTTTGCCCGCGTTTCCCACGGTGCCCCGAACTATTTGGCATTCGAGGGCCGAGTGGAAGACAGCGAAGGAACTCAATGGCTCACTGGATCGATTCAGGCCTTTCGTCCCGAAGCACCAATTGACCCCGGAGACTCGCCATGACTGGACAGCCACTTTTTTCCGATTCCGGAACTGCTCCCGCGCTCGCTCTCGTCACCGGGGCTAGCCGCGGCATCGGACGCGCCATCGCCCTGGAGCTGGCCGGCCAAGGGCTCCATATCGCGGTGAACTACAAGAGCAACCAGGAGGCGGCCAAGCAGACGCTTGCGCAGATCGAGGAACGGGGCGGACGGGGGGAATTGTGCCCATTCGACGTCACGGACGAGGCGGCCGTGAACTCCGCCCTGGACGGGCTGTTTGCCCGCCACGAACGCATTGCCGTTTTGGTAAACAACGCGGGGGTTGTGGCGGACGGCCTTTTTGCCATGATGCCCAGCCAGGATTGGCGCAGGGTCATTGACACCTCTCTTGGTGGATTTTTCAACGTCACCAAACCCGTGATCAGAAAGATGATCCCGCGCAAGAAGGGCAGTGTCGTGACAATTTCGTCGGTGTCCGGGTTGATTGGGAATCGCGGCCAGGCCAACTACGCGGCCGCCAAAGCAGGACTGATTGGCGCCACCCGCGCCCTGGCCGCTGAGGTAGCCCGCATCGGAATTAGGGTGAATGCGGTGGCGCCGGGACCTATTGAAACCGACATGATCAAGGATGTGCCCGTCGACATGCTGAAGAAGATGATTCCCATGGGGCGTTGCGGATTGCCCGAGGAAGTCGCGCGGGTGGTGCGTTTTCTTTGTTCCGACGACGCATCCTACCTGACGGGGCAGGTTATCTCGGTCAACGGCGGGATGGTTTAGCGGTGAGAAACCAACTCGCACTAGCCTTCGCTGGTTTGCTGCTGACCGTGCCCGCCGTGGAGGGCGCGGCGCCCCCCTGGTACCAGGACTGGAACAGCATTCGCCGAGCGGCGGCGGGCATCAAGACCATCGAGGCATCGTTCGTGCAAACCCGCACCCTCAAAATTCTGTCTCGCCCCCTGGTCTCACGCGGGATCATGGCCTATCGGCGCCCCAACGATCTTCGCTGGGAGTACCGCAGTCCGTTGCAAACCTTACTGGTCGTGCACGCGGGCAACGTCCGGAGGTTGATCCAGCATGGCGGTGCTTGGGTGGCCGATGCAAGCGCCAAGCTCGAAGCCATGAAGATCGTGCTTGGCGAGATCAACCTGTGGCTCGACGGCAACTTCTCCTCCAGCCGCACTTTCCGGCCCGAGCTGCGACCGGCCGAGCCGGGCCAGCCCGCGCGGGTCGAACTCCACCCGGTGGATCCATCGCTCGGCAAGATCATCTCTCGCATCACCATCACCCTTGCCGAGCGTCCGGGCACGGTAAACGCCATCGACATAGTCGAGGAAGGCGAGGGTGTGACCCACATCAAGTTCGAAGATGCGCAGTACGACAAGGCCATCCCCGATGAGCGCTTCGAACCACCCCGGTAGGCATCATCGCATGGACCGCACCCTGCTTGTCTTGTTGATCGGCTTGGCTTCGGGTTGTGCTCATTTGCCGCCGCTTTCGCCGCTTGTGCTCGACGATGCGACAGGAGTCGCGATGCGCTGCCGGCAGGCATTCCCTGCCCAGCCGTGGCGGGCCACGCACACCATTTTCGCGTCTTTGCCTTTCGGACAGAATGGCGCCATGGTGGGGGTCACCGCAGTGGACTCTGCTGGATTGCACGCCGTCCTGCTTTCGCCCGAGGGCATCTGCCTTTTCGATGCCAGCAAAGACACCGGGGCAGCGGACCTCAGCGTCCACCGCGCAGTCCCGCCATTCGATCGACCCGGCTTTGCCAGCTCACTCATGTCGGATGTCGGCCACGCCTATCTGGCGCCGACGGGCGAGCCCACCGCCATCGGCCGCTACGCCACGGGCGAAAGCGTGTGTCGCTGGTCGCAAGCCGGCGAAACCACTGACGTGGTGCTAGGTGCGGATGGACCGCGCGCCGTTCGTACCTATCGCGAGGCTCAGCTTTCCCGCGAGATTGACCTGCTTGGCAGCGCCACGGGCGGCCTTTTCCCAGCCGTTCACCTGCGTGTGCCCGGCCCAGGCGGCTATGTGCTAGACATGCGTCTGGTCGACCACGAGTGACCGAGTTGGTTTGCCATGCTAGCTTTCCACTCTAGTCTCTCCGGATTGCTGCCATTGCCTTGCTGTTTGCGACGCAGGAGTTGCGTGTGAGGTTTCGCCTTATCTATCCCAAGTGGCCCAAGCTGACTGGGCAAACCGAGTTCCACTTGCCACCCCATGGTCCGGTGGTGTTCGCGGCCACCTTGCCCGCGGAGGTTGAGGTGGAGTTCGTTGACGAGAACGTCGAACCACTCACATTCGACGATGCAGTTGATTGCGTCGGCGTTTCCATGATGCTCACCAGTCAGGTCAAGCGGGGCTGGGCAATCGCCGATGAATACCGGCGTCGGGGCGTACCGGTCATCTTTGGCGGCATCGCCACCATGCTGCACGCCGAGGAAACCCAGGCCCACGCCGACGCGGTCTTCTTGGGCGAAGCCGAGGGCCGCATGCAGCAAGTCTTTGCCGATCTGCGCGCGGGGCGGCTCAAGCCGACCTACGACTTTCTCGATTCCCCGGTGCCCACCGAGCAGATTGGCCCTGCCCGCCGTTCGATTCTGCGGCGCGAGCTGTACCACTACAAGGGCGTTCGCATGGTGGACCTGTTCCACGCCTCGCGCGGGTGTCGTTTCGACTGCTACCCGTGTGCGGTCAGCTACTTGGGTGGGCGTTGTTTTCGCCCGCGGCCTCTTCACCGCGTCGTGGAAGAATTGGCAGGCATCGACAACAACCGGCTGTTTGTCGTCGACAATTCCCTCGCCCAGGACAAGCAATGGGAGATTGATCTCTTCCGCGAGATGATTCCCCTGAAGAAGAAGTGGTGTTGTCACCCTATCGAGGACGACGACCAGGTGCTGGATCTGGCCGCGCAGGCCGGCGCCTGGTACGTCTACCAGGCGGTGTTCGATACCTCGGACTTCATCCGCCGACGCATCGCCCGCTACCACGCCCACGGCATTGCGGTCGAAGGCACCATTCTGCTCGGGCTGGACGACCAGACGGAAGACGACATCAAACGCCTGCTGGATTTTCTTCTGGAGATCGACCTCGATCTCGCCGAGTTCACCGTGCTGACCCCTTTCCCCCACACCCGGGCGCGCGACGACCTGGTGAAAGAAGGGCGCATCTTGAGTTCCGATTGGGACCTCTACTCTGCCGACCATGTGGTCTACCAGCCACGCCACATGAGTCCCGACCGCCTGATGGAACTGTACCACTACGCTTGGGACACATTCTATCGCGACGCACCCCAAACCCATCGCATGTACAAGCTGCTGCAGAAAGTGGTCAGCAAGGAGATGGCAGACGGAACCCACGTGGCCCGCCGCCGGGATCTTGTCAGCGAGCGCTTCGGTCGCCCGCTCGCAGATCCCAAAGTCGGCTAGCACGCCCGGGCTGCCATGAAGAAAGTCGTCTACCTCATCAATCCGAAGAGCCCGGAGAACTTCTGGGCCATGCAGGGGACGATGGACATTGTGGGCAAGCACAAGACCCTGATGCCGAATGCCGCCCTGCTCACCCTGATCGCACTGACGCCGACCGAGATCGACATCGACTACGTATTCTGCGACGAGAATTTGGGACCCATCGACTGGAAGCGGCCTTGCGACCTGGTTGCGATCACCGGCTACACCCTGCAGGCCGAGCGCATGCAAATCATCGCGGCGAAGTTCCGCGAACGGGGCGTCGCGGTGGCTATCGGGGGCGTGTGGGCCACTATCAACCGCGAGGGCGCCAGCCCGCTCGCTGACCATCTGTTCGTCGGTGAGGCCGAGTACACCTGGCCCCAGTTTCTGCGCGATTGGCACGCGGGCCAGCCCAAGCCGCTGTACGAGCAGAAGGGGTTCACGGACATGAAGGATGTCCCGGCGCCCGCCCTATCCTATGTTCGAGCCCGCGACTATCTCTACTTCTCGGTGCAAACCACCCGCGGCTGTCCGAACAACTGCGACTTCTGCGACGTGGTGGGCGTGGCGGGCCGCCAGCGCCGTAGCAAATCCATCCCGCAGATCCTGACCGAGGTGAAGGCCGCCGCGGCCGCCGGGGCCGAGAAGGTGTTCTTCTCGGACGATAACTTCTTCATCAACAAGAAGTTCACCGTCGAGTTGCTCGATGCGCTGATTGCTTGCAACCGCAGCTTGCATCGACCTTTGTCGTTCGCCACTCAGGCGACGGTCATGATCGGCACAGACGACGAGGTCCTCAAGCTGCTCGCCGATGCCCGTTTCAGCGTCATCTTTCTGGGAGTCGAGACTATTCGCCAGGAGTGTTTGGAAGAGGTCAACAAGGGCCAAATGGCCCGCTACGATCCCTTTCAGGTGCTGCCGCGCATTTCGAGCTACGGGATCGTTCCCTTCGTCGGCATGATCGTGGGCTTCGATCACGACACGCCCGCGGTATTTGGTGAGATCGAGCGCTTTCTCGCCGCCACCGCTACCCCGATTGCCTCAATCAGCGTGCTCAACGCGCCGAAAAACACCGCGCTGTATCGCCGGATGCAAGCGGAGCATCGGCTGTCCGAGGATTTTCGGGGTTTTTGGCACAATACCACCAACATCATTCCCAAGGGGATGAGCGTGGAAGACCTGTACCAAGGGCATCGCGAACTATTTCGGCGCCTGTACGAACCGGCGCTGTTCGAGCCGCGCATGATCCGGTGGCTGGAAAACGTGCGCTATCTCACCGACCTCTACTCCAAGGGGACGATGAGCTTGCACAAACTGGTCATCTTCTTTCGCGTCCTTCGGCACTTCATCTTTCGCGTGCCCGGCCCGGTGCGGGGAATGTTCTTTCGCATTCTCAGGACGGCTTGGAAGCTCAACCCGCGGCTCTTCTCGCGCGCCATCTCGGTTCTGGTCGAGTACTGGCACCACTACGAATTCGGTCACCAACCGGGGGCGGCAGCTAGTACCGCCGCTCGCCAGCTCGTGGCTGGACCTGCTGGAGATGCGCAGTGACTTGAAAGGTCCGGCGCCGTTGTCGAGCTCTCTGGCCAAAGGCATCCCGCGAACTCACTCTGGGGGAAACGAGCTTTGGGCATTCGCCCTGCGCAATAGGCCGCAAAAAAGCCGTTGAAGCGCCAATCCATTCTCCGGCTGCGGCGGCAGTTCCTCTGCACCTCCTGTCCCGACGGAAAATGTCCGGCCACGGCAACGGCAACGACCACGACCTTCCGCGGCTATCGCAGGATTGCGGACGCCTGCTTGACCGTTCCCGAAACATCATGCTAAAGGGCGAGCAACCCCAGAGGGTGGGCGAACTCGAATGTCCCAGATGCAGAACGGCTCGATGGAACGACGTATCGCTGAGATTCTGATTCAGGAGCTCAAGCTGGAAAATGTCACGCCGGATACCTTCGATGTGACAACCGACCTGGTCAAGGAGCTTGGCATCGACAGCATGGACCTGACCACCGTGGTTCTGGTGCTGCAGGGCGAATATGGGGTGAAGTTCGATGAGGACAGTTACCCATCGCTGACCACGGTTCGCGCCATTGCGGCGCAGGTAGAGCAGCTTCAGGCCGCCGCGGCATAGGGGCTGTCGTCGGGACCGCGGTCGCGTGGGGCACGCGGGCTGACTCGCTCAAAGCCACTTGACACGCGTCCGGACTGAAGGCATCCTGGTATCAGGATGGACGGATGGATAACCTAGCATCAGCCGTTGAACTGCTGCGCCTTTTCGGTGATTCGACACGTCTGCGTCTCGCTTCGCTTCTGGATAAGAACGAGCTGACGGTGGCGGAGATCACCCAGATTACGCAGCTTCCCCAGTCGCGTGTGTCCACCCACCTGGGCAAGCTGCGCGATGCAAGCGTGTTGCGCGATCGGCGCGATGGCGCTCTGGCGTACTACACGATGAACGAAGGCAAGCTACCGGCCAGCGTACACAGGCTGTGGGCGCTGCTTGGCCGCGAGCTGGACGAGCCGCTCTTGCGCAGCGATCAGGAGCGCTGTCAGGCCGTGCTGCGCGCGCGGCAAGGCGCCACCAACTGGCCCGAGACCGTCGCTGGCCAGATGGAGCGGCACTACTCGCCGGGTCGGACCTGGGAAGCCGCAGCGATCGGTCTGCTCGGCCTGGTGCACCTGGGGGACGTGCTCGACGCCGGCTCGGGCGACGGAGCCATCGCCGCCCTGCTGGCTCCGCGCAGCCGGCGGGTGACTTGCTTGGACATCAGCCCCAAGGTGTTGCAGGCCTGCCGCAAGCGGCTGCAGGGTCTGGCCAACGTGGAGTTCGTCCTGGGCGATGTCCATGCGTTGCGCTTCGCGGACGCGAGCTTCGACCAGGTGCTGCTGCTCAACCTTCTGACCTACGCCAGCGAGCCTGCGCGGGCGTTGGCTGAGGCGGCGCGCGTGCTCCGGCCGGGTGGCGATCTGGTTGTGACTACGCTGGCGGCGCATGAACAGCGTGAGGTAACCGCCGGCTACGGCCACGTGCACGCAGGCTTCCGGCCGCAAGCCCTGCGGGATTGGCTGACCGACGCTGGCCTGGTCGTGGATCGCTGCGAGGTCACCTCGCGGGAGAAGCGACCGCCCCATTTCGCCGTAGTGAGCTCCTTTGCGCACAAGGCTTCCAGCCGAACCGGCGCGGCGAAGCCCACCGAGAAGACCGGATCGCCTGGCGAGAAAGGGGGGTCCGTATGACCCGCACAGATCGCATCCAACAGCTCCTGGCAGCGCTGCAAGAACGCGTCCTATGCATTGACGGCGCCATGGGCACCATGATCCAGCGCCGTGACCTGGGCGAGGTCGACTTTCGCGGCGAGCGCTTCGCCTCGCATGGGCACGATCTGCGTGGCGACAACGATGTGCTGGTGCTGACCCGGCCTGACGTGGTGACCGACATCCACGCCCAGTACCTGGACGCGGGCGCTGACATCATCGAGACCAACACCTTCAACAGCACGCGCATCGCGCAGGCCGACTACCGGCTGGAATCCGCGGTCTACGATCTCAACCTGGCCGGGGCGCGCCTGGCACGCGAGGTGGCCGACACTTTTGCGGCGCGGACGCCCGAGAAGTCACGTTTTGTGGCCGGCGCCCTCGGTCCCACCAACAAGACACTTTCACTGTCGCCGCGAGTGAACGAGCCGGGCTTTCGCGCGGTGACGTTCGCCCAAATGCAGGACGCCTACCAGGAACAGGTGCGCGGCCTGGTCGACGGCGGCTGCGACATCCTGCTGGCCGAAACTGTGTTCGACACCCTCACCCTCAAGGCGTGCCTGTGCGCCATCGAGGCTGTCTTTGCCGAAAAGAATCTGCGCTTGCCGGTCATGCTGTCCGGGACCATCACCGACAAGAGCGGCCGCCTCATGTCGGGCCAAACCGTCGAGGCGTTCTACGTTTCTGTCCAGCACGCGCGACCGCTGGCGGTCGGCCTCAACTGCGGGGGCGGCGCGCACCAACTGCGGCCCTATGTCGAGGACTTGGCCGGGCAAGCGGACGAATACATCCTTTGCTACCCCAACGCGGGACTGCCCAATTCTTTTGGCGGCTACGACGAACGACCAGCCGACACCGCGACTCTGGTGGGCGAGCTGGCGCGCGCGGGTTTGCTCAACATCGTGGGAGGATGTTGCGGCACTACCCCGGACCACATTCGCGCCATTGCCCAGGCGGTGCGCGGCGTGCCACCACGACGCCGGCCAGAAAAAGGCGCGCGGTCCTTGCGCCTGGCTGGGCTGGACACGCTGACGGTGCGGCCCGAATCGAACTTCATTCTGATCGGCGAGCGCACCAATGTCGCTGGCTCGAAGAAGTTCGCCAACCTCATCAAGGCGGGCGACTTCGCGGCCGCGCTCGCGGTGGCGCTCGATCAGGTGCGGGGCGGGGCCAACATCCTGGATGTCAACATGGACGAGGCCATGCTGGACTCGGTCGCGGCCATGACCGCGTTTCTCAATCTTGTGGCCAGCGAGCCCGAGATCGCGCGGCTGCCCATCATGATCGACAGCTCGAACTTCGCCGTCATCGAGGCGGGCCTGCAGTGCGTGCAGGGCAAAGGCATAGTCAATTCCATCAGCCTCAAGGAAGGCGAGGACGAGTTTCTCGCCCGGGCACGCACCTGTCGCCGCTACGGCGCCGCCGTGGTGGTGATGGCCTTCGACGAGGACGGCCAAGCCGTGACCACGCCACGTCGGAAGGAAATCTGTCAACGGGCCTATCGGCTGCTGGTCGAGCAGGCGGACTTTCCGCCGGAAGACATCATCTTCGACCTCAACGTGCTGGCGGTTGCTACCGGCCTGGAGGAGCACAACGACTACGCGCGCAGCTTCATCGAGTCGCTTCCGCTCATCAAGGCAGTTTGTCCCGGC
The DNA here is from genome assembly GCA_003158455.1 of Myxococcales bacterium. Classification (GTDB taxonomy): domain Bacteria; phylum Myxococcota_A; class Polyangia; order Fen-1088; family Fen-1088; genus Fen-1137. The sequence goes on along the minus strand of PMJO01000213.1, from coordinate 17,142 downwards.
GTGCATCTGTCGGGCGGGGTGTCCAATCTGTCGTTCTCGTTCCGCGGCAACGACGCGGTTCGCGAGGCCATGCACACCGTGTTCCTCTACCACGCGATCGCCGCAGGCTTGGACATGGGCATTGTCAACGCCGGTCAGTTGGGCGTCTACGCGGACGTCCCGGCGGAGGTGCGCGAGCGCGTGGAAGACGTGCTCTTCAACCGGCGCTCCGACGCTACTGAGCGCCTGGTGGAACTAGCCGGGCAAGTGAAGGGCACGGCCAGCAAGCGCGCCCAAGACCTGTCCTGGCGAGAGGCGCCCGTGGCCAAGCGTCTGGAGTACGCCCTGGTTCACGGCGTTGTGGATTTCATCGAAGCGGACACGGAAGAGGCGCGCCAGCAGCTCGGGCGGCCGCTCGACGTCATCTCTGGCCCGCTCATGGCCGGCATGGCTGTGGTGGGCGATCTCTTCGGCGCCGGCAAGATGTTNNCCTGCCCCAGGTGGTCAAGAGTGCGCGCGCCATGAAAGCGGCGGTGGCCTATCTGCAGCCTTTCATGGAGGCGGAAAAGGCCCAGGGCGTAGTACAGCCGCGCGGCCGTGTGCTGCTGGCCACGGTCAAGGGCGACGTGCACGACATCGGCAAGAACATCGTTGGCGTGGTGCTTGGCTGCAACAACTACCAGGTCATCGATCTGGGGGTGATGGTCCCCTGTGAGAAGATCCTGGACACGGCTGTGCAGGAGAAGGTCGACATCGTCGGCCTATCCGGGCTGATCACGCCCTCACTCGACGAGATGGTGCACGTGGCGCAGGAAATGGAACGTCGGGGCCTTACCCAACCGTTGCTGATCGGCGGCGCTACCACCAATCGCGAACACACTGCAGTCAAGATCGCGCCCCAGCGCAGCGATCTCACCCTGCATGTGCTCGATGCCTCGCGCGCAGTGGGCGTGGTTTCCGGATTGCTGGATGCCACGCAGAGGGAGGCTCTCGTCAAAAAGACCAGCGCCGAGCAGGAGCAACTGCGCGAGATTCACGCCGACAAACAGCGACGGCCGCTGGTGACCTATGCCGCGGCCAATGCCGGCAAGCCGGCCATCGTGTGGCGCACAGAGGATGTTCCGATGCCAACTTTCATCGGCCGGCGGGTGATCGAGCGGCAACCACTCGACGAGCTGGCGCGCTTCATCGATTGGACTTTCTTCTTCACCGCCTGGGAATTGAAAGGCAAGTATCCGCAAATCCTCGACCACCCCAAGTATGGCGCTGCGGCCCGCGATCTCTTCGGCGCGGCCCAGAAGCTGCTGGCCCGAATTGTGGAAGAAAAGTCTCTCACCGCGAACGCGGCCTACGGCTTTTGGCCAGCTTGCAGCGAGGACAACACGATCGTGCTGTTCGCCGACGAGAGCCGCACCCGCGAGCTGTGTCGCTTCCCCATGCTGCGCCAGCAGGCCGGATCCGGCCCGTACTACTGCCTGGCTGACTTCGTGGCGCCTGCCTCAGCCGGTCTGGCTGACCACGTGGGCGCCTTTGCCGTCACCGCCGGCATCGGTACGCAGGATCTGGTGAAAAGCTTTGAGCAGGCGCGCGACGACTACAACGCGATCATGGTCAAGGCCCTGGCCGACCGGCTGGCCGAGGCGTTTGCCGAGTGCTTGCATCAGCGGGTACGCCGCGAATGGGGCTATGGCGCCGACGAGAATCTGAGCAACCAGGATCTCATCGCAGAGAAGTATCGCGGCATCCGGCCCGCCACGGGCTATCCCGCCTGGCCCGATCACACCGAGAAGCCACCGCTTTTCGATATCTTGCAGGCGCCCGAAGTGGGCATCACCCTGACGGAAAGCTCGGCCATGAGCCCGGCTGCGAGTGTGTGTGGACTGTACCTTGCCCATCCGCAGTCGCGCTATTTCGATGTGGGCCGCATCGACCGTGGGCAAGTACAAGACTACGCTCGCCGTCGGGGCTTGGCGCTCACCGAGATGGAACGTTGGCTGGCGCCGAATTTGGGCTACGATAGGGGGATAGAGCGTGTCTGATGGGTGTGCAAGTCGCCTTCCGTCTCAACTTGGTGCATGGCCGGTGCGTGGGGGTTCGCCTGCCGGCAGAGGTGGACGAGAAGATCCTCTCCGGATTGCTTCCTGAAGAGCGCGGCTTCGTCGCGAGCCTGGCTCCCGCCCGCCACCCGAGCTGGGTCGCCGGCCGGCTAGCCCTGCGTGAAGCGTTTCGCGACCTCGGCATCGAGCCCGGACCGGTTTTGGCTACTCGGCGCGGCGCACCGGCACTGCCCTCTGGCCTTGCCGGCTCAATTAGCCACAAGCGCACCCTGGCAGTCGGGCTGGCGGGCCGCCCCGAGAACGGCGCCAGCATTGGGGTCGATCTGGAGACCTGTCCGCCAGTTTTCGCTTCGCTCGAGGAAGCCCGCGCCCAGGCTCGGCCAGACCTGCGCACGCTCGTGCTCACCCAAGACGAACTGGCCCGGCTGCAAAGCGTGCCCGAGAAAGACCACCGGCGCATAGTGACCTTGCACTTCTCGCTCAAGGAGGCCCTGTACAAGGCCATCGATCCGCTGGTGGGACGGCACGTGGGATTCCACGAAGCCAGCCTGACCACGCTGTCCGACGGGTCTGCCCAGATCGCGCTCGCCTTGTCCAAGAACGACGGTTCATTCTCCGCCGCTGGCTTCTGGACCGAGGTCGAGGATCACTTCCTCACCACCGCACGGGTGCAACGAACCTAGCCGCTTCCCAGCATCGCACGGAGCGGTTTCTCCGACTCTGTGCTCTCCCTCTCGCCTCCGTGTTCTCGGCGGCCGGTGGCTGACGAGATGAATAGCGTCACGCCCTTTGGCTGCGGCCATGAGTCAATCAGCGGAGCATGCGAAACTGGGCGCGAAACTGCTTCCAGTCAAGATCGATCGGACGCGCCTTTCCCGGCCAGTTCGCCGACGCCTGCTCAGACAACTGCACGCGCTCATCGAAGCCAGGGTGGGTACTCACGTACTGAAGCACCGCCGGATCGTCGTCCTTCTCTCCCCGAATCCGTCGCAGGGCATCCGCCAGTGCCTTGGGGTCGATGTCAGAGGCAGCCAACACCCGCAACCCTTCTTCATCGGCGGCCAGCTCCTGCTGCCGGCTGAATCCGCTGCTCACCAGCCGGCGCATCAGGCGTCCGGTGACGCCATCCCCGCGCCCTCCCACCATGGCGAACAGTGCGGCCAGGCCCAGTTCCCGCTTCAAGGCTTGCATGGGATCCCGATGCATCGCATGGGCGGTTTCGTGCGCGATGATGGCAGCCAATTCCTCGGGTGACTGCAACCTGCGCAGCAGACCCGAGTACACCAAGATGATGTTCCCGGGCAGACAGACTGCGTTCACCGTGCCCGAATCGATGACGTAGATCTCAAGCGGGAACGAGAGTTTGCCGAGCGCGGGATTCAGGCGCTCCTGCAGCTTGCGTAGTCCCTCTTTGACCACAGGCTCGTCGTTAGCATCGGCGGTCACCTCCTGGCGCAACAAACCTCGCAGTTTCCCCTCGGTCCGATCCAGCAGGGAAGTATCGTCTTGTGCAGGGCTGTCCTTTTTCGCCTTCGATTCTGGCCACAGGCGCCAGACCCCATAGACGCCCGAGGCAATCCCGGCATAGAGCAAGAGGAGGAGCAGCAGTTCCCGGAAAATCCGCACGTCAAAAACCCGCCGGCGGAAGATTTTGGGAAGCCGCGCTGGCTGCGAGCGCAACCGCGTTCGGGCCGTAGTAGCGCGCGTAGGCCCAGCGTCCGAATACCAGGAAATAGTGAAAGCGTCCCTTGGCCGCCAGGACACAGGCGTAGATGCTCGACCCCAGATAAACGAGGTTCGCCACCACCGCGAAGGCAAGGTAGAGCCAGAAGAAATGCGGCAGGCTCCGATTCAGGATCAACACATAGTCGATGACCATGCCGACCGCGATGATGTTGAAGACCGTGGTCGGGATCTGCGAGGTGCAGGCCTGGAAGCAATGGAAGGCCACGAAGCGGCTCTTCCTGCGATTGATGAGGAAGTAGACCCACGCCGCGATTAGGTTCAACGAAGGGATAGGGAGGCCCGCGCCCCAGGCGGCGAAGTTCATCAAGTACGCAGCCAGGGCGTCGTCCTTCTCTCGTTGGGATAGTTCGTGAGGTTGGGGAAGGGCAATGGCTTCCGACACTGGGTCACCGCGAAAAATGCCAAAGGGCGGGCTAGGGTAGGGCGGGCTGGGCGACGACTGGGGTTGGCTTGCCGGAGAACGGCGGGTAGTCGTCGGTCATGTTGGCCATGTACATATTCAGCCGCACCATCCAACGCAAGGTCCCCACGTTGAATTGAAACCAGTTCGCGGGAATCCTTCCCGAAAACAGGATGGACCACCAGGAGAGGAAGTTGAGAAAGCTGGTGGCGAGCATGCGGACATAAAGACAGATCCCGTGCGGGATGCTCACGTAGATGAAACCCAGAAATGCGCGCAAGAGCAGCTTGGCACGACTCAGCGATTGGGGATAGGGAATGTCCAGCGTGACGGCAGGATGGCTGCCCGCGATTCCGATCGCGGGATAGCCGTCGACAAGGTTCCACGTCACCGCATTAAGTCGCATGGTCCACGCGAGCATCTTGACGTGGAACTCGAAGAAGGAGACCGGATAGCGGCCGGTAAACAGGATCACCCACCACGCGATGAAGTGCAGGATGCTCGACCAAATGCCGACGAAGAACAGGACAATGGTGTGCGGCACCATGATGTACAGCCAGCCGAAAAAGGTGCGCAGCAAAAGCTCGCCGCGTGAATACGACTCCTGCTGAGCGATGTCGAAATTCATGTGGCCCTCTTCGGCAAGATATTGGAAATCTGGGCCGCTCCAAACGATCGGCGAACCATTTGACGTCTGCGGGCGGATTCTGTCAACCGATGGTGCTAAAAGAGGTGCGCTATGCCCCGTATTCAACCCGACGAGGTCCGCACCATTGCTGCGCTCGCCCGCCTGCGCCTGTCAGAACCGGAGATCGAGCGCATGACCCATGAGCTTGACGCGATTCTTGAATACATCGACACGGTCAAGAATCTGGACACGGGAAACACCGAGCCCATGACCCACGCCGTGCCCTTCGACTGTCCCCTGCGGCCGGACGAGCCCAAGCCGTCGCTGTCGGTCGAGGAGGCCCTGCAGAACGCGCCCCGGCGCCACGACGCCTTCTTCGAGGTGCCGCGCATAGTGCCCGGCTCGGGCGAGGGAGCCTAGCCGTGGCCTCGCCGCAAGTGGTGGGCGCCTCCATCGCCGAGCTGGCCGACGGGGTGCGTGCGCGCAAGTGGAAGGCACGCGAGCTGGTCGAGTCCTTTCTCGACCGCATCCACCGTCTGGACGGCCGGCTGGGTTGCTACTTGCTGGTCGACGCCGACGGGGCGCGCTGGCGCGCGGACCAGGTCGATGCCGCGGTGGCTGGGGGCCGAGACCCGGGCCTGCTGGCGGGCGTGCCCATCGGCCTGAAAGACATCTTCGTGACCCGGGGATTGGAAACCACGGCCGGGTCGAAGATCCTGCGCGGCTTCGTGCCGCCCTATGAGTCGACGGTCTCCACGCGCCTGGCTGCGGCGGGCGCCATCGCCCTGGGCAAGCTCAACATGGACGAGTTCGCCATGGGCTCGTCGAACGAAAACAGTGCTTTCAAGCCGGTGCGCAATCCCTGGGATCTCGAACGGGTGCCCGGCGGATCCTCGGGCGGATCAGCGGCGTCGGTGGCGGCGTCGCTGTGCGCGGGCAGCTTGGGCACTGACACCGGCGGTTCGATTCGCCAGCCGGCGTCCCTGTGTGGCGTCGCGGGCATGAAACCGACCTACGGTCGCGTGTCTCGCTATGGCGTGATCGCGTTTGCCTCGTCGCTGGATCATCCGGGTCCCTTTGGCCGGACCGTCGAGGACGTGGCCGCACTTTTGGAAGTCATCGCCGGCCACGACGCTTGCGACGCGACCTCCATCCCCTCGCCGGTGGGCCGCTACCGGCAGGCCTGCGCCGCCGGCCTGGCTGGCCTGCGCGTGGGCGTGCCCGAGGAGTACTTCCAGGCTGGCATGGATCCCGAGGTGGAGGCGGCGGTGCGCGGAGCCATCGACGAGATCGCGCGCGCTGGCGCCAAACTGGTGCCGGTCTCGTTGCCCCATACCCAATACGCGGTCGCGACCTACTACTTGGTGTGTACCGCCGAGGCGTCGTCGAACCTGGCGCGCTACGACGGGGTTCGCTACGGCCACCGCACGGCCGAGGCGTCGTCGCTGGAAGAGCTCTACAGCAAGACGCGCGGCGAAGGCTTTGGTGTCGAGCCCAAGCGCCGGATCATCCTCGGCACCTACGTGCTGCGCTCGGGTTACTACGAGGCCTACTACGGCAAGGCGCTGCGTGTGCGACGCAAGATCGCCGACGATTTCCGGGCGGCGTTCAGCAAGTGCGACGTGCTGGCCACGCCCACTTCGCCCACCGCCGCGTTCAAGCTGGGCGAGCGCAACGCCGATCCGCTGCAGATGTATCTGGCTGACATCTACACCGTGGCGCCGGCGCTGGCCGGGGTGCCTGCCCTGTCCCAGGGTTGCGGGTTCACCAGAGCCAACCTGCCCATCGGTTTGCAGCTCATCGGGCCACCGCTGGGCGAGGAGGCCATCTTCCGTGTCGCCGGCGAGTACCAGCGCCGCACCGACTGGCACAAACGACTGCCCAAGGATCCGTCATGAGCGTCGATCGATATGAGGCCGTCATCGGGTTGGAGGTGCACGTGCACCTGGCCAGCCGTTCCAAGATCTTTTCCTGGTCGTCAACCGCGTTCGGGGAGGAGCCCAATTCGTGCACGGATCCCGTGTGCCTAGGCCTGCCCGGCGCTTTGCCGGTGCTCAATCGGGCGGTGGTGGACGCGGCGGTGCGGCTGGGCCTGGCCACATGTTCGCACATCCGGCCGCGCTGTCGTTTTGCGCGCAAACACTACTTCTACCCAGACTTGCCCAAGGGGTTTCAGATCTCGCAGTACGAGGAACCCTTGTGCGAAGGCGGAGCGGTGGAGTTCCGCGTGGCGGGGGAAGCGCGGCGCGTGCGTCTGACCCGCATCCACTTGGAGGACGACGCGGGCAAGAACATTCACGACGATTCGGGGGTCAGCTTCGTGGACTTCAATCGCGCGGGCGTGCCCCTGGTCGAAATCGTGAGCGAGCCCGACATGCATTCCGCCGAAGAGGCGGCGGAGTACATGCGCGCGCTGCGCACCCTGGTGCGCACTCTGGGGATCAGCGACGGCAACATGGAGGAGGGATCGCTTCGTTGCGACGCCAATGTGTCTCTGCGCTTGCGCGGCGCCGAGAAGTTAGGCACCAAGGCCGAGCTAAAGAACATCAACTCGTTCAAGCACGTGCGCGAGGCGATTGAGCACGAGATTCGGCGTCAGGCGGCCATGCTGGATCGGGGCGAGGCAGTCGTGCAGGAAACCCGGCTCTGGGATCCGGAGCGCGGCCTCTCGCAATCCATGCGCAGCAAGGAGCATGCGCATGACTACCGCTACTTCCCCGAGCCCGACCTGCCGCCGCTGGCGGTCGACCAGGATTGGATCGAGCGGGCGCGGGCTTCGTTGCCCGAGTTGCCGGAGAATCGCTATCGCCGCTATGTCGGCGGCTTGGGTCTGTCCGGGCAGGACGCGGGGGTGCTGATCTCTGAGCGCGAGATTGCGGACTACTTCGACGCCGCAAGCAAAGTGTGCGCGGCGCCGGCAAAGAAGCTGGCCAACTGGATCATCAACGAGGTGCTGGCCCGGGTGGACGATGCGCGCGCGCTGGCCGCCGCGGACTTGCCCGTGCCGCCGACGGCGCTGGCCGAGCTGGTGGACTTGATCGACAAGGGCACGCTCTCGGGCAAGCTGGGCAAAGAGGTGTTCGCGCGCATGTGGCAAGAGGGGCGGCGGGCGGGCGAAATCGTGGCGAGCGAATCGGTGGCGGTCGTGTCCGATGCGGGACTCATCGAAGAGACCTGCAAGAAGGTAGTTGCGGCGAATCCAGACGAGGTGGCGCGCTATCGCGGCGGCCAGAGCAAGCTGCTTGGCTTCTTCGTGGGCAAGGTGATGAAAGAAATGGGCGGCAAGGCCGACCCCAAGAGCGCGAACGAGATCCTGCGGCGGCTGCTGGGATAGCCGGGCTCGCCCATACTACTTTGGCGTCACCTTCCTCACGCTGCCGCTGCCGCCGGATTCGGCGGAATCGAAATTCGTCCAGTAGACGCTCGTAGCGTCCACGGCGATGCCTTTGGGGTAAGGCTGGGCAGAGGCGAGGGTGGTGGGAATGCCGCCACCGATGGGCACCTCCATCACCGTCCGGATAGTCGTCCAGTAGACGTTCGTGGCGTCCACGGCAATGCTTTGGGGGGAAGACTGCCCCGAGGCGAGAGTGGTGGGAGTGCCGCCGCTGATGGGTACCTTCACCACGGCGGCGTCGCTCGTCCAGTAGACATTCGTGGCATCTACGGCGATACCGATGGGGTGGAAATTCTGGTCCGAGGCGAGCGTAGTGGGGGTGCCGCCGCTGATGGGCACCTCCATCACCGCGAAGCCAGCGTTGTTCGTCCAGTAGACGTTCGTGGCGTCCACGGCGATGCCGTAGGGGTAGAACTGCCCCGAGGCGAGCGTAGTGGTGAGGCCGCCGCTGATGGGCGCCTTGACCACCGTGTCGCTGACGACGTTCGTCCAGTAGACGTTCGTGGCGTCCACGGCGATGCCGTAGAAGCCGTTCTGCCCTGAGGCGAGAGTCCTCGGGGTACCGCCTCCGGTGGGCACCTGCATCACCGTGCCGGTATAATTGACCCAGTAGACGCTCGTGGCGTCGAGCGCGATGCCCTCGGCAAAGGAACTGCCAGATGCGAGAATGGTGGGAGTACCGCCGCCCGTGGCGACTTTCATCACGGCGGCGTTTGAATTCGCGTTGGTCCAGTAGACGCTCGTGGCGTCTACAGCGATACCAACGAGTGCGTTTTGCCCCGACCCCGAGGCCAGAATGGCAAGACAGCGACCCGCCGTGCATTGGGCCGTGGAGGGCGAGTTGGCCGAACACGGCAATCCGCATTCGCCACAATTGCTGTTGTCGGTTTGCATGTCGACGCACGTACCATTGCACAAAGACCTCCCCGTGGGGCAACCGGTACCAACTGTACCTCCGGTTGCTCCACCGGTGCCGCCGGTCCCTCCCGTACTCGTGCCGCCAGTCGCCACACCGCCAGTGCTGGTGGTACCGCCGGTCGCGCCTCCGGTGCTGCCACCCGCACCCCCGCTCGCGCTGCCTCCTGTGCTTGCGCCACCAGTTGCCACGCCACCAGCGCCAGTTGTACCGCCGGCACTTGTCGTGCCGCCCGCGCTGCCTCCGGTGCTTGCGCCACCAGTTGCCACACCACCAGCGCTGGTTGTGCCACCGGTCGCGCCGCCGGTGCTGCCACCCGCACCCCCGCTCGCGCTGCCTCCGGTGCTTGCGCCAGCAGTTGCCACACCACCAGCGCTGGTTGTGCCACCGTCGTTTGTCGTGCTGCCGCTCGTCCCGCCCGCACCAGGACTGCCACCTATACCGCCCGACCCGCCAGCGCCGGCCGTTCCGCCGGCGTCAGCCGGGGCATCAACCGTCGAACCTCCTGTGCCGTCCCCACCGCCGGCGTCCGCGACTCCGCCAACTTCCCCTCGGCCGACGTCATTTCTGTCGGCGACATCACGCGGAGCATCCATCTGTGTGTCCGCCGCCACACCATCCACGCTGCCCATCCTGTCCCCAGACGCAGCGCCATCCACGGTGACAATCGCCCCGTCGGCGCCGCTGTCAGTAGGCGGCGCATTGTTGCGCCAACAGTGACTGTCGGCACCGCAATGGTAGCCGGAGGGACAGCCAAGGCTGCAGGACAGTTTCCCGTCCCTGGGATGCGGGGAAAAGCCGCATCCGGAAAGCATCGCTACGATGCAGAGACCGACAATGGCAGACAGGCAGCGCATCAGAATCTCCCCTGGGCTGAAAGACCCGCGATTCCAGGTCCCACCATGGGCACGACCGAGGTTGCCGTTTGCGTGGATGCCGAGGACGGCCAGCCTAGCCAGTAGAGAATGGCGCCGGTAGCGAGCACCCCGCCGCCTGCCAGGTAGAAAACCCACTGCATGGTTTCGGCGTTCTTGCCAGATCGGTAGTCAGAGTCAGGCGCGTCCGAATTGGAGACCCTGTCCGAAAGCGACGCGGCACGAGTGTAGAAATAGATCGCCGTGCCGATGGAAGCCAGGCCGGCCCCGCCGCACACGATTCCCGCTACGCGCAGCCCGCGGCCCGAGGACTTCATTTCAGGTGCCGGGCTGGGCGGAGCCGCCTCGACCACGGAAGCCGCGGCGACTGTCGGCGGCGGCGTGGGAGCCGGCGCTGAAGCCGCAGCCGGGGCTGGCACCGGCGTGACCACAGCGGGCTCAGGAGGCGGCGGCTCGCTTGGCTTCGCTACAGGCGTTGCCATCTGCTGCCGCTCCGGGCTCTTCATCTCCTTCTCCAGCGTCCGGATGCGCTTCTCGATGTCGCTTCGCTTTTCGCTATTGGGATTCGCAATGAGGTAGTTCTTGTACAGGTCCAAGGCGCGTTGCAGATCGCCCTTCCGGCGATAGGCCTGTGCCATGTTGAAAAGAAACGTCGGATCGCCGCGCAGGCGGTAGGCTTGCTCGAACTCGGCAATGGCATCGTCCCACTTGCCAAGGTCGAATTCCTGTTTCCCCTTCTCGTAGTGTTGCCGCGCCTGTTCGGTGGCCTTCTCGTCCGCGCGTGCTGGCGCAGATGTCAGCGCTGCCGCGAAACCCAAAACAAGCAAACCCGCCAAGACCGCGGTTAGTCTATTCCTACCGGCACAACGGCTACGCATCGAGTTCTCCTGGGCAACTAGGAAGCCGATTGTAGCCCAAGCGAGCTGCCGCGTCGTCAAATCAGGAACCCCGCTCCTGGGACCCGGAGCGAGGCATGTCGCAGTCGATGCGCAGGGAAGAACCAACGAAACTCTGCGGTGCGTGTCTTGGTGACGATATACGTCAAGCCCTGGGTATTGGCCGCCTTGGTGCGAATAGGCCTGACACGAAGAGTCGGCGGTCACAGCGCCTGAACTTGCGCGGACGAGCGCATGACCAGCCAAGGGAGCGGGTCGTCGGCCGGCGGTACGGTACCTCCATGTCAAACTGCTACCCCGTTCTCCGGTGAACGTGTACATTACGCCTCGTCCGGACGAGGGCCGGGCCAACCAAACCTAACGAGACGAGGAGAGAGAACATGCGAACTGTGTGGCGACTGCTGCCGATGCTGGTGGTCATGGGGCTTGCGCCTCATGCGGTCGCGGGGGCGAAGAAGACCGTGTCAGATGAGCCCCAGCTCAATGCGTGCGGCTGCTACCGGAACTCAGCCGGCGCTTGTCTCTGCGGAAAGAAAGGCAAGTGCGAGTGTCCGGGCGAGTGCGAGCCCAAGGGCTGTTCCGAGAAACGCCAGAAGGACTTGGACCGAGAGATCCAAGCGGAGACCAAGCGCGTACAAGATGTCGAGAAGAAGAAACGGGAAGAGGAAGCAGAGAAGAAGAAACGGGAAGAGGAGGCCGAGAAGGAGCGTCAAGCGGAAGCGGCGGCCGAGGAAAAGGCGCTGAGTGAGGCTGTCGTAGCCGATAGCCCAACCACAGCGGGGGGCGCCGGAGCCGAAGGCCAGGACCAGTCCAAAGACAAGAAGGGCAAGGACAGCAAGAAGGGCAAGAAGGCTGACAAGGCCGAGAAGGCTGACAAGGCCGAGAAGGCTGACAAGGCCGAGAAGGCTGACAAGGCCGAGAAGGCTGACAAGACCGAGAAGGCTGACAAGACCGAGAAGGCTGACAAGACCGACAAGACTGCAAAGGCTGAGAAGACGAAGTCAGACGACCCGTAGAAGAGCCCATGGCCAATGTGAGAGTTGACCAGGCGCCAGCCCGCTCGGAGCTCGGCTCGGCTGCTGTGTCCACCCTGGCCGCGATACTCAGCATCGCGTTGGTCGTCGCGCCGGGTTCCGCCCAGGCAGCCGGGGCAGCGGATGGGGCAGGCATTGCGCAGAATCATCCGTCCCTCCTCCCCGCGCCGGTGACGACCACCGCGCCCGCAGTGGACACGGTTTCCGGCGCGCCTTCTCCGACGCGTTGGGCGCGTCTTCCGCGCTGGCAGAAGGTGCTTGGCGTGGGCGCGATCTTGACTGGTTTGGCGGCCGTGGGCAGCGGCGCCTACCTGCTTTGGCTGGACGGCCAAGCCGCGTGCCAGCCCGCCCCGTGCCAATCGTCCAATTACAACACCGCTTTGGCCGGCTGGTTGCTCATGGCTGGAGGAGCAGCCGCCAGCCTGGGCGGTGTCACGCTCGTCCTCGTGCCACCCGTCGGGGAAGCGCGCAACCACGCGGCCGCAGGGCTGGAGTTGTCGGCCGCCTTCTGAGCCACCGTTCCAAGCAAATCTCGGAGAGCAGCCCGCGCCAGCGCCCAACGGGCCATCGGGCAGGATGTCGGGAGACCGGAACCAGTGGCAGTGGCGACCCATTGTCGGCTATGGTCGTTCGGTCGACACTGCGGAAGGGCCAAGAACATGAAGAATCAAAGATCACGCGAGCTCTCGCGAAGCGTCCTGGTCATCGGCGTACTGGTTGTGGCGGGCGCGTGCTCAAAGAGAGCCTCGCAGTCCCAGACGACGTCGGCCAATTCCGCCCGGGCCGCGGCCACGGACAAGGCCGGCAAACCTTCGGCGGAGGGCGATTCTTTTCCCGCAGGCATCGACCTTGGCAAGCTGGATGAGTTCAAACGCAAGGTCTTCGACCAAGTGGTCAACCGCGAACCCTCGCTGTGCGGCAAGGGCCACAGCCTGCTCTACTCGGTCAAGCACGACAGCTCCTGCCGGGCTTCGTTCTATGCGGTTCGCTACGTCGCGCGTCTGGCCGATTCGGGGTTCTCGGATTCCGAAATCAGCGAGAAGCTGTCGCAGCGTTTCCGCGTGCCCCGCGTCCCGTACATCGACGTGTCACAGGCACCCCGCAAGGGCAGCCCGTCCGGCCGAGTGGCCATCGTGGAGTTTGCCGACTACGAGTGCTCGCACTGCAAAGAGGCGCAGACATTGATGCCGTCGCTGCTGGCCAAGTACCCCAACGACGTCACCCTGTATTTCAAGCACTTCCCCATCACCTCGCCCAACTCACTCAACGCTGCCGTAGGCGCGGCTGCGGCGCAAATTCAGGGCAAGTTCTGGCAGTTCAGCGAGAAGGTTTGGGAGAACTCGGACCACCTGACGCCAGCCGTGCTGGAGAGCATCGCCAAGGAGATTGGCCTCGACTTCCCGCGCTGGTACGGCGACGTCGGGTCGGACGAGGTCCGGGGGCACGCGCAACGGGACAAGGCCGAGGCACGCGCCCTGGAGATCCACAGAACGCCCGCCATTTTCATAAACGGCCGTAGGTACCCCTACGAGCTCGACCTTCCCGGTCTGGAGGATTGGATCGACGAAGAGCTCGGCCGCTGAGACGCCACGGGGCAGACTGTGTCTCGTGGTCAGGACGGACTGTTCCGCCTTGCGTTCCACGATGTCAGCCGCCCGTCCCGCCGCTTCCGCCTCCCTTGCTGCCGTCGGCTCCGCCTGCGCCACCGGACCCGAGGTTGCCGGTCGTCTCGCAAGCTGCTCCGCCGCAGCTGCCGATGTCGGGAGCGCAAGCAACTGAATCAGGTTGCAGGGGGCCAGCGCTCGTATTTCCATACGGACTATTCTGGTCGGCCCAACAGCGCCCCGAACGGCAGTTGTAGCCCTCGGGGCAGGTATTGTCTCTTGGGTCGCAGGCCTGGGAGCCGCTGGGAGAACGCGGATCGAAACGGCACACCGTTTCGACAACAAGAAATGCTGCCAAGAAATAGACCCGCATCAGCCAGCAGCAGCAGCGGCAGGAGCTACGGCCTTCGTTTTGACTATGGACTGAGCGTCGAGGGTTTTCGCGCGAGGAGCGTTGCGCCGGTGGTGTTTGTCGCGGCAGGCACGTACGACTCGCCAAGTATGCGATTGACATCCGGACTCCGTGAGATTGGACCTGGCCCCACGACAAACACGGGTGCGTCAGTATTGTCCCGTAGGAACTTGACTATTCGGTCATGCTCATCCTTCAGAAACAGATCGGTTGATGACGACATTGCCACGGGCGGTCTACGACCAGAAGTGAGGAACAAGATCCCCTCGGAGTCCTGCGCGAACACCATCGCGTCTTTGCGGCCTTTCGAATTGTTTCGGATGAACTCGGCGTTCTGTTCGACAATAGACGTCCCGGGCAGATCAGCCCTGAAAGCATTCCATCGGGCCCGCCCAAGATTGTAGAAGAACGGCAGATCCAGCGCAAACGAGAACGGTGCGGAAAGGACGTAGGCTAGGCCCACGGTAGCTGCTAGCCGACCGAAAGTTAACTGAGGGTCACCTGGCGCCCTCTCCAAGAGTCGCTCGATTATCAGACTCAAGGCAATTGGAATGATCCACGACGGCCCCAAGAGGTTCAGATCATTGCTTCGGCCGAAGTAATAGACCATGAGAGATAGCCCCATTACCGAGACTGCCACGTGAAACGAAGCCAGCTTGTCCTGCAATCCACTCCAGAACAGCGGGAAAGCCAGAAGGCTGCAAATCGCCAGACACAGCGCCATGAAGTGCCAGTAGCCGACTCCGGGTGGTATCGGCAAAAACGAAAATCCCACGTCGGCCAGCGTCCGGATGACACCAATGTGGTGCAGTATGCTCGGCATAGAGCCTGTTTGAAGCCAAAATAGCGAATAGAAGGTTGCGGAGGCCGAGACCACTCCGATCCCGATCGGAACCGCGGCGTCCCTCACCATTTGTCGTAGACTCAGCAGCAAGGATACGGAGCCACGCACCAACCTGAAGGGCCAGGGTGCCAGCGCGAACGCAAGGACGGACGCGACGCAAGCAACGCCGCTGTCCAGATTCCAGAAGAGCGCAGTTGTAGCCAGGAACGCCGCCAACGCAAGAAGCTCCCGCTGGCGTTGACTGCACCGCACGGCCCAAGCTAGCGCTGCCAGGACGAGCGCAGGAAAGACAACGCGCACCGGCAGATATTGGAAGTACGGATCGTCAAACGAGCTCGGTCCCCCAAGGGAAATGCGCGGGCCGAATGAGCTGAAATACGGTACAGCGCACGTTGCGGACAAGGCCAGGAACGGGTGAGCGATGACGCTGCGCAATGCGTACCCGGCTGCTACGCACGTGACAACGACCAGTGCTCCGAACAGCAAGCAGACTGCAGTGATGCCGGGCTTGAACAAGGCCAAAATGGGGCAAATGTACACAGGATAGAGTCCGTACAAGGAAAGAACATCGCCGCCAATGGGTGCGCCCGCGCGCACCAGTGCAACGGGGTACACGACTGGGTTGAAGTGGTATCCGAAGGGCGCGGCCGCGTTCGTAAAGAGACTGTAAGAAAAAGCGACACTCGTCATGAGCACGGAGAACAAGGGCAGCCACAGCTTGAGCAGCTTTGCCCATGCCCCCTTGCTCAGTCGGAAGTATGCGAGCAATGAAAGCGGAAGGATCACACCCAGAAACAGTAGTGGTTGCCGGATCAGTAGGGAGGAGTGGTGGTAGAGGAACCCCTTCTTCTGACAGACGACGAAAAGCAAGCCCAGCGACAGCGTGCCAACCAACCAAGAAGGCAGGTGCCGCAGCAATGACCCAGATCGAGCTGGACTCGTGCCCGACGAGAGTACAGGGCGAAAGCCACACCAGAACATGAACAGCACGAGAAAGGTTGCTGGCAGCAGCACGGAGTATTGCGCCTGTTCCATCGGCTCCGGCGCAATGCCCGCAAGGGTGAAAGGGTTGAGGAACGCGGCAGCCTTGTTGTGAATGGCCACAAGATCCGGCCTATATACCAACCCCAGAAGCTTGCTTATCAGCAAGAGGGTGAAGGCGCTGCAGAAGAGCGTGACCGTCGTGAGCAATCCACTCGACTGATTTTCCGTGTCACACGCCCCTTCAGATTGGTTGTTCTTCATAGGGGGATCCGCCGCTCGAGGGGAATGACGAGAGCATGCTGCGCAGGTACGTTCACGTCAACAAGACGGGGCCTTTGTCTATGCGGAAGCCCCCGGCGAGCAGCACTTTGCGATTCTTGTGAACGTCCGGGAACCTCCCGACCCGCGCCTGCACGCCCTTGGGGGCGGCACGGCGGCACGGGCGCTGCCAGCCCCGCCCCTGTTTGTTGTCGACTTGAGCGCCTTCTCGTTCCCCAGCATGCCAATCTCCTTCCCTACCCGCAGGCCATCTCGATTCATACTTAGCGAACAGGCAGCGATGACAGGTCGGGATGATTCTTGACGCCAGTATTCTTCGAGTGCCTCGCCGGTGCCTTGCGCCGGGGCGAGCGGGTTGAGATCCGCGGCCTTGGGGTATTCACGGTTCGAAATTGCGAGGGCCACCAGGGGCGAAATCCACGCACGGGGCAAGCCGTCGAGGTCAAGCCGATGCGCGTGCCCTTCTTCAAGGCGAGCCGGGAGTTTCTAAAGCGCTTGAACGCAGGCCGAGTGAAGAAGGAAGAAGATCCCGATGCGGGACTGGCACAGGCATGAAGGTGTGCATTCCGGCGAAACTTGGGGCCGATTCCGGCGAGACTGCGGCAGACATTCCGGCGCAAACCGCGATGCAAGAGCCTCACGCCGCTGCGGTGTCGGCGCTCGTGGCCTCTGCGCTCGCGGGCGGGGAGCCGACTCCCAATCGCGCGTTCTCGGCTTTGCGTTGCTCGACCAGCTTCGCTCGTAGCTCGTCGACCAGCGCCTGGTGCTCGGCCAGGTACTGGCAAGCCTTGTCGCGACCCTGGGCAATGCGCTCGCCCTGCCACGAGTAATACGCGCCCGATTTTTCTAGCAGTCCTGCCTCGCTTGCCAGATCCACCACTTCGCCCACGGCGTTCACGCCGCTGCCGTAGAGGATCTCGAACTCGTACTCGCGGAAGGGCGGCGCCACCTTGTTCTTCACCACCTTGACCCGCGCCTTGTTGCCGACGATCTGCTCACCGTTCTTGACCACGCCGATCTTGCGGATGTCCAGCCGCACGCTGGCGTAGAATTTCAGCGCGTTGCCACCGGTGGTGGTTTCGGGATTGCCGTAG